>NZ_CP060704.1:0-320000 GCF_014353015.1 Chitinimonas koreensis
CCCGAAGCCAAGATCCGCTACATCCACGCCGAGCGCTACGTCGCCGACGTGGTCAAGGCCTACCAGCACAAGGCCTTCGACGAGTTCAAGCGCTACTACCACTCGCTCGACCTGCTGCTGATCGACGACATCCAGTTCTTCTCGGGCAAGAACCGCACCCAGGAAGAATTCTTCTACGCCTTCAACGCGCTGATCGAGGGCCATCGCCAGGTCATCATCACCTCGGACCGCTACCCGAAGGAAATCGAGGGCATCGAGGACCGGCTGATCTCGCGCTTCGGCTGGGGCCTGACCGTCGCGATCGAGCCGCCCGAACTCGAGATGCGCGTCGCCATCCTGCACAAGAAGGCCGAATCCGAGGGCTTCAAGCTCGACAACACGGTCGCCTTCTTCGTCGCCAAGCACATCCGCTCCAACGTGCGCGAGCTCGAAGGCGCCCTCAAGCGCGTACTGGCCTATTCGCGCTTCACCGGCGAACAGATCACGCTCGAACTGACCAAGGAAGCGCTGAAGGACATCCTGGCCGCCGGCAACAAACTGATCACGGTCGAGAACATCCAGAAGACCGTGGCCGACTTCTACAAGATCAAGATCGCCGACATGCACTCGAAGAAGCGCACGCGCGACATCGCCCGGCCGCGCCAGATCGCCATGGCATTGGCCAAGGACCTGACCCAGATGAGCCTGCCGGCCATCGGCGAGGCGTTCGGCGGGCGCGACCACACCACCGTGCTGCACGCCTGCAAGACCATCGCATCGCTGCGGCAGAGCGACAGCAACATGAACCACGACTACAACGTGCTGGCCCAGATCCTGCGCAACTGAGGCCTGTATAAGACTGCAGAAAATGTGGATAAGCACTGCGTTGGCCCACAGCCGGAAATTTCGACACAATCGGCCCACAACCCCAATGCAGACCTGTCCACAGCGGAAAAACCCGGCAAGGCCCTGATGCGAAACAGGAAATCGGGTTCTCCACAGAAATCGCGACCCTTTATTTATCTATCTTCAGGAACTACTCAACTATGTTGCTGATACAAGCAGAACGCGATTCGCTCCTCAAACCGCTCGCCACCGTGACCGGCATCGTCGAACGACGCCACACGCTGCCGATCCTGTCCAACGTGCTGATCGCCAAGCACGACGGTCTGCTGACCTTCCTCGCCACCGACCTGGAGATCCAGATCACCACAGAGCAGAACCACGGTGAAGGCGGCGATTTCCAGCTGACGGTCTCGGCCAAGAAATTCCAGGACATCCTGCGCGCCATCCCCGACGGCGCCACCGTCACGCTCGACCAGGACGACAGCCGCCTGACGGTGAAGGCCGGCAAGAGCCGCTTCAACCTGCAGACCCTGCCGGCACAGGACTTCCCGCGCCTGGCCATCGACAACAACGTCAAGAGCGTGATCCGCCTGCCGCAGAGCCAGCTGAAAGCGCTGATCGCACGCGTGCAGTACGCGATGGCGCATCAGGACATCCGCTACTACCTCAACGGCCTGTTCATGGTCACCGAGGGCAAGTCGCTCAAGCTGGTGGCCACCGACGGCCATCGCCTGGCCTTCGTCGAAAGCGAACTCGAGAACGAAGTCGAGCGCAACGAGGTGATCCTGCCGCGCAAGACCATCGTCGAGCTGTACAAGCTCCTGGCCGACATCGACGACGAAGTCAGCATCGAGATCGCGCAGAACCAGGTGAAGTTCGCCTTCGGCAACATCGTGATCCACTCCAAGGTGGTCGACGGCAAGTTCCCCGACTACAACCGCGTGGTTCCGGTCGGCAACGAGAAACTGGTCCCGCTCGATCGCGCCCAGCTGCTCGCTTCGCTGCAGCGCGCCGCCATCCTGTCGAACGAGAAATTCCGCGGCGTACGGCTGGTGCTCAGCGACGGCACGCTGAAGATCATCTGCAACAACAGCGAGCAGGAAGAAGCCACCGAAGAACTCGAGATCGCCTACCAGGGCGACCCGCTCGACATCGGTTTCAACATCGGCTACCTGCTCGACGTACTGACCAATCTGGACAAGACCGCACTGGTGTTCGCCTTCGGCGACCACGCCACCAGCTCGACGCTGGTGACCGTGCCGGACGAGCCGAACTTCAAGTACGTCGTGATGCCGATGCGCATTTAAAGCTGGGCAAGACAAAGCCGGGCCGGCCATAATGGCCGGCTTGGGCTTTTTGGCGGCACAAGTCTAGGTGGATGGGAAGATGAGCGATCAGGAATACGGCGCAGACAGTATCAAGGTGTTGAAGGGCCTCGAGGCCGTCCGCAAGCGTCCCGGCATGTACATCGGCGACACGCAGGACGGCACCGGTCTGCACCACATGGTGTTCGAAGTGCTCGACAACGCCATCGACGAAGCGCTCGCCGGTCACTGCAACGACATCAAGGTCATCATCCATCCCGACAACTCGATCTCGATCGAGGACAACGGCCGCGGCATCCCGACCGCGATCAAGGAAGACGACGAGTTCAAGCGCTCGGCCGCCGAGATCGTCATGACCGAACTGCACGCCGGCGGCAAGTTCGACCAGAACAGCTACAAGGTGTCGGGCGGCCTGCATGGCGTCGGCGTCTCGGTGGTCAATGCGCTGTCCGACTGGCTGCGCCTGACCATCCGCCGCGACGGCAAGGTCCACCAGATGGAATTCCGCCAGGGCGTGGCGGTGAAGCCGCTCGAAGTGACCGGCAATACCGAGCACCGCGGCACCGAAGTCCATTTCCTGGCCTCGACCGAGACCTTCGGCCTGATCGAGTTCCACTACGAGATCCTGGCCAAGCGCATCCGCGAACTGAGCTTCCTCAACAACGGCGTCGGCATCGTGCTGATCGACCGCCGTACCGGCAAGGAAGAGAACTTCGCCTATTCCGGCGGCGTGCGCGGTTTCGTCGAATACATGAACCGCAACAAGACCGTGCTGCACCCGCACGCTTTCTACTCGATCGGCGAAAAGGACGGCATGACCGTCGAATGCGCCATGCAGTGGAACGACAGCTACCAGGAAACGGTGCAGTGCTTCACCAACAACATCCCGCAGCGTGACGGCGGCAGCCACCTGACCGCGCTGCGCCAGGTGATGACGCGCACGCTGAACCAGTACATCGAGCAGAGCGAACTGGCCAAGAAGGCCAAGGTCGAGACTGGCGGCGACGACATGCGCGAAGGCCTGACCTGCGTGCTGAGCGTGAAGCTGCCCGATCCGAAGTTCAGCAGCCAGACCAAGGACAAGCTGGTCTCCAGCGAGATCGGCCCGGTGGTCAACGAAGTGCTGGCCGAAGCGCTCAACAGCTTCCTGCTCGAGAACCCGGTCGACGCCAAGATCATCTGCGGCAAGATCGTCGAGGCCGCCCGTGCCCGCGAAGCCGCCCGCAAGGCGCGCGAACTGACTCGCCGCAAGGGCGTGATGGACGGCCTGGGCCTGCCCGGCAAGCTGGCCGACTGCCAGGAGAAGGACCCGGCGCTGTGCGAGATCTACATCGTCGAGGGTGATTCCGCCGGCGGCTCGGCCAAGCAGGGCCGCGACCGCAAGTTCCAGGCCATCCTGCCGCTGCGCGGCAAGGTGCTGAACGTCGAGCGCGCGCGCTTCGACAAGCTGATCTCGAGCGAGCAGATCGCCACCCTGATCACCGCGCTCGGCTGCGGCATCGGCAAGGACGAGTTCAACATCGCCAAGCTGCGCTACCACCGCATCATCATCATGACCGATGCCGACGTGGACGGCGCCCACATCCGCACGCTGCTTCTGACCTTCCTCTACCGCCAGGTGCCCGAGCTGGTCGAGCGCGGCTACGTCTACATCGCCCAGCCGCCGCTGTACAAGGTCAAGCACGGCAAGAACGAGCAGTACCAGAAGGACGACCAGGAACTGAACCAGTACCTGCTCAAGCTCGCGCTGACCGGTGCGCAACTGGTGCCGAGCGAAGGCGCCGAGCCGATCGAAGGCCAGCCGCTCGACAGCATGGCACGCCAGTACCTGTTGGCCCAGGCAGTGATCGAGCGCGAAAGCCGCCTGCTCGATCCGACCGTGCTGTATGCGCTGCTGCGCACACCGGTACTGGATCTGCGCACCGAGGAAGTCGCCAAGCGTTCGGCCGAGCAGATCTCCGCCAGCCTGGGCGACCCGGCTTTCGTGTTCGACACGGTGCATGACGACAAGAACGACACCTATGTGCTGCGGCTGAAGAAGACGCTGCACGGCAACACCAGCTTCCAGTACCTCGACCAGGATTTCCTGATGTCGGGCGATTACGCCCAGCTGCGCCGGACCGCCGACATGCTGGAAGGCCTGATCGGTGCCGGCGCGGTGATCCGCCGTGGCGAACGCGAGAAGGCGATCGGCAGCTTCAAGGAAGCACTCGACTGGCTGCTCGACGAAGTGCGCCGCAATATGACCGTGCAGCGCTACAAGGGTCTGGGCGAGATGAATCCCGAGCAGCTGTGGGAAACGACCATGGACCCGACCGTGCGCCGGCTGATGAAGGTGCAGATCGAGGATGCGATGGCGGCCGACGATATTTTCACCACGCTGATGGGCGACAACGTGGAGCCGCGGCGGGCGTTCATCGAGCAGAATGCCTTGATTGCGCGGAATATCGATGTTTGATCGAATCGCATAACGCACAGGAGCCAGCTCGAGAGCTGGCTCTTTTTACGTCCGCGCAAGCCGAATTCACTGAATCTATGCGGCAAATTTCAGCTGCCTGTTTCACGTGAAGCCGGTCAGCGAATCCGGTCGATGGTCTACTTTATTTTATTTATCCCGCAGCCTATACAGATGGCTCATGCCCACCATGCGCCGAATAGGCTGCAGTGACCATCGATCCGCCGGGAGACGAGCATGCCTGATACCACCGCAACTTCAGTCAGACGGGAACTGGCCAGCCGTGGCGTGAGCGAGGCGCAGATGACCACCCGCGAGAACATCAACAGCCTGATCAAGCTGCGCGGCGCCAAGGCCAATCCGGCCAACTTCCGCAGCGGCCAGATCGACGTGATGGTGCATGGCACCTACGCGCGCGGTTCGGACTGGACCCAGCCGTCCGGCGACTTCGCGCGCCGGATCGCCAGCGGCCGGCGGACGCTGACCACCCGCTTCGAATGGTCGGGCGGCGCGACCGAGAACGACCGGCGCACCGCAGGTACCCAGTTGTCGCGCTTCCTCAACGACGCCGGCGGCGCCAAGCTCTACCGCGGCATGGGCGCGGCGACCTCCAATCCCAATTCGGTCCGGCGCGACTTCGGCCTCAACGTCGTCGCCCACAGCCATGGCGGCAACGTGCTCGGCCATGCCATGGAAAACACCCGTGCCTTCGTGCGCAGCGCTTTCCTGCTCGGTACGCCGGCAATGTCGCGCCATCCGAATCCGAACGTGTCCTGGTCCACCAATGCCCTGCGCCGGGTCGGCAACGTCTTCAACATCTATTCCAATCGCGACCGCGTGCAGCAGGAACTGGCCCAGTACAACGAAGGCAATAACGTCGTGGTCGGGCGGCAGCTCAACTTCCCCAATATCCCGCAGAATCGGCGTAATTATCAGAACATCCGCTTCAATCCGATGAATCCGCAGCACGATATCGATCCCTATCAATACCAGGGCGTCACTGTGCACAGCGAGCTGCACAACCAGGCGACCGGCCGGTTGATCAACGACCTGATCCGACAGAACTGAAGCGAAGCGCTGCGTCGCGTCGTTCAGCGCAGCGCCACCGTTCCCCGCTTCCAGCCGGCCGACTGCCAGCGATAGAACGCGCTCAGCGATTCAGGCTTATCGGCCCAGCGCTGCACGTCCAGGTTGTCCAATCCGATCAGTTCGAAGCTGCGCTTGTAGCGGCCATCGATGCGCGCCTCGCGCGCGGCTAGCAGCTGCTTGCCGTCCGGCGTCCAGCCTGCGGCCTCGATATAGCCGACGTCCGGGCTGTTGGCGGCCGGCGGCAAGACGTCCACGCTCCAGCCGGCTTCGCCCCGGCGGAATATCCACAGCTCGCGCCAGCTGTCGAGCGGCTGCACGGCAAGTGCCAGTGCCGTGCCCTGGACGTTGGCACTCGCCGAAGCCGCCCACACCGTGCCCCAGCTGCAGCGCTTGAGCAGCGGCGCCTGGTTGCCGATCTTCGGGTCGATCAGCAGCACGCAGGTCTCGCCCGGCTGGCCGGCCACGGTGGCCACCGTCAGCTTGCCCGGCAAGGCCACCGGCGATTCGGCGGCCCAGCGGCTGGCACCGACGCGCACCGCGGCATCGGCGTAGGCGGCGTTGTCTTCTTCGGCCAGCTCCTGCTTGTTCACCGCGGCCAGCTCCTGCAACGCGCGCGCGGCGGCCGCTTGCACCGGTTCGGCCCGCCGGCTGCGCTGGTAGGCGAGGCCGGCCCAGACACCGGCGCGGCGCAGGCGGATGCGGTTCTTCTGGTATTCGGCCAGCTTGGCGGTATCGATGCGGTCGAGCAGCTCGGCGCGCCATTGGTCGAGCGCATAGCGTTGCGTCGGCGGCGTTTCCGGCGCAATGCAGTCGGGCCGGGTCAACGCCAGCGCAGCATTGGCACGCTGTGCTTCGCTGGCCGGCAGGGCCAATACGCGGCGGTAAGCGTCGCCGTCGTAGCACAGCTGGACCCGGCTATCGCGCTCGATGCTGGCGAACTGCACGCCATAGCCGGCGGCGACTTCGAGATGGGCGGCCAAGGTCGCGTCGCCGGCCCGGCCGAGCTTGCCCGAGGCGCGGCGCGCCAGCCGCTCGGCCATGCCACCGAGCGCATCGAACGGTTCGGCGTCGATCGCCTCGGCCGGCGCAGCCTTGAGGTAGGCGGCGGCGTAGCCGATGCCGAGCGCTTCCATGCCCGGCGTGTCGCGCACGAAGCGCAGCACCGCCAGCAGGCCAGGCGCGTCGGCCGGCTTGAGGTCGCTGCCGCGCACCTGGCCGGCGCGCACGAAGCCGGCCCGCTCGCGGCGGTGGTCGTAGACCTGCAGGAAGCCCTGCTTCTCGCCGCGCACTTCGAGCAGGTCGCCCTGCCACAGCGCCACCTGCTGCTGGGCGGAGTCGCGCGGGGCGGCGCGCAGGGCGGCCTGGTCCTGGGTGACGATGGCGAAGCCGGCCAGCGAGGCGAGCAGCATCATTGCGCTTCCCCTTCGGTCTCGGCGGCCTGCGCCTGGGCATTGGTCCGGGCGCCGCCGATCAGCGCCGAGCCGATGAAGCCGCCGTCGGCCGGCGGCGGCGCGATAATCACCGAGATCTTGTCGGACAGCTTGTCGGCCAGCGTCTTCTGGATCAGCAACGGGTGCTTGTCGATCAGCGCACCGTCGCGCGCCATCTGCTCGCTGCTGGTCTTGCCGATCTTCTCCAGCCGGTAGACCTCGGCGTCGGCCAGCTTCTGGCGCGATTCGGCCTCGCCCTCGGCCTCGATGCGGCGGGCCTGGGCGCTGCCCTCGGCGCTCTTGATGCGGGCCAGCTTCTCGGCCTCTGCCTCGAACTGGCGCTGCTCGATCTGCTTCTGCTTGAACGGCAGCACATGCTTCATCGCCTCTTCCTGGGCGCGGGCGGCGATCACCTGCTCGTTGCCGGCCGCCTCGGCCGCCTTCTCGCGCCGCACCTTCTCGGCCTCGGCCTCGAGCGCGGTCTGCTTCACCTGCTTGTCCTTCAGCTCCAGCGTGTAGCGCATCTTCTCGGTTTCCAGCTCCTCGGCCAGCAGCTTGTCCATGCCGGCGCGGTAGTCGGCCGGCAGGTCGACCTTGCCCATCTGCACGCTGCGCAGCAGGATGCCGTCGGCCGCCAGCCGGGGCTTGAGTTCGGCCTCGATCGCCTGCTGGATCTCGGCGCGCTTGCTGGAGAAGATCTCGCGCACGGTGTAGCGGGTGAAGGTCTTGTAGATCACGCCCTGCACCACCGGCTCGACCACCTCGCCGCCGATGTCGTCCGGCAGGTTCCTGGCCATGTCGGCGACGCGGGCCGGGTCGAGCGCGTAGCGGATGGTCAGGTCGACGCCGAGCGACAGGCCTTCGATCGACTGGAACGGCGCCGGGCCGTCGGCGCGGCTGCTGGCGGCGGGCCGGTAGAGCTGGTCGCGCAGCGGGTAGCGGCGCAGCTCGTGCACGCCGGGCAGCACCAGCACGCTGCCTTCGCGGAATTGCGCCACGCTGCCGGTCAGCGCATTGCTGCGCACGCCGAGTTCGCCGCGGCCCACGGTCTGCAGCGGCGAATGGCTGGCGGCGGCATAGACGCCGATGCCCAGCAATCCGATGGCCAAGAGCTTGCCGCGGTGGGCGGCGAGGCCGTGGCCGGTGGCGGCGAGCGGGCGGCGGGCCTGGCCGGCCAGCTGGGCCAGCGATTCACGGATGGCTTGGACGACGGCTTTCAAACGGGCGGACATTTCTTGTTTGCTCCCATGGCATTCGAACTGGCGCGGTGCCGGCGGCATCGATCCGCCTGGCTGGCCGGGCGGCCAGCGGCGCCTCGACTTGCGATGCATGGTGCGCGCCGTGTCCGGGAAGGTTCAAAGCCGTGGCCGGGCGAGTTTCGTCAGCCGGCGGAAGAAAAACTCACAGCCTCCGCGGCCGGCCGCGCCCGATAATGCGGGCATCGCAATCGGCCCCGCGGGGCCGGCCAGCCGGAGCCGTTCCATGTTGAAAGTCGCCGTCATCGAGGACGACCTGCCCACCAGCAATCAATTGCGCGGCTGGATCGAGGGCGCCAAGCCCGGCCTGCATATCGACCAGTGGCACAGCCGCGACGAGGCCGAGGCCGCCATCGCGCGCGAGGCCTACGACCTGGTGGTGCTCGACATCGAACTGGGCCGCGAGCGCCATGCCGGCGTCGCCATCATCAATGCGATCAACAAGCGCCACGGCACGCCGGTGCTGGTGGTGTCGGCCATGCCGGCCACGCTCTACCGCGGCATCATGAAAGCGCTGGACGCCTGGGATTACCTGCAGAAGACCACCTTCGAGGAGGCCGATTTCATCGACACCTTCCTCGACATGCTGCGTGCCGCCCAGGCCCGCCGCGGCAGCCGGGAGGCCGCACCGGCCGCCGCGCGCGAGTTGTCGCTCGACCCGCTGCGCCAGAGCACGCCGACCTGGCGCGGCCAGCGCATCAACCTGCCGCTGACCGCCCAGCGCATCCTGGCCGCGCTGCACCAGCGGCGCGGCCAGGTGGTCAGCTACGACGAGCTGTACGAAGTGGTGAAGAGCGGCCGCAACCGCGACAACGTGCGCAAGCACGTCAGCACCATCCGCGACGCCTTCCGCGAGATCGATCCGCAGTTCGACGGCATCGAGAACGTGCCGATGCGCGGCTTCCGCTGGGTCGACGGCGGCCGCTGATGCGTTTCAGCCTCGCGCCCTACCGTCTGCGGCTGCTGTTCCGCGCCGCCTTCCTGCTGCTGGCGCTGGCCGCCGTCGCCATGGCGCTCTACCTGCTGTGGGAAGAAAAGCAGCTCAGCTACCGCAACTACCAGTACGGCTTCAAGAAGACCGAGGCGCAGATCGCCGCCAAGCTGCACCACCCGACCGGCCAGCTGGCGCTGCTCAACCCGGGCCGCGCGCCGGTCGCGCCGCTGCGGCCCTTGCTGCTGCCGTACTCGGCGATCGACTTCGACGATCCGACCAAGGTGCAGCAGGCGATCGAGATGGCCGGCTGCCTGGTGCAGTACGGCGACTACGGCGCGGTCTGCGCCGCGATCGGCAGCAATCCCTGGGCCGGCGGCTTCGTCTACCTGGCCGGCAGCTTCGCCAGCGGCGCCCTGCAGCCGCACCCCAAGGGCGAGCGCGAGGTCGGCCAGGCCCACCGGCTGCGGGTGGCGGTCAGCCTGCGCGGCCAGACCTATCGCTGGATCGCGCCGTTCGAGACGCTGGCCAATCCCGATGCCGAGCCCGGCGCCGGCCTGCGCGGCCGCTTGACCGGCTTCGCCGATCTCGGCGGCGACGTGGTGCCGAGCCGGCCGATGAAGGATTTCCGCGGCTGGATCTGGCAGGACGGCCATTGCGTCGACGGCGAGGACGGGCCCGATTGCCGCCGGCGCTCGTTCTACTCGGTGCGGCTGCCGGTCGGCGTGCTGCGCGACGCTTTGTTCCAGAAGACCCGGCCGGTCTGGCCGCCGGCCGATCTCGACCGGATCCGCCTGCGCGTCGAGGCGCTGCCGCCCGGCGACGGCACGGCGCTGTTCGACAGCGACCGCGGCGGCGCCACGCCGCCGTTCTCGCTGGCCGACCTCGCGCCGCTGCTGCTGCCGGGCGAGACCCTGCGCATCCGCAAGCTGCCGGCCGCGGCCGGCGAGCCCGAGCTGATCCGCCTCGTCGGCGAGATCGATCAGCCCTACGAGCCGCCGCGCTGGCTGGCCGGCATCATCCGCCGGCTGCCGGTCGAGGGTTTCGATTCGCCGCTGGAGGCGCGCGAGACCGTCGCTACCCCGCTGGGCAGCTACGAACTGGTGCTCACCGGCAACGTCGGCACGGTGAACAAGGGCCTGGCGGTGGTCGCCACCCGCGTCAGCTGGTTCGTCGGCGCCATGCTGCTGGCGATCGGCCTCGCCTGGCTGGCGATCGAGATCGGCATCGTCCGCCGCATCACCGCGCTGACGCGGCGCGCCGCTTCGGTGTCGCGGGTGGTGCGCGGCACCGGCGCGGTGGACGGCGCCGGTCTCGAAGACCTGCGCGGGCCTGACGAGCTCGGCGTGCTGGCGGCCGGCCTGGCCGACCTGCTGCAGCGGGTGAAGGAAGACGTCGAGCGCGAGCACATCCGCGCCGAACAGGAGAAGGACATGTGGCATGCGGTCGGCCACGAGATCATGTCGCCGCTGCAGTCGCTGATGGCGCTGCACGGTGGCCGCGACGACGACAGCAGCCGCTATATCGCCCGCATGCAGCAGGCGATCCGCATCCTCTACGGCAGCGCTTCGCCGAGCGAGGCCTTCCAGTCGACCACGCTGCAGGTCGAGGCGGTCGACGTCGACGCCTTCCTGCGCAACGTCGCCAGCAACGCGCCCTGCGTCGGCATCGCCGAGGTGCGCTATGCCGGCGGCAACGGCCCGGTGCTGGTACGCGCCGACGAGTATTCGCTCGAGGACGTGGTGACCCACGTGCTGCGCAATGCCGACCGCTACCGCCCGGCCGGCACGCCGATCACGCTGACGCTGGCCGCGGGCGGGAACGGCGCCACGGTCACCATCCACAACCAGGGGCCGGCGATCGACGAGGAGATGATCGACAAGATCTTCGAGTACGGCGTTTCGGACCAGCCCGAGTCGGGCGCGCACGGCAACCGCGGCCAGGGGCTGTTCGTGGCCAAGACCTATATGGCCAAGATGGGCGGCACCATCACCGCGGTGAATACCGGTGACGGGTGAGCTTCGTGCTGGGATTGCAGCGGGCCGGCTGAAACGCCGGCCGGCCGCTAGTCCTGGTCCGAGCCGAACTGCATGGTGCCGCCGTCGACCACCGCGTCGCAGCGTTCGCAGCGATAGCTGTGATGGCCTTCGACGGTGGTCAGCCGGCTCTCGCCGCCGCAGCCGGGCCGGTCGCAGCGCGCGGCCGCCAGCCGGGCCAGGTAGTACGGCGCGATCAGCACGGTCGCCGCATAGCCGATGAAGCCGATCCAGCCCCATGGATCGGGCGGATCGAAATAGACCAGCAGGCCGCCCAGGCCGAGGAACAGGCCGAAGCGGATGCCAAGGTGAAGCTGGCGGTGCTGCGCGATCGAGAGCGTCATGGCGGTGGCCGGGATGTGCTGGCCTGCTTGTACGGCGCCGGCCCGGGCCTGCGCAAGCCCAAGTAGTACCGGCCGCGGCGCCGGGCAGAGCGATGCCCGGCGCCGTCGCCGGTCGCCGCCAGCTAGAACTGCACCGCCGCCGTTTCCACCACCCGCGCGAACGGCCCGTTCAGCGTCGCATTGTGATGGGCGACGATGGCCTGGGCCGGCAGCGCCGGCGTATCCATGCAGGTATGCGCGTCGGCCGGCAGGATGGGCCTGAAGCCGAGTTCGGCGGCGACGCGGCAGGTCGTGTCGATGCAGTACTGCGTCTTCATGCCGGCCACCACCAGTTCCCCGACGCCGGCGGCGGCCAGGCGCGCGGCGAGATCGGTGCCGAGGAAGCAGCTCGGCCGCGTCTTGTCGAATACCGTGTCCGTCGCCGGGTCGAGGCCGAGTCCGGGCAGCAACTGCCAGAACGGGCTGCCGGCCGCGATCGGCGAGCCTTCCGGGCCGATGTGGCGGGCGGCGAAGATCGGCGCGCCGGCGGCGCGGGCACGGGCGATCAGCTGCTGCACCTTGGCCAGCACGCGCGGGCCTTGGTATGGCTGCTCGGGGCCATGATAAAGGCCGACCTGCATGTCGACGACCAGCAGGGCGATGCGCCCGGATGGAATGGCTTGCACGGGTTTCTCCTCGTATGAAGCCGGCGCGGACGGAGAAAGACGAAGGCCCCGTCCATCGCTGGCGGGCCTTGGGTTGAATACGTGACGCTGCGCGCGTATCGACCTCACGACCCGCCAGGGGCGGTCGCGGTGGGGGTCGAGGTGATGGGGGCGGCGTGCATGGCGA
The DNA here is from genome assembly GCF_014353015.1 of Chitinimonas koreensis. Classification (NCBI taxonomy): domain Bacteria; kingdom Pseudomonadati; phylum Pseudomonadota; class Betaproteobacteria; order Neisseriales; family Chitinibacteraceae; genus Chitinimonas; species Chitinimonas koreensis. The sequence continues at coordinate 12,523 of NZ_CP060704.1, forward strand.
AGATCATGATGGGATACCGATCAGTATGTCAAATGGCTGCCACCTTGCCGGAAATTCGGAATGCAGATCGCACCGCCGAAAGCGCAAGGGCATTGGGCAATCGTGCCGGTAGACGAGTCGTCCTATGACCTTGGTATAAGCCGTATCATCGGAGGAAATCCGGCATCGCCGCATCCGGCTCGGCCCCTTACCCCATTGCCTTAGAACATGTCGCTCGTATCTCGCTGGAATCCCTACGGCCCCTACCGCAAGATTCTGTTCATCGGACTGGCACCGCTGGTGTGCTGGTGTAGCGTGGCCGCCGCGGCATTCGGCGTGGCTGGCGCGATGGCGTCCTCGCTGTTTACCTTGGTGATCGGCCTGCTGGTACTGCCGTACGGGCCGCTGGTCGCCTGGCTCTGGAGCGGGCTGGCGACGAGGCGATTCGCCAGGTGGCGCGCGGCGTTTGCACTGCTCGTCCCGCTCTGGCTCGGGCTGCGCCTTTCGCAGTATTGGGCCCTGTCCCTGCCTTCCGAACGGTTATCGATGCATCGACTGTTCGAGCTCGGAGGGGCATCGTGCCGGGCTTGCAGGCCTTGCTCCAGCTGCAGCCACAGGCAATCTCCACCTCGATGCTGCTCGGTGCCTGCCTGGCTTTGCTACCGCTGGCCGTCATCCTGGGCCTGGCCAAGCTGTTCGACTCGCCGCTCGCGTCGTCCCTGACGGTCCCACCGGCCCCGATCCGTTTACCGGGCCTGCTTGTCATCGCCCTGCTGTGGCTGGGCTCGATCGCCGGACTGTCGCTGGCGGTGGCGGCGGTCGACGATTTCAAGGCCGAGGTGGCGGAGCGGGCCCGGCAGCGGGATTTCGAGCGGGAATACCTGGCCGGCCAGACGGGCAATTCATTCGTCGTCGCCTTCTGCCATGGTCGCCTGGGCGAGGCGCGGTCCCTGCTGATGCAGCGGCCGCAATGGGGCGACGCGGCCGCGCTGACCCATTTGGGCCGGCATTGCCTGGCACCCGCCGATGGCCGAAGCGGCTTCGATCCGGCCCGCCTCGACCTGCTGGTCGAGGCGCTGGCGGCCGAGGAGCGACGTGCCGGCAGCATGGACAGCGCCGATTGTCCGGCGTTGCGTACCGCCTTGGTTCGCCGGCTCGGCAGTTGGGATCCGATGGGTACTTTTCGGCGCTTTCACCGGTATGACTTGTCGCTGCGTTGTCGCGATCGCCAGGAAGATCCGCCGGCACCGCTATGGTGGGTGCCGTTCTCGTCCAACGTCGCCTATTCCGGCGCGCCGCTGATGCCATCGGCTGCCGATTTCGCCGAATTCGAAACGCTGGGCATCGACCTGCGCGAGACCGATGCTTTAGGACACACCTTTCTGACCGCTGGCCTGGCCCACCAGCTCGATGGCCAGGCTTTGCGCGATCTGCTCGACCGCGGCCTGCCATCCGCTCTGCGGCAAGGGCCGCCGGTCTCGCCCGCGGTACCCGATCTGGCGGTGGAACTGATGTATCGCCGTTTCGGCTGGCAACAGGCCAAGACCACGCCGGCCGACCTGGCCGTCATGTTGGAGCGGGTGGGCGAGCCGACGGCCGCGCAATTGGCGCAGGCCCGGCTCGACGTGTCGGGCCTGCGCAATCTCGGACTCGATCGGGAGCGGGCAACTGCCTTGGCCGACTATCTGGCCGAGCATGGCATCCACCTGGCTGAACGATGACGGGAGGCCCGCTACGCCGGCCGGTCGTACCGAAACGGCGCGGGCCGATCAGCCGGCCGGCTGCACCAGGTTGATCAGGTTGCCGCAGCCGTCTTCGAACAGCACGGCGGTGATCGGCCCCATGGCGCGCGGCTCGCTGCGGAAGCGCACGCCGCGGGCGAGCAGGCGTTCGTATTCGGCGGCGATGTCGTGGGTGATGAAGGCGGTGGCCGGGATGCCGGCCTCGTACAGCGCCTGCTGGTAGACGCGTGCCGGCTCGAAGCCGATCGGTTCCAGCACCAGCTCGACGCCGGCCACGCCTTCGGGCGAGCTGACGGTCAGCCAGCGGAACGGACCCATCGGCAGGTCGGTGTGTTTTTCGAAGCCCAGCACCTCGGTATAGAAGCGCAGGGCGCGTTCCTGATCGTCGACCGGGATGCTGGCCAGCTTGATCTGCATGATTGCCTTCCTGTTCGAAGGGGCCGCCCGCCGGAGCGGCCGGGCGAAGCCGAGCGAAAGAAAGGGACGGCACCGTGCCGTCCCCTGCCTGCCGTGCGATGCCGCCTGCCGGTCAGCCCTGGCTTTCGCCGCAGCCGCCGTCCGGGTTGGCGGCGAACATGGCGGCCACGCGCTTCTGCATCTCCTCGGCGCTGACGTCCTCGACATGGGTCGAGATCATCCACTTGTGGCCGAACGGATCGGTGATCGAGCCGCTGCGATCGCCCCAGAACTGGTTCTGCACCGGCATGGTGATGGTGGCGCCGGCCTGCTCGGCCTTCGCCACCACGGCGTCGGCATCGTCGAAGTACAGCACCATGGTGGAGGCCGAGTTGCCGATGGTGGTCGGGCTCAGCGCGCCCCACTGCGGCGATTCCTCGCTCAGCATGATGGGCGCCGCGCCGATCTTGAGCTCGGCGTGCATGACCTTGCCGTCGGGCGTCGGCATGCGCATCACTTCGACGGCGCCGAAGGCCTGCTTGTAGAACTCGATGGCCCGGTCGGCGCCGGACACGGTGAGATAGGCGATACCGCCCTCGTAGCCTTCGGGAATGGGTTTGACGCTCATGTCGACCTCCTGGTTTTGGGGATGGATTCGGTCCGGCCGCGCGCGGCGGCCAGCCCTTGGTTTAGACCATGCCGGCCAGATGCGCTTCGAGCCGATCCATGGTCTGCCGGCCGCCTTCGATGGCGCCGTACTGCTCGACCACCCGCGTGCGTTCGGCCGCGGTGGCGAACAGCGTGCGCATGGTGAGGCGGGTTTGACCATCTTCGTCGGCGAACGTCACCGTGACGTCGAACTGCATGCCGCCGGTCTCGACGTCGTCGCTGTGCCGGTAGCGCAGCAGCCGGCCGGGTACGACCTCGTCGTAGTCGATCCGGTTCGGGTAGTCGACGCCGTCCGGCCCGTGCATCACGAAGCGCCAGACGCCGCCTTCGCGCACTTCCATCTCGCTGATGGTGTTGCTGAAGCCGGTCGGTCCCCACCACCGGGCGATGTGGGCGGGGTCTGTCCAGGCCTGCCAGACCAGCGCCGGCGGGGCCTTCAGCAGGCGGGTGATGACGATTTCACGGTCGGCGGTGTCGCTGGCGGGGGTGGTCATGGCAGGTCTCCTCGGGTTCGTCCGATGGTCGGGAAAGTTGGAAGCATTGCGGCTAGGTCTTCAGGGCCGGCCGGGATCGTCGCCCCGGTCGTCCCGGGCCCGCAGTTCGCGCAGGTAGTCGTCGAGCCGGTCCAGCCGCTGTTCCCAGAACTGGCGGTATTGCGCCAGCCAGTCCGACACCTCGCGCAAGGGCGTGGCCTCGAGCTTGCATGGCCGCCACTGGGCCTGCCGGCCCTGGCTGATCAGGCCGGCGCGCTGCAGCACCTTGAGGTGCTTGGTGACGGCGGGCAGGCTGATCTCGAACGGTTCGGCCAGTTCCTTCACCGAGGTCTCGCCGAGCGACAGCCGAGCCAGGATGGCCCGGCGGGTCGGATCGGCCAGCGCGGCGAAGGTGGCGCTGAGGGGGTCGGTCGGCATCGAACAATACCATCTGGTTAATTAACTTATCGGTAAAGTATGACTCGGCCGGCGGCCTGTCAAGGCGCTTCGCCGGATCGGCGCCGAGCGGTGTGCGGTGCCGGCCGGGCTGCCGAGCACTGGCCGAGATGCGAACGAGAAGCGCCGATCTTCCCTGTCGGCCCGCGGCGGCTCTCCTTCGTTCCTCCCGTTTCGAGACTCGAAACGGACTTGGCCTTCGACGAAACCCGCCATGCTCGCTGCCGCTCTGACGGATAATCCGGCCCATTCTTCCCTGCTGCCGCCTTCGATGACCGACACCGCCCTGCCCAATGCCGAATCCACCGCCCTCGACGACTACCTGGCCGCCCAGCGCGCCAGCCTGGTCACCACCGACGGCAGCTATGCCGTATCGGTGCACGGCGAGATCGTGGTCGGCAAGCGGGTGGTGCCCTACCACCTGGTGCCGGACGAGGGCTTCCTCGGCAAGGTGGCCAAGTGGCGGCGGCTCGATGCGGCCGAGCGCTTCGCGCTGCTGCAGGAACGCTGGAACGATGCCGCCCGGCTCAAGCTCGAGACCCAGCTGCTGCGCTGCGCCGAGACGGTGACGGCCACCGCGCGCCAGTTCGAGCTCGACCCGAGCAGCGCGCTGCATGCCTTCGTCGCCAAGTACGAGCTGGCGCGGCTGCGCTGCATCGTGGCATTGGACCGGATCGAGGCCGCCAAGGGCACGCGCGCCGCCAGCCGCCGCGCCGACCTGACCCACGAGGCGGTCAACCTGTCGCGCTATCCCGAATCGTTCCACGTGGCACAAGGCATGAAGCGCCACTTCATCGCCGTGCTCGGCCCGACCAATTCGGGCAAGACCCACGCGGCGATGGAGCACCTGGCCAAGGCGAAATCGGGCGTCTACCTGGCGCCGCTGCGGCTCCTGGCGCTGGAGAACTACAACCGCCTGCTCGATGCCGGCGTGGCGGTGAGCTTGGTCACCGGCGAGCAGCGCAAGCTGCATCCGGACGCCACCCACGTCGCCAGCACGGTGGAGATGCTGAACCCCAACCGGCCGATCGAGGTGGCGGTGATCGACGAGATCCAGCTGCTCGACGACCCGGACCGCGGCGCGGCCTGGACCGCCGCGGTGTGCGGCGTGCCGGCCAATACCATCTACCTGCTCGGCGCGCTGGAGGCGCGCGAGGCGATCGAGGCGCTGGTCGGCCGGGTCGGCGGCACGCTCGAGGTGCGCACGCTGCAGCGCAAGTCGCCGCTGGAGCTGGAGAAGCAGCCGCTCGGCTCGCTGAAGAACCTCAAGCCCGGCGACGTGCTGATCGCCTTTTCGCGCCGCGAGGTGCTGAACTGGCGCGACCAGGTGATGGCCGAGGGCTACGCGGTGTCGGCCATCTACGGCAACCTGTCGCCCGAGGTGCGGCAGGCGCAGGCCGAGCGCTTCATCGAAGGCGAGACCCAGATCGTGGTCGGCACCGACGCGATCGGCATGGGCCTGAACACGCCGGCGCGGCGGGTGATCTTCACCACCGCCAACAAGTGGGACGGCTATGCCGAGGGCACCATCGCCGCCGCGCTGGCCAAGCAGATCGCCGGCCGCGCCGGCCGCTACGGCGAGCATGCCGCCGGCTACGTGGCCGGGCTCGACTTCGCCACCCACAAGACCATCGGCGCGCTGCTCAAGGCCAAGCTCGAGCAACTGCCCGACAGCGGCTTCTTCGTCGCACCCAACCTCGACTACCTGCAGCAGATCTCGGCCGCCACCGGCGAGACCCGGCTGCATGCGCTGCTCGAGCTGTTCACCAAGCACATCAACGTGCACGACGAATTCTTCCTGCCGGCCAACCTCAGCGAGCAGATGGAGAAGGCGCGCTGGCTCGACACCCTGACGCTGTCGCTGGAGGACCGCTTCACGCTGAGCCTGTGCCCGATCTCGACCAAGATCCCGCTGCTGGAACACGCGCTGCAGGACTGGGCGCGGGCCCGCGCCGCCAAGAAGCGCGCGCCGCTGCTGCGCATGGACGGCGTGATGGGCCGCAACGAGCTGCAGTACTACGAAGACACCTGCAAGCTCTACTCGGCCTACGCCTGGCTCGGCTACCGCATGCCGGACACCTTCCCCGACGAGGAGCTGGCGCAGTCGCTGATGAAGTCGACCTCGGAAACGATCGACCGGCTGCTGACCATGCGCAACAGCCAGCAGCGCAAGGGCGGCCGCGGCGGCAAGGACGGCGGCGGGCCGCAGCGGACCCGGCGCGGCGGCAGCAAGTCCGGCTGGCGCTAGCGCTGTGCGGGGCCGCCGGCCACGGCGGCCCGCGTCGACCTACCGATCCCACGGCGCGACGCCGCCGAACGCTTCCGCCAGGAAGTCGATCATCGCCCTCACCTTGGCGCTCAGGTGGCGCCGGCTCGGATAGACCGCCAGCACGTCGATGTCGGGCAGGCCGTAGCCCGGCAGCACCGGCACCAGCCGGCCGGCGCGCAGGTCCTCGCCGATCAGGAAGGTCGGCTGCCAGATGATGCCGAGCCCGGCCAGCGCGGCCGCGCGCGCGGTGTCGCCGTTGTTGCAGTGCATGCGGCACTTCACCTTGGTCGGATGGCGCTGGCCGGCCTGGTCGACCAGCTGCCATTCGTCGCCGCTGCTTGAATAGCTGTAGCCGATGCAGTCGTGCTCGCGCAATTGCGCCGGCGTGGCCGGCATGCCGCGCCGCGCCAGGTAGTCCGGCGCCGCGCAGACCACGTTGCGCGAGGTGGCCAGCTTGCGTGCCGGGTTGGCGCTGGAGCCGGCGCGCGAGATGCGGATCGCCAGGTCGTAGCCCTCCTCGACGATGTCGACCACCCGGTCGATCAGCGCGATCTCCAGTTCGACCTCGGGATGGCGCTGCATGAAGGCCGGCCACAGCGGCGCCAGCTGCAGCACGCCGAAACTCAGCGGCGCGTTGATGCGCAGCTTGCCGCGCGGCCGCAGCGCGCTGGCCGAGACCAGCGTCTCGATCTCGGCGAAATCGTCGAGCAATGCCTTGCCGCGTTCGTACAGCGCCTCGCCGCTCTCGGTCAGCGACAGCCGGCGCGAGCTGCGGTTGAGCAGGCGGGTGCCTAGGTGCGCCTCCAGCTCGTTCACATAGCGCGTCACATTGGCCGGCGAGGTGTCCAGCGCGTCGGCGGCCCGGCTGAAGCTGCCGCGGGCGACCACGGCGACGAAGACTTCGAAGGCGCGCAGGCGGTCCATGCCATTCCCCGATCGTTTACAAAAGCTGAAAGTACCGAGCAGTTTCGCTGCCTTCATTGACAGATGGCTGAAGCATACAGTGCATCCATCGCGCGCCGCAGTGGCGCCGACCCCTTCAGCCAAACAAGGAGTTCCACCATGAAACGTCTCGAAGGCAAGCGCACCCTGATCACCGGCGGCACCAGCGGCATCGGTCTCGAAACCGCCCGCCAGTTCCTGGCCGAAGGCGCCCGCGTGGCCGTGACCGGCAGCAACCCGGCCACGCTCGAACAGGCGCGCCAGGTCCTCGGGCCGGACGCGCTGGTATTGCGCGTCGACGCCGGCGACGTGGCCGGCCAGCGGCAGCTGGCGCACACGCTGGGCGAGGCCTTCGGCCAGCTCGACGCGGTATTCGTCAACGCCGGCATGGCCGACTTCCGGCCGCTCGAGCAGTTCGACGAAGCCGGCTTCGACCGCACCATCGCGGTCAACGTCAAAGGCCCCTACTTCCTGCTGCAGGCGCTGCTGCCGATCCTGGCCAAGCCGGCCTCGGTGGTGTTGAACACCTCGATCAACGCCCATCTCGGCATGCCCAACTCGAGCGTCTACGCGCTGAGCAAGGCCGCGCTGATCTCGCTGGCGCGCACGCTGTCGGGCGAACTGATCGGCCGCGGCATCCGCGTCAACGCGGTCAGCCCCGGCCCGGTCAGCACGCCGCTGTACGGCAAGCTGGGCCTGCCGCCGGCCGAGCTGGAAAGGACCGCCGCCGCCATCCTGGCCCAGGTGCCGGCCGGCCGCTTCGGCGAGCCGTCGGAGATCGCCAAGGCCGTCGTCTTCCTGGCTTCGGACGAATCGGCCTTCACGGTGGGCAGCGAGCTGGTGATCGACGGCGGGATGAGCACGCTGTAGGGCGGCGGTCGCCTGGCCTGCCCCGGCCCGAAGCGGCTCGCGACCGTCATCGCTCCTGCCCGGCCGTCGCTGCGGGAGCGTGGCTGCGCTTCCTGGATACGGCACGCGGCATCCCGCGTGCCGGCCTCCTGGTCGCAACACAAGCGCACCGCTCGTCCCGGCCGTTTTGACCCTGCCCCGACCGCGCTGGCATCATCCGGCGCTTCAGCAACCGGGGAACGCTCATGTCGAATACGCCCGCCTACCAGGCCCTGACCCAGACCTATGCCCGCCTGCACCGCTACGAGCACCTCGGCTCGCTGGCGAGCTGGGACAACAGCGTGATGATGCCGCCCAAGGGCAACGAGGCGCGCGCCGCCGCGCTGGCCGAGCTCGACGTGCTGATGCACGGCATCAAGACCGATCCGGCGATCAAGGCCCGGCTCGACGCGGCGGAACAGGAAGACCTCGGCGAGTTCGAGCGCGCCAACCTGCGCGAGATGCGCCGCCGCTGGGCCAGCGCCAACCTGCTGCCGGCCGAGCTGGTCGAGGCCAAGACCCACGCGGTCGCGCGCTGCGAGCACGCCTGGCGCAGCCAGCGGCCGGCCAACGACTGGGCCGGCTTCCTGCCCAATCTGCGCGAAGTGCTGCGGCTGGCGCGCGAGGAAGGCCGGTTCCTCGCCGAAGCCAGCGGCAAGTCGCCCTACGACGCCTTGATGGACAACTACGAGCCCGGCATGAGCAGCGCCGAGATCGAACGGATCTTCGGCGACGTGAAGAGCTGGCTGCCCGGCCTGATCCGCCAGGTGCGCGAGCGCCAGGCCGGCGAGACGGTGATCCGGCCGGTCGGTCCCTTCCCGGTCGAGTGCCAGCGCGAGCTGGGCCTCGCCGTCATGCAGCTGCTGAAGTTCGATTTCGACGGCGGCCGGCTCGACGTCAGCGCCCATCCGTTCTGCGGCGGTTCGCCCGAGGACGTGCGCATCACCACCCGCTATCGCGACGACGATTTCGTGCAGAGCCTGATGGGCATCGTCCACGAGACCGGCCACGCGCGCTACGAGCAGGGCCTGCCGCGCGACTGGCTGGGCCAGCCGGTCGGCGTCGCCCGCTCGATGGGCATCCACGAGAGCCAGAGCCTGTCGTTCGAGATGCAGCTCGGCTGCAGCCCGGCCTTCCTGTCGCTGATCGCGCCGCTGGTGCGCCGGCACCTGGGCGACCAGCCGGCCTTCACCGCCGACAATCTCGGCCGCCTGCTGACGCGGGTCGAGCCCGGCTACATCCGGGTCGAGGCCGACGAGCTGTGCTATCCGCTGCACGTGATCCTGCGCTTCGAGATCGAACGCGCGCTGGTCGACGGCGAGATCGAGGCCGACGACATCCCGGCGCTGTGGGACGAGAAGATGCGCGACTACCTCGGCCTCGACACCCGCGGCAACTACCGCGACGGCTGCATGCAGGACGTGCACTGGGGCCACGGCCTGGTCGGCTACTTCCCGAGCTACACGCTCGGCGCGATGTACGCCGCCCAGTACTTCGCCACCATCCGCCGCGGCGTGCCCGACCTCGACGCCCGCATCGCCGCCGGCGACCTCGCCCCGGTGTTCGACTGGCTCGATGCCCACATCTGGTCGCAGGCCAGCCGCCACGGCACCGACGAACTGGTCCGCCGCGCCACCGGCGAGGCGCTGAATCCCGCCCACTTCCGCGCCCACCTGGAAGCGCGCTACCTGAGCTGAACCCGATGTCCCTGCCCGCCCCTTCCGTACTCGTCGTCGAAAGCGAAGTCGAGTTCGTCCCGATCCGCGCCCAGGGTCCGGGCGGGCAGAACGTCAACAAGGTGTCCTGCGCGGTCCACCTGTATTTCGACGTGCGCGCCTCCTCGCTGCCCGAGCCGTGCAAGGCGGCGCTGCTGGCTGCGCGCGACCAGCGCGTCAGCCGGGACGGGGTGGTGGTGATCAAGGCGCAGGCCTACCGCAGCGCGGCGCTCAACCGGCAGGATGCGCTGGAGCGGCTGCAGGAGATGGTCGACGAGGCCGCGCGCATCGAAAAGCCGCGCAAGGCCAGCAAGCCGACCTACGGCTCGAAGCAGCGGCGGCTGGCCGGCAAGGCGCTGCGCGGGAAGGTGAAGCAGTTGCGCGGCAAGGTGGACGAGTAGCGCTGCGCTTCACGTGGAGCAAGAACGGCCGCGAAATGCGGCCGTTCTTGTTTATCGATCATCCCCTGCATCGGATGCCGGGACGGATAGTTGGTTGGGCGGGATTCCCCGGCGGCTTATTGCTGCTCCGCCATCGCCGCCAGCAGCTCGGCCTGGTGCTCGGCGATCAGCGCATCGGTCAGCTCGAACAGGTCGCCGTCCATCACGTAGTCGAGCTTGTACAGCGTCAGGTTGATGCGGTGGTCGGTGATCCGGCCTTGCGGGAAGTTGTAGGTGCGGATGCGCTCGCTGCGGTCGCCCGAGCCGACCAGGCTCTTGCGCATCGCCGCCTCCTTGGCGTGCGCCTCGCGCTCCTGCCGGTCCTTGATGCGGGCGGCCAGCACCTGCATCGCCTGGGCCTTGTTCTGGTGCTGGCTGCGGCCGTCCTGGCACTCGACCACCAGGCCGGTCGGGAAGTGGGTGATGCGCACCGCCGAATCGGTCTTGTTGATGTGCTGGCCGCCGGCGCCGCTGGCGCGGAAGGTGTCGATGCGGATGTCGGCCGGGTTGATGTTCACCTCTTCCAGCTCGTCGGCCTCGGGCATCACCGCCACGGTGCAGGCGCTGGTATGGATGCGGCCCTGCGATTCGGTGGCCGGCACGCGCTGCACGCGGTGGCCGCCGCTCTCGAACTTGAGCTTGGAATAGGCGCCCAGGCCGACCAGCCGCACGATCACTTCCTTGTAGCCGCCGAGGTCGCTCTCGTTGGCCGAGACGATTTCGACCTGCCAGCGGTTGCGCTCGGCGAAGCGCGTATACATGCGCAAGAGGTCGCCGGCGAACAGCGCCGATTCGTCGCCGCCGGTGCCGGCGCGGATTTCCAGGAAGATGTTGCGCTCGTCGTTGGGGTCGCGCGGCAGCAGCGCCTTCTGCAATTCGGTCTCGAGCGCCTCGATGCGGGCGGCGCCCTCGAGCAGCTCGGCCTCGGCCAGTTCCTTCATGTCCGGGTCGTCCAGCATCTCGCGCGCGGTGGCGAGGTCGGCCTCGGTCTGCTGATAGGTGCGGAACAGCTCGACCACCGGCGTCAGCTCGGCATGCTCGCGGCTCAGCTTGCGGAACGCGTCCATGTCGCGCGTGGCCTCCTCGCTGGCCAAGAGGTGGCCGACTTCCTCGAGCCGGTCGGCGAGGTTGGCGAGTTTGTTGGCGATGCTGGGTTTCATGTCGGCTGCTTGTAGACGTTGAGATTCGCGCGTTCCATCCATAACTCGGGGGCGGCGATATCGGTGAAGCCGTATTGGCGGTAGAGCCCGTGCGCGTCGCCGGTCAGCAGGATCCAGCGGCGCAGGCCCTGCAGGCCGGGGTGGCCGACGATGCAGTCCATCAGCCACTTGGACAGGCCATGGCCGCGGTGCGGCGGGTCGATGTAGACGTCGCCCAGGTAGGCGATGGTGGCGCCGTCGCTGATCACCCGGGCGAAGCCGACCAGCGCCTCGCCGTGGTAGACGCCGAAGCATAGCGCGCCCTCGACCGAGCGGCGGAAGGTGTCGAACGGGATGCCGCGCGCCCAGTAGGTGGCGGCGATGAAGGCGTGGGCGGTGGCCAGGTCGAGGCGGGCCGGATCGGTGTCGATCGCGTACCCGTCCCGCTGCCAGCGCAGCGGTTCGTGCTGCATCGCTATTCCTCGTCGTGCAGGTGGTAGAGCCGCCGCACGGCGTCGACCAGGCCGGACTGCTGGCTGGCGTCGCCCTGGTTCAGCGCGGCGAGCGGGGCATGCAGGAACTTGTTGCTGAGCGTGAGCGAGAGCGATTCGAGCACCGCGGCCGGCTCCTCGCCCTTGGCCAAGAGCTTCATGGCGCGTTCGAGCTCGTGGCGGCGCAGCCGCTCGGCCTGGTCCTTCAGCGCGCGGATGGTCGGCACCAGCGCGCGGTTGCCGAGCCACAGCATGAAGTCGTCGGCGCCGCGCTCGACGATGGCCTCGGCCGCCACCACCGCCTGCTCGCGCTCGGCGCGGCCCTGGCGCACCACTTCGGCCAGGTCGTCGACGGTATAGAGGTAGATGTCGGCCAGCTGGCCGACCTCCGGCTCGACATCGCGCGGCACCGCCAGGTCGACCATGAAGATCGGCCGGTGCTTGCGCGCGCGGATGGCGCGCTCGACCGCGCCGAGGCCGATGATCGGCAGCTGGCTGGCCGTGCTGGTGACCACGATGTCGTAGCCGGCCATGCGGTCGGGCAGCTCGGCCAGCGCGAAGGCATCGCCGCCGTACTGCGCCGCCAGCGCCTGGCCGCGCTCGAGCGTGCGGTTGGCGACGCTGAGCCGGCGCGGCTGCCGGGCGGCGAAATGGGTGGCGCACAGCTCGATCATTTCGCCGGCGCCGATGAACAGCACCTTGAGTTCGGCGATGTCGGGGAAGATGCGCTCGGCCAGCTTGACCGCCGCGGCGGCCATCGACACCGAGTTGGCGCCGATCGCGGTCTGCGTGCGCACGTCCTTGGCGACCGAGAAGGCGCGCTGGAACAGGCCGTTGAGCGTGGGCCGAGCGTGCCGGCCGCCTGCGCCTCGTTCACCGCGTCCTTGAGCTGGCCGAGGATCTGGGTCTCGCCCAGCACCATCGAATCGAGCCCGGCGGCGACGCGGAAGGCATGGCGCGCGGCTTCGCGCTCGGGCAGGCGGTAGAGGTAGGGATCGATCTCGTCGGGCCTGAGCTGGCGCGATTCGGCCAGCCAGTGCAGCACGGCGGCCTCGTCGCGGGTGGCGGCGTAGACCTCGGTGCGGTTGCAGGTCGAGACGATGGCGGCCTCGTGCACGCCGCGCACGGCACTGAGCTCGGTCACCGCGCGCTGCAATTCCTCGGGCGAGAAGGCGAGCTTCTCCCGCACCGCGATGGGCGCGGTCTCGTGGTTGAGGCCGAGGGCGAACAGCGACATGCGAGCGTTGGAAGGCAGGAAAGGGCGGAATTCTACCGCAGCGGCCCGGGCCGGGGCGAACCGTGCTGCGGGAAAGCCTTGCAATGCCAAGCGCTTAGATGCGCTCTCGGCCAGCGCTGGATGGTGCCGGAAGCACCTGTGAATGCGCTTGCCAGGGTCAGGGGCAGATCCACACGGCGCTGAAAATCTTGTCGGCTTCTCCCGTCGCGGCCCGGGTTTGCGTCATTCCCGTTCCCGCAAAAGCATAAAGCCCGGCGAGGGCGGGCTTTATGCGGGGTCGGGCTCGATTACTTCGCGGTGATCTTGAACAAGCGCATCAGCGGCGCATTGGTCTGCGGGCCGAACCAGCGGTTGAAGATCTTGTCGGCTTCGCCCGACTGCTCGGCTTCGACCAGGGCACTGTTCACCTCTGCCAGCAGGCGCTTCTCGCCCTTGCGCACGGCGATGCCGTAGACCTCGATCGAGATGGTCACGTTGGGGATCTCGAACTGCGCCTTCTTCGGCATCTTGTTCAGCAGGCCGGCGAGGATCGGCTCGTCGGTCGACACCGCGTCGAGCGAGCCCTGGCCCAGCGCCTTGAAGGCCTCGTCGTAGTCGGGGAACAGCACCACGTTGGCGCTCGGCATCTCCTTGCGCAGCTGCTTCTCCGAGGTCGAGCCGCTGGCGGTGCCGATGGCGGCGGTGGTCAGGTCCTCGATCGAGTTGACCTTGCCCTTGCGCACCACGAACTTCTGGCCGGTGATGAAGTAGCCATAGCTGAAGTCGACCTGCTTCTCGCGCTCGGCGTTCTTGGTCATCGTGGCGATGATCATGTCGACGTCCTTGGACTGCAGCGCGGGAATGCGCTGCGCCGACTCGACCGCCTTGACCGTCAGCTTCACGCCGAGCTTCTTGGCGATGGCCGCCGCGAAGTCGACGTCGTAGCCCGAGATGGTCTGCGTCTTGGTGTTCAGCACGCCGAACGGCGGCGTCGAGTCCTTCACGCCGACCACCAGGGTGCCACGCTTCCTGATCTCGTCGAGGTCATCCGCCACCGCCGCGGACAGCAGGCCCAAAGCCAGCACAACCCCGAGTAATCGTTTGAATATCATGGTTTTTCTCCGTATTAGCGAAAGCTGATTGCTTTCGTCATGGGCGCGCACGCTATGTCAACTGAGTTATGGACGCCATTAGGGAAAGCGCCAGGCCGTCGGGCGTAAAAATGCCCGCGCGAGGCGGGCTATGGCTTGCAGATGGGTATGGAGGACCGCCGAACGACGAACGGCGGTGGAAGCGGGTAGATTCGCGGCTGAAGCCGCTCCTACAGAAGGACGCTGCAGTACGTGTATGGCAATGTGCCTGGCGCTAACCAAAGTTTCTACGGAGATCGAACGAGCGCAGCGAGGCTCCCTCTGGCCCACCCACGAAGTCTGCGACTTCGTGGGGACCCCCGGGGCGGCGAGGGCGGGGGAGTAGGGAGAAATCAGGGCCTGCCGCAGGTCGATGACTCGCTGCGGATGAACCCCCGGCTAGGCCGGGGCTGCACAGCAGGTTTCGGGATCGCTTAAGGCAAGAAAAAGCCCTAGGCGGGCTTTCTTCCGATCGCCCGGAAGCCGATGTCGGTACGGAACTGGATGCCGTCGAAGTGGATATGGTCGATCACCTCGTAGGCGCGCTTCTGCGCGATCTTCACGCTGTCGCCCAGCGCGGTCACGCACAGCACGCGGCCGCCGCTGGTCACCACCTCGTCGCCCTGCATCGCGGTACCGGCGTGGAACACGTGGACGTCCTCGGTGCGCTCGATCGGCAGGCCGCGGATCACGTCGCCCTTGCGCGGCGCGTCCGGGTAGCCGGCGGCGGCCAGCACCACGCCGAGCGCGACGCGGCGGTCCCACTCGGCCTCGGCCGCGTCGAGCGTACCGTTGACCGCATGCTCGACCAGGCCGACCAGGTCGGACTTCAGCCGCGACATGATCGGCTGGGTTTCCGGATCGCCCATTCGGCAGTTGAACTCGACCACGTTGACCGCGCCGTCGTCGGACACCATCAGGCCGGCGTAGAGGAAGCCGGTATAGGGGATGCCGTCCTTCGCCATGCCGGCGACCGTGGGCAGGATCACCTCGCGCATCGCCCGCGCGTGCACGGCCGGCGTCACCACCGGCGCCGGCGAATAGGCGCCCATGCCGCCGGTGTTGGGGCCCTGGTCGTCGTCGAGCAGGCGCTTGTGATCCTGGCTGCTGGCCAGCGGCAGCACGTGCTTGCCGTCGACCATCACGATGAAGCTGGCTTCCTCGCCCTTGAGGAAGTCCTCGATCACCACCCGCGCGCCGGCGTCGCCCATCTTGTTGTCCAGCAGCATGGCGTCGATGGCGGCGTGCGCCTCGTCGAGCGTCATGGCCACGATCACGCCCTTGCCGGCGGCCAGGCCGTCGGCCTTGATCACGATCGGCGCACCGCGCTCGGCGACGTAGGCATGGGCCTCGGCGGCCACGGCGAAGGTCCGGTACTGGGCGGTCGGGATGCCGTGCCGGCTCATGAAGGCCTTGGCGAAGTCCTTCGAGCTCTCGAGCTGGGCGGCGGCGCGGGTCGGGCCGAAGATCTTCAGCCCGGCGGCGCGGAAGGCGTCGACCACGCCGGCCGCCAGCGGCGCCTCGGGGCCGACCACGGTCAGGGTGACGTGCTCGCGGCGGGCGAATTCGACCAGCTCGGCGATGTCGGTGATGGGTACGTTGGTCAGCCCCGGCTCGCGCGCCGTGCCGGGGTTGCCGGGCGCCACGAAGGTCTTGCCGACGCGCGGCGACTGGGCGATTTTCCAGGCCAGCGCGTGTTCGCGGCCGCCGGCGCCGATGACGAGGATGTTCATGCTTGGGAACCTGTGAAAGGTGAAAACTGAAAGGCGAGGCGCACCGTGGTGCGCCTCATCCCGGCCCGCGATGCATCAATGCCGGAAGTGCCGCACCCCGGTCACCACCATGGCGATGCCATGCTCGTCGGCCGCCGCGATCACTTCCTCGTCGCGCATCGAGCCGCCCGGCTGGACGATCGCGCTGACGCCGTTCTCGGCGATCACGTCGACGCCGTCGCGGAACGGGAAGAAGGCGTCCGAGGCGCAGACCGAGCCCTTGAGGTCGAGGCCGGCGTTCCTGGCCTTGATGGCGGCGATCCTGGTCGAATCGACGCGGCTCATCTGGCCGGCGCCGACGCCGAGGGTCTGGCCGCGGCCGCAGAACACGATGGCGTTCGACTTGACGAACTGGGCCACGCGCCAGGCGAACAGCAGGTCGTTCAGTTGCTCGGCGGTCGGCGCCAGCTTGGTGACGACCTTGAACTCGGCCGCCGTGATGCGGTGCACGTCGGGCGTCTGCACCAGGAGGCCGCCGCCGACGCGCTTGAGGTCGTAGCGGTTGGCGCCGTCGGAGAGCGGCACTTCGAGCACGCGCACGTTCTTCTTGGCGGCGATGATGGACTTGGCTTCTTCGCTGAAGGCCGGCGCGATCAGCACTTCGAGGAACTGGCCGGTGACCGCCTCCACGGTGGCGGCGTCGACTTCGCGGTTGAAGGCGATGATGCCGCCGAAGGCGCTGGTGGTGTCGGTGGCGAAGGCCAGCTTGTAGGCCGTCAGCGTGTCGGCCGCGATGGCCACGCCGCAGGGGTTGGCGTGCTTGACGATCACGCAGGCCGGTTGGTCGAAGGCCTTGACGGCCTCCCAGGCGGCATCCGAATCGGCGATGTTGTTGTAGCTCAGCTCCTTGCCCTGCAGCTGGCGGTAGCCGGCCAGGCTGCCGGCGGCCGGGTCGAGGTCGCGGTAGAAGGCGGCGCTCTGGTGCGGGTTCTCGCCGTAGCGCATGTCCTGCACTTTCTCGAACTGCAGGTTCAGCCGCTGCGGGAAGGCCAGCTTGTCGCCGTCGTCGGTCAGGCCGGTCAGGTAGTTGCTGATCGCGCCGTCGTAGGCGGCAGTATGGCTGAAAGCCTTCTGCGCCAGCTTGCGGCGGGTGACCGGGCCGAGGCTGCCGTCGCCCGCGCGCATTTCCTCGATCAGGCCGGCGTAGTCGGCCGCATCGGTGACGATGGCGACGAAGGCGTGGTTCTTGGCGCTCGAGCGCACCATGGCCGGGCCGCCGATGTCGATGTTCTCGATCGCGTCGGCGAAGCTGCAGCCGGGCTTGGCGATGGTCGCCTCGAACGGGTACAGGTTCACGCACACCAGGTCGATGTTGCCGATGCCGTGCTCGGCCATGGTGGCGACGTGCTCGGGCAGGTCGCGGCGGCCGAGGATGCCGCCGTGGATCTTCGGATGCAGCGTCTTGACGCGGCCGTCCAGCATCTCGGGGAAGCCGGTGTAGTCGGCCACTTCGATCACCGGCAGGCCGGCGTCGGCCAGCAGCTTGGCGGTGCCGCCGGTGGACAGCAGCTCGACGCCGAAGCCGTGCAGCGCCTGGGCGAATTCGAGGACGCCGGTTTTATCGGACACGCTGATCAGCGCGCGTTGGATCTTGACCATGGTTGCTAGCTCTTGGATGGCTGGGAAGGAAATCGGGATGGGGCGGCCGGCTCAGATCAGGTCGTGTTCCTGCATCTTCTTGCGCAGCGTGTTGCGGTTGATGCCGAGCAGTTCGGCGGCGCGCGTCTGGTTGCCCTGGGCCTTGTCGAGCACCACCTGCAGCATCGGCTTCTCGACCTTGGCCAGCACCATGTCGTAGATCGCCTGCGGTTCCTCGCCGTCCAGGTCGCGGAAGTACTGCTCCAGGGCATCGCGGACGGCGCTGCAGATCTGATCGTTGCTCGACATGTTCAAGGGTCCCCTCGGTGAGGCGGCGGCGCGGGCGATGGCACGGCTGGCGCAACGGCCAGGCGGCCGGTGCGGCACTGCCAATACGGTTCAAATGACTAGGCGGCGATCGCCGCCACGTCGTCCTGGTAGCTCAATCGTTCGGATTCGCGCCCGAGGCGCGAGAAGTATTCGTGCACGGCGGCGAGCTGCTCGGCCGTGCTGTCCAGCGCGTACATGCGCTGGCGGAATTCGTTGGCGCCACGCAGCCCGCTGGTGTACCAGGCGATGTGCTTGCGCGCGATGCGGCAGCCCGAGTATTCGCCGTGGAAACGGTAGTGGTCGTCCAGGTGCTCGATCAGGATGGCGTGGACCTCGTCCACGCGCGGCGGCGGCAGGTGCTGGCCGGTGGCCAGGAAGTGGCCGATCTCGCGGAAGATCCACGGCCGGCCCTGGGCGGCGCGGCCGATCATCACGGCGTCGGCGCCGGTCTCGGCCAGCACCGCGCGCGCCTTCTCGGGCGAGTCGATGTCGCCGTTGGCGACCACCGGGATCTTGAGCAGGCGCTTCACCTCGCCGATCAGGCCGTAGCGCGCCTGGCCCTTGTACATGTCCTCGCGGGTGCGGCCGTGCAGCGCCAGCGCGGCGATGCCGGCGTCCTCGGCGATGCGGGCCACGCGCAGCACGTTCTCTTCGCCGTTGGCGTAGCCGAGCCGGGTCTTGAGCGTGACCGGCACGTCGACCGCGCCGACCACCGCCTCGAGGATGCGCTTCACCCGGTCCTCGTCCTTGAGCAGCGCCGAGCCGGCCAGCACGTTGCAGACCTTCTTGGCCGGGCAGCCCATGTTGATGTCGATGATCTGGGCGCCGGCGGCGACGTTGTGGCGCGCGGCCTCGGCCAGCTGGGCCGGGTCGCTGCCGGCGATCTGCACCGCCACCGGGGCCAGCTCGCCGTCGAAGTTGGCGCGCCGCCGGGTCTTGGCGGTGCCGTACAGCATCGCGTTGGCGGTGATCATCTCGCTCACCGCGTGGCCCGCGCCGAGCCGCTTGCACAGCATGCGGAACGGCCGATCGGTCACGCCCGCCATGGGGGCGACGATCAGCTTGTTGCGCAGTGTGTAGGGGCCGATTTGCATGGGCGACGGTGGGTGCGTTGGGGCAGAGAAAGCAAAACCGCTGGAAAACGAAGCGGTTCGAGTCCAGCGGTACGGCGCGCATTCTACCGCCGGCCCGATCGTTCGCGAAGCTATTTCGCTTAATTTTTGAGCAGATGCCGATAGCATGAACGCAATCGGCGCGGGCAACGGCGGCGATCGGCCGCGATCGTCGCCTTGCGCCGGCGGCGCGGCGCCACTGCCGTCGGGACGTGAAAAAGGCCACCGGTACCGGTGGCCTCTGTCGGCAAGGCGCGGGGCTAGACCAGTACGAAGATCGCCAGCAGCGCGAGGAACAGCGCCCACTTGAGCAGGTAGTACAGCGTGCGGTTCTTCGCCTTGACCCGCTTGCCCCACAGCCGCACCTGCTGGATGTAGCCGAAGGCCTTGTTGATGCCGCCGGTGCGGTCGCCCTCGCGGTTGGGCGCGGCGGCGGCGCCGATCAGGTAGCGGCTGACGAAGCGGTTGAGCCAGGTGGCCGGCAGCAGCCACAGCGGCCGCTCGATGTCGCAGAACAGGATGATGCGGTTGCGGTCGGTGGTGTTCTCGGCGTAGTGCAGGTAGGTCTCGTCGAACATCACCGGCTCGCCGTCGCGCCAGCTGTAGCGCTGGCCGTCGACGTCGATGAAGCAGCGGTCGTCGTTCGGCGTGGCGAGGCCCAGGTGGTAGCGCAGCGAGCCGGCGAACGGATCGCGGTGGCGCACCAGCCGCGCGCCCGGCGGCAGCGCGGCGAACATGGCGGCCTTCACGCTGGGGATGTCGCGCAGCAGCGCGGTCGTCACCGGGCACAGTTCGGCTGCCGAGGGGTGGGCCTCGTCGTACCACTTCAGGTAGAAGCGCTTCCAGCCGGTCTTGAAGAAGGAATTGAAGCCGGCGTCGTTGTACTTGTCCGAGGCCTTGATGTCGCCGGTGTCGTACAGCTTCTCGCCCTCGACGCGGATCGCCTGCCAGTTGTCCTGCAGCACCTTCAGTTCCGGGAAGCGATCGACCGGCAGGTAGGGCGTGCTCGGGATCTTCGAGAACAGGTACATGAAGCAGTTGATCGGCGCCATGAAGGTCGAGTGGTCGCTCAACTGCCGCCAGAAGCCCAGCCGCACGCGGCCGCGCAGGTGGACGTAGACGGTGGAGGCGACGAAGGCGGCGAGGATCGCCCACTTGATCGGGGACATCGGCTTCCTAACTCAACTTGCGGCGAAGGATTTCGTTGATCGTGGCCGGATCGGCCTTGCCCTTGGCCGCCTTCATGCACTGGCCGACCAGCGCGTTGAAGGCCTTCTCCTTGCCGGCGCGGAACTCGGCCACCATGGCGGCGTTGGCGGCCAGGATCTCGTCGACCAGCGCCTCGATCGCGCCGCTGTCGGTGGTCTGCTTGAGGCCCAGCTCGTCGATCAGCGCGTCGGCATCCTTGCCCGATTCCCACATCGCGCGCAGCACGTCCTTGGCCGACTTGTTGTTGACGGTCTTGTCCATCACCCGGCGGATCAGGCCGGCCAGCTGCGCCGGTGCCACCGGGCTGTCGGCGATGTCGCGCTCCTCGCGGTTCAGCGCGGCCGAGACGTCGCCCATGATCCAGTTGCCGGCCAGCTTGGCGTCGGCGCCGGCCGCCACGGTCGCTTCGTAGTAGGCGGCGGTTTCCTTGGTGGCGGTCAGCATGCGCGCGTCGTAGGCCGGGATGCCGTACTGCGCCTCGAAGCGCGCCTGCATCGCCTCGGGCAGCTCGGGCAGCTCGCTCTTCACGCGCTCGATCCAGGCTTCGTCGATCACCAAGGGCGGCAGGTCCGGATCGGGGAAGTAGCGGTAGTCGTGCGCGTCTTCCTTGCTGCGCATCATCCGTGTCTCGCCGGTATCGGGGTCGAACAGCACGGTGGCCTGCTGGATCTTGCGGCCGTCCTCGATCTCGCCGATCTGCCACTGCACCTCGTACTTGATCGCCTGCTCCATGAACTTGAAGCTGTTGAGGTTCTTGATCTCGCGCCGGGTGCCGAACTCGGCCTGGCCCTTGGGGCGCACCGAGACGTTGACGTCGCAGCGGAACGAGCCTTCCTGCATGTTGCCGTCGCAGATGCCGATCCAGGTGACCAGGCTGTGCAGCGCGCGCGCATAGGCGACCGCCTCGGCCGAGGAGCGCATGTCGGGCTCCGAGACGATCTCGAGCAGCGGCGTGCCGGCGCGATTGAGGTCGATGCCGCTCATGCCGTGGAAGTCCTCGTGCACCGACTTGCCGGCGTCTTCCTCGAGGTGGGCGCGGGTCAGCCGGATCACCTTGTCCTCGTCGCCGACGCGGATGGTGATGGCGCCGCCCTCGACCACCGGCAGCTCGAACTGGCTGATCTGGTAGCCCTTGGGCAGGTCGGGGTAGAAGTAATTCTTGCGGGCGAACACCGACTTGCGGTTGATCCTGGCGCCGATGGCGAGGCCGAAGCGGATCGCCTTGTCGACCGCCGCCCGGTTCATCACCGGCAGCGCGCCGGGCAGCGCGATGTCGACCGTGGCGGTCTGGGTGTTGGGCGCGGCGCCGAAGGCGGTGCTGGCGGCCGAGAAGATCTTCGATTGGGTCGAGAGCTGGGTGTGGATTTCCAGCCCGATGACGACTTCCCATTGCATCTTTGTACGTCCTCGTCGATTACAGCGCCGGCGCGCGGGTATGCCAGTCGGTCGCCAGCTGGAACTGGTGGGCGATGTTGCACAGCCTGGCCTCGGCGAAGTAGTCGCCGATCAGTTGCAGGCCGACCGGCCGGCCGTCGGCGCCGAAGCCGACCGGGTGGGCGATGCCGGGCAGACCGGCCAGGTTCACGCCCAGCGTGTAGATGTCCTCGAGATACATCGCGACCGGGTCGTCGCCCTTGGCGCCGAGGGTCCAGGCGGTGGTCGGCGCGGCCGGCGCGGCGATCACGTCGCACTGGGCGAGGCCCTTCTGGAAGTCCTCGGCCAGGAGGCGGCGCACTTTCTGCGCCTTCAGGTAGTAGGCGTCGTAGTAGCCGTGGCTCAGCACGTAGGTGCCGGTCAGGATGCGGCGCTTGGTCTCCCAGCCGAAGCCTTCGGCGCGGCTCTTCTCGTACATGTCGACCAGGTCGGCGTACTCGGCGGCGCGATGGCCGTAGCGCACGCCGTCGAAGCGGCTCAGGTTGCTCGAGGCCTCGGCCGGCGCGATCACGTAGTAGGCCGGGATGGCCAGCTCGGTGCGCGGCAGGCTGATCTCGACCACTTCGGCGCCGAGCTTGCGGTATTCGGCCAGCGCCGCCTCGATCGCGGCGGCCACGTCGCCGGCGAGGCCGGGCCCGAAGTATTCGCGCGGCAGGCCGATGCGCAGGCCGGCCAGCGGGCGGTCGAGATCGCGGGTGTAGTCCTCGGCCGGCCGCTCCAGGCTGGTCGAGTCGCGGGCGTCGAAGCCGGCCATCACGTTCAGGAGCAGCGCGCAGTCCTCGGCGGTCTGGGCCAGCGGGCCGCCCTGGTCGAGGCTGGAGGCGTAGGCCACCATGCCGTAGCGGCTGACCACGCCGTAGGTCGGCTTGAGGCCGGTGATGCCGCAGAAGGCGGCCGGCTGGCGGATCGAGCCGCCGGTGTCGGTGGCGGTGGCGGCCGGCGCCAGCCGTGCGGCGACCGCGGCGGCCGAGCCGCCCGAGCTGCCGCCGGGCACCGCGCTGCGGTCCCACGGGTTGCGCACCGGGCCGAAGGCGCTGTTCTCGTTCGACGAGCCCATGGCGAACTCGTCCATATTGGTGCGGCCGAGCGTGACCAGGCCGGCGGCCTTGCAGCGCTCGATCACGCCGGCGTCGTAGGGCGAAACGAAGTTCTCCAGCATCTTCGAGCCGCAAGTGGTCTTCCAGCCTTCGGCGCAGTAGATGTCCTTGTGGGCGATCGGCACGCCGGTCAGCGGGCCGGCCTGGCCGGCGGCGCGCGCGGCGTCGGCCGCGTTCGCCATCGCCAGCGTGCGGTCGCGGTCGACGGTGATGAAGGCGTTGAGCGCGCCGTCGGTGGCCTCGATCTTGGCCAGGTAGTCGGTGGCCAGCTCGGTGGCCGAGGTCTGGCCGGCGGCGAGCAGCGCCGCGGCTTGTTTGAGGGTGTGCGTCGTCATGCGAGCTTTCGGAATCTTGGGTGAGGCGCGAACGGTGAATCGGTCGAACGCGGCTTTCGCTCGGGCGGTCCGGTGCAGGTCCAACAGGCAGCGGACTGCGCGGCGAGCCTACGTTTCACATTTCACGTTTCACTTTTCACCGTCTTCGACATAGCCCATGCCCTGCTCGACCAGGCCGATCAGGATATGGATGACCTTGATGTGGATTTCCTGGATGCGGTCGGCATAGCCGAAATGCGGCACCACGATCTCGACGTCGGCCTGGCCGCGGAGATGGCCGCCGTCCTTGCCCAGCAGCAGGACCACTTTCATGCCGCGCGCGCGCGCCGCTTCCACGCCGCGCACGATGTTCTTCGAATTGCCGCTGGTGCTGATGCCGAGGAACACGTCGCCGGCCTGGCCGACGCCCTCGATGAAGCGCGAGAACACGTGGTCGAAGCCGTAGTCGTTGCCGACGCAGGACAGGTGCGACGGGTCGGACACCGCGATGGCGCCGAGCGCCGGGCGATCGTCGCGGTAGCGGCCGGTCAGCTCCTCGGCGAAGTGCATGGCGTCGCAGTGCGAGCCGCCGTTGCCGGCCGAGATCACCTTGCGGCCGTCCTTGAACTGGGCGACCAGCAATTGCGCGGCGGCCTCGACGCTGGCGACGAAGCCGTCGTCGGCCAGCACGCGCTCGAGCAGCGCGCGGGCCTCGTCGAGCGAGGCGCGGATCGATGCTGCGGCGCTCATTCGATGACCTTGGGGACGAGGTAGAGGCCGTTCTCGACCGCCGGTGCGACGGCCTGGAACTTGTCGCGCCGGTCGGGCTCGGACGCGGTGTCCTCGCGCAGCCGCAGGGCCACGTCGCGGGCGTGGCTCATCGGCTCGACGCCGTCGGTGTCGACGGCCTGCAATTGCTCGATCAGGCCGAAAATGCCATTGAGCTTGTCACGGGTCTCGGCGACCTCGGCCTCGCTGACGCGCAAGCGCGCCAGACGGGCGATCCGACGGACGTCGGCATCGGTCAGGGACATGTGGAAAACCCCTTCATTTCTTTAATCTCGGTAGCGGCTTAGGGTAACATACCGGGTTTACCGCGCCCAAGCCTCGGGGAAACGCGCGACCGCCTCGGCGGGCACGCAAGGCGTTGACTCCCAAGGACAAAAGCTAATCGGCCGGTAGAGGGACATTCATGGCGGCGGGCCGCCCTCGCAGACCGCCGCATCGGGTGCCGCGCACCCCGGACAATGCATACGGATTGACACTAATGATCGGATCTCTGAGCGGTTATTTCTCCAACGACCTGGCCATCGACCTGGGCACGGCCAACACCCTGATCTTCGTGTCGGGCAAGGGCATCGTGCTCGACGAGCCCTCGGTGGTCGCCATCCAGCAGGAAGGCGGCCCGAGCGCCAAGAAGACCATCCTCGCCGTCGGCGCCGAAGCCAAGAAGATGCTGGGCCGCACGCCCGGCAGCATCACCGCCATCCGGCCGATGAAGGATGGCGTGATCGCCGACTTCACCATCACCGAGCAGATGCTCAAGCAGTTCATCAAGAAGGTGAACCCGTCGCGCCTGTTCGCCGCCAGCCCGCGCATCGTGATCTGCGTGCCCTGCGGCTCGACCCAGGTCGAGCGCCGCGCGATCAAGGAATCGGCGCTCGGCGCCGGCGCCCGCAAGGTCGAGCTGATCGAGGAGCCGATGGCGGCCGCGATCGGCGCCGGCCTGCCGGTCGAGGAAGCCACCGGCTCGATGGTGGTCGACATCGGCGGCGGCACCACCGAGGTCGGCGTGATCTCGCTCGGCGGCATCGTCTACGCCAGCTCGGTGCGGGTCGGCGGCGACAAGTTCGACGAGTCGATCATCAATTACATCCGCCGCAACTACGGCATGCTGATCGGCGAGACCACCGCCGAAGAGATCAAGAAGCGCATCGGCTCGGCCTTCCCCGGCGCCGAAGTGCGCGAGATGGAAGTGAAGGGCCGCAACCTGGCCGAGGGCATCCCGCGCTCGTTCACCATCTCGTCCAACGAGATCCTCGAGGCGCTGACCGAGCCTTTGAACCAGATCGTGTCGGCGGTGAAGCAGGCGCTGGAGCAGACCCCGCCCGAACTCGGCGCCGACATCGCCGAGAAGGGCATGGTGCTGACCGGCGGCGGCGCGCTGCTGCGCGACCTCGACCGCCTCTTGATGGAAGAGACCGGCCTGCCCGTCATCGTCGCCGACGATCCGCTGACCTGCGTGGTGCGCGGTTCGGGCCGGGCGCTCGAGAAGATGGACAAGGTGGGGACGATCTTCACCAACGACTGACGTCGTGCGAGGCGGGAGGTGTGAGGGGTGAGGTGTAAAAGCATTCACGCCTCACCCCTCGCGCCTTACCCCTCACATCCATATGCAAGCCACCATCCAGCCCGCCTTCTTCAAGCAGGGCCCCGGCCGTTCACGCGGCTGGCGATCTATGCCAGCCTGTCGCTGGCGCTGCTGGTCGTCGACCTGCGCTGGCACATCCTGCAGCCGGTGCGCGAGGTCGTCTCGGCCGCGCTGTATCCGCTGCAATGGCTCGCCACCGCGCCGGTCTCGCTGGGCCACCGCATCGGCGACTTCGTCGAGACCCAGACCGCGCTGCAGCAGGAGAACCGCCGCCTGCAGGACGAGCGCCTGCTCGCCAACGCGCGCCTGTTGCGCTATGAGGCGCTCGAGCAGGAGAACGCCCAGCTGCGCGCGCTGCTGATCACGCGCGAGCAGCATCACGGCCGCGGCAATCTGACCGAGGTGCTCTACAACGACCGCGATCCGTATACCGCCAAGCTGGTGGTCGACCGCGGCGAGACCGCCGGCGTGAAGCCGGGCCAGGTGGTGATCGATCCGCTCGGCGTGGTCGGCCAGGTGACGCGGGTCCAGCCGTTCACCGCCGAGGTCACCCTGGTGCTGCACAAGAACCAGCCGGTGCCGGTGCAGGTGGTGCGCAACGGCCTGCGCACCGTGGTCTACGGCAGCGGGCCCAAGAGCCCGCTCGAGGTGCGCTGGATGCCGCTCAACGCCGACATCCGCAACGACGACATGCTGGTCACCTCGGGCATCGACGGCACCTACCCGTCCGGCCTGCCGGTGGCCAAGGTCAGCCGGGTCGACCGCAACGCCGGTTCCGCCTTCGCCCAGGTCAGCGCCGAGCCGGCCGCCGACGTCGACAAGCACCGTTTCCTGCTGATCCTCGACGAGCGCCTCGAGATGCCCAAGCGTCCCGACGAGCCGCCGCCCGCGCAGCGCAAGAAGAAGAAGGAGGCCGACTGATGCCGGTCTCGAGCCAGCTGCTCAAGCCGATGAAGCTGCGCTTCATCGTGTTCACCGTCCTGTTGGCGCTCACGCTGGCGCTGATCCCCTGGGGCCAGACCGCGCGCGCCATCCTGCCCGACTTCGTCGCGCTGATCCTGCTCTACTGGTGCATGAACCAGCCGCGCCACGTCGGCGTCGGCTGGGCCTTCTGGCTCGGCCTGATGCTCGACATCGCCGACGGCGCGCTGCTGGGCCAGCACGCCTTCGCCTATTGCCTGACCAGCTGGGCGGTACTGGCGCGCCATCGCCAGCTCGGCATGTTCCCGCTGTGGCAGCAGGCGCTCTACGTCGGCCCGCTGCTGCTGGCCAACCAGCTGATCATGCTGGTGCTGCGCCTCCTCACCGGCAGCGCCTTCCCCGGCTGGCTGATCTTCGCCGGCCCCTGGTCGGCATGCTGCTGTGGCCGCTCTTGTGCCAGCTGCTGCAGATCCCGCAGCGGGTCGATCGCCCGGCCGAAATCCAGTCATGATCCGCCGCTCCCATCCGCGCGCCCTGCCGGCGTCTCGCGCATGAGCCGCCGCACCGTCCTGCGCGACCACCACGGCGAGCGCTACAGCTTCCAGCTGCGGCTCCTGGTCGCCATCACCGGCGTGCTGGCCGGCTTCGCCGTGCTGCTCGGCCGCTTCAGCTATCTGCAGGTGATGCAGCACGACAAGTACCACACGCTGGCCGAATCGAACCGCATCTCGCTGGTGCCGATCCCGCCCTCGCGCGGCATCATCACCGACCGCAACGGCGTGGTGCTGGCCCACAACTATTCGGCCTATACGCTCGAGGTGACGCCGTCGCGGCTCGACGGCACGCTCGAGGACAAGCTCAACCAGCTCGGCGAAGTGGTCGAGATCACGCCCAAGGACCGCCGCCGCTTCAAGAAGATGCTGGAAGAGAGCAAGGCCTTCGAGTCGCTGCCGATCAAGACCCGGCTGACCGACGAGGAGGTGGCGCGCTTCGCCGCCCAGGCCTTCCGCTTCCCGGGCGTCGAGATCAAGGCGCGGCTGTTCCGCGACTACCCGATGGGCGAGTCGGCCTCGCACCTGATCGGCTATATCGGCCGCATCAACGACCGCGACCTCGACAACCTGACCGCCGATGGACGGATCGCCAATTACAAGGGCACCGACCACATGGGCAAGTTCGGCCTGGAGCAGAGCTACGAGAAGTCGCTGCACGGCCAGACCGGCTACGAGGAGGTCGAGACCGATGCCGGCGGCCGCGCGCTGCGCTCGCTGCGGCGCACCCCGCCGGTGTCGGGCGACAACCTGGTGCTGACCGTCGACATCAAGCTGCAGCAGCTGGTCGAGCGCGCCTTCGGCGACCGCAAGGGCGCGCTGGTGGCGATCGAGCCGGCCACCGGCGGCGTGCTGGCGCTGGTGTCGCGGCCCGGCTTCGATCCGAACCTGTTCGTCGACGGCATCGATCCGGTGTCCTGGCGCGAACTGAACGAATCGGAAGACCGGCCGCTGAACAACCGCGCGATCCAGGGCCTTTACCCGCCCGGCTCCACCTTCAAGCCCTTCATGGCGCTGGCCGCGCTCGAGACCGGCAAGCGCCGGCCCGGCGATGCGATCGCCGATCCGGGCTTCTTCACGCTCGGCAACCATACCTGGCGCGACGACCGGCCCGGCGGCCACGGCTACGTCGACATGCTGAAATCCATCGTGGTCAGCTGCGACACCTACTACTACCGCCTCGCCAACGACATGGGCATCGACCTGATCTCGGGCTTCATGGGGCCGCTCGGTTTCGGCCGCAAGACCGGCATCGACCTGCCCGGCGAGAAGGACGGCATCCTGCCCTCGCAGGAATGGAAGCGCCGCTACTTCAAGCGCCGCGACGCCCAGCGCTGGCTGGCCGGCGACACCGTCTCGATCGGCATCGGCCAGGGCTACAACAGCTACACCATCGTGCAGCTGGCGCAGGCCACCGCCACGCTGGTCAACCGCGGCGAGCAATACCGGCCGCACCTGGTGCGCTACGTCGAGGACAGCGTGTCGCGCCAGCGCAGCGTGGTGGAGCCGAAGCCGATCCAGCGCCTGCCGTACAAGAAGGACCACGTCGACTACATCATGCAGGCCATGGTGGCGACCAACCAGGGCGGCACCGCGGCGCGCGCCTTCGCCGGCGCCGGCTACACCTCGGGCGGCAAGACCGGCACCGCGCAGCTGTTCAGCCTGCGCGGCAGCAAGTACAACAAGCACGCGCTGCGCAAGGAGCTGCACGACAACGCGCTGTTCATCGCCTTCGCGCCGGCCGACCAGCCGAAGATCGCGCTGGCCATGGTGTGCGAGAACTGCGGCTTCGGCGCCGAGGCGGCCGCGCCGATCGCGCGCCGCGCCTTCGACTACTACCTGCTGGGCAAGCTGCCGGCCGATACGCCGGCGGTCAGCGCGCCGGCGCAGCCGGCCGACCCGGCGGGCGCCGACGCCGACCCGGAGGCGCCGCCGCCCGGCGGCCAGGCGCAGACGCCGCTGCAGCAATTCATGAGCCGCCGCCATGTGGATTAAGCGTTTCGCCCGCCGTCTCGCCGAGCCGTTCGATCCGTGGCTGCTGCTGTTCGTGGTGCTGCTGGTCGGCGTCAGCCTGCTGACCATCTACTCGGCCTCGAACGAGAGCACCGACAAGATCGTCAGCAAGCTGGTGTCGGTGACGGTGGCGTTCAGCGCGATGTGGCTGGTGGCCAATCTCAAGCCGACCCAGCTGATGTGGCTGGCGCCGCCGATCTACCTGGTCGGCATCGTGCTGCTGGTCGGGGTGGCGCTGTTCGGCGACATCACCAACGGCGCGCGGCGCTGGCTCGACCTCGGCGTGGCGCGCATCCAGCCGTCCGAACTGATGAAGCTGGCGGTGCCGATGCTGCTGGCCTGGTATTTCCAGCGCCACGAATCGAACCTGCACGTACGGCACTTCCTGGTGGCCGCGGTGATGATCGCGCTGCCGCTGGCGCTGGTGTTCAAGCAGCCCGACCTCGGCACCGCCACGCTGATCGCGGCGGCCGGCTTCTACGTGCTGTTCTTCGCCGGCCTGAGCTGGCGGGTGATCCTGCCGCTGGTGCTGGCCGGCTGCGTCGCGGTCTGGTTCGTGGTCGACGTCGATCGCTGCATGATCGTGTTCCACAAGTACCAGTGCGAACGGGTGCAGACCCAGCTCGACCCGATGTCCGATCCGCTCGGCAAGGGCTACCACATCATCCAGGGCACCATCGCGATCGGCTCGGGCGGCGTGCTCGGCAAGGGCTGGCTCAGCGGCACCCAGACCCATCTCGACTTCATCCCCGAGCGCACCACCGACTTCATCTTCGCGGTGTTCGGCGAGGAATTCGGCCTGGTCGGCAACATCGTGCTGCTGCTGCTCTACCTGTGCGTGATCGGCCGCGGGCTGATCATCGCCCACAACGCCTCCAGCCTGTTCGGCCGCCTTCTGGCCGGCGCGCTGACGCTGTCCTTCTTCACCTATGCCTTCGTCAACATGGGCATGGTGTCGGGCATCTTGCCGGTGGTGGGCGTGCCGCTGCCGCTGGTGAGCTATGGCGGCACGGCCATGCTGTCGATCCTGATCGGCTTCGGTATGCTCATGAGCATCCAGCGCGATCGCAAGCTGATGAAACGCTAGTCGGGGCGCGCCTTCGGGTTGTGATGGCCGTTGTGGCAGATCGGCCCGCAGTGCGGGCACCCGGCGGAGCCGGGCGCTTGCGGCCGATGAATCTCCAAGCAGCGGCGCGCCCTGTTTGATTCCAACTCCCCCGCCCTCGCCGCCGCGAGGGAGCCTCGCTTCGCCCGCGTGTGCTTTTAAAGGCAATCGTGCGATTCGACGATCGCCCCAGAGCGAGGCGCTTTCTAGATGCCCGGAGGCTCGTATGATCCGTCGCTTCCTCGTTGTCCTGCCCTTCTGCTGCTGGCCGCCTGCGCCACCCATGTCGCCCCGCCGGCAACTCGTCCGGTGCCCGCTACCCCCTCGGCCAGGCCGGCCGAACCCGCGACCGCCCCGTCGCCCGGCCTGCCGCCGGCCAAGCCCGAGCAGATTCCCAAGCAGTTCGGCGGCTACTACAAGGACGACGGCCCGATCCTCGAGGTGCCCTACGACCTCGACGCGCTGCCCGAACCCGAGGTGAAGCTCGAGCCGCTCAACCGCTTCGCCAACAAGCCCTACAGCGTGCTCGGCAAGACCTATACGCCGAAGTCGCCGCTGGTGCCTTACAGCGCCGAGGGCGTCGCGTCGTGGTACGGCAAGAAATTCCACGGCAAGCGCACCTCGAGCGGCGAGCCCTACGACATGTTCAAGCTGACCGCCGCCCACCCGGTGCTGCCGATCCCGAGCTATGCGCGGGTGACCAGCCTCGACACCGGCAAGTCGGTGGTGGTGCGCGTCAACGATCGCGGGCCGTTCCACAAGGGCCGGCTGATCGATCTCTCCTATGCCGCCGCCTACCGGCTCGGCTACCACAACGGCGGAAGCGCGCGCGTGCGGGTCGAGGCGCTGGTGCCGGGCCAGGACAGGAAGCCGTCCACGCCGGAGCTGGCGCTGGTGCAATCGGTCGAGGCCAGCGCCGGGCGGCTGCCCGAGCCGGCGATGGACGATGCGCCGACGGGTGCGGCCGGGCCGCAGGGCGCGACGCCGGCCGGCGACCCGGCGGGCGGCGATCCGCTGGCGCGGCTGGCCATCGAGGCGCCGGCCCAGGCCGAGCTCAGCGGCGACCGGCGCTGGGTGCAGCTCGGCGCCTTCGCCAGCCAGATCGCGGCCGAGGCCTTCCGCAGCAAGGTGGCCGAAGCGCTGAACGGCGTGGCCGGCGCCCCGGTGATCGAGCCCGGCGGCGGCGTCTGGCGCGTGCGGGTCGGGCCGTTCGCCAGCCGCGGCGAGGCTCAGCAGGCGGCCGAGCGGATCGCCTCGAGCGCCGATCTGCGGCCGGTGGTGGTGCGTTAAGGCGGATAAGGTGTTTTACCGCGGAGGATGCCGAGGCCGCGGAGGAAGAACGAGAGGCCGCTAGAACACCGCCGTGTCCTCGGCGTCCTCCGCGGTGAAGCTTTCCGGCTTCGAAATCCGGCAATGCGGCGTGGATACGCGCAGCAGGCGAACCAACCGCCGCTGGCGTAGGAGCGGCTTCAGCCGCGAATCGCCGGACGTGTCACTGTCGACCATTCGCGGCTGAAGCCGCTCCTGCGCGATCTTCTCGGCGACCTGCGCCGAAGGCCCGTCGGCGATCGTCACCCGACCGCCATCAACCGCCCATCGGCCCCACCTGCACCAGCGGCGTCGCCAGCTCGGCCTTCAGCTTCTCGCCCAGCGCGCGCGCATCGGCCTCGCTGGCCAGCCGTTCCAGCCCGACCCGGTACTTGCCGCCGGACAGCGGCCGGATGCGCGCCGCGTAGCCGGCCTCGCGCAGGCCGTCGTACCAGCGCAGCGCCTCGTCCTGGTTGGCGACCACCGCCACGATCAGCCGCCAGCGGCCGTCGCTGCGCGCCACGCCGGCCTGCGGCTCGGTCTGCGGCGCCCATTCGTTGACCACCTTGGCGGCGTCGACCTTGGCCTTGGGCAGCGCCGGCTTGCCCTTGGGCGCGACGTAGAAATCGAGCGGCTCGTCGAGCGTATGGAAGCCGTTCTCACCCTCGTGCGACACGCTGATGCGGCCCTCGAGCAGGCAGACCAGGTCCTTCTCGTCGTCCGACTTGCCCCACAGATCGGTGCCGCGGATGCCGGCGGTGACGGTGGCGATGCGCACGTCGACCTCGCGCTGGCGCGGCTTGGCCAGCAGCGCGGTGGTGAAGCGGAAGGCGCCCTTGATCACCTCGAGCGTGGCCTGGAACGGGCTCTGGCGGCCGTCCGAAGTGCCGAGGTTGTCGGCGCGGAACACCGCCTGCTCGCCGAGCTTGACCTGGCTGCCCTCGGGCAGCGTCAGCAGCACGCGCGCGCCGGCGCCGGTGGTGATCACGTCGCCGCTTTGCAGCGCCGTGCCCGGGATCAGCGGGCCGCGCTGGCCGCCGTGCTCGATCCAGGCCGGCATGTTGACGGCGCTGACCACGGTCGGCGCCGTCCAGGCCTGGGCGGCCAGCAGGACGGCGAGCAGGGAAACGGGAAGGCGGGCGCGCATGGTGGTCCTCGAGCGGTGCGGGTGGGATCGGTCGGTTATAATTCCGGCTTTACCTGGCCGCCAGGCAACAAGTGCACAACGGCGGCCGGCAGCGAATACGAGCCAACGAGCGCCGACGGCGCTGCCCGGCTGCTCCGTCGAACGGAGCCCCCGGGGCGGTGCGTCGGCCTCGACCGTCAGGATAGCCCACATGCAAGAACACTACCGCCCGTCCGACGTCGAAGCCGCCGCCCAGCAACACTGGCAGGCCCGCGACGCCTACCGCGTGACCGAAGACCAGCAGAAGCCCAAGTACTACGCCTGCTCGATGCTGCCCTACCCGTCGGGCAAGCTGCACATGGGCCATGTGCGCAACTACACGATCAACGACATGCTGGCCCGCCATCTGCGCATGAAGGGCTACAACGTGCTGATGCCGATGGGCTGGGATGCCTTCGGCCTGCCGGCCGAGAACGCCGCCATCGCCTACGGCAAGCCGCCGGCCGAGTGGACCTACGCCAACATCGCCGACATGAAGTCGCAGATGCAGCCCTTGGGCCTCGCCTTCGACTGGTCGCGCGAGGTCGCCACCTGCGACCCGGCCTACTACCGCTGGAACCAGTGGCTGTTCCTCAAGATGCTCGAGCGCGGCATCGCCTACAAGAAGACCCAGGTGGTGAACTGGGATCCGATCGACCAGACCGTGCTGGCCAACGAGCAGGTGGTCGACGGCCGCGGCTGGCGCTCGGGCGCGCTGGTCGAGAAGCGCGAGATCCCCGGCTACTACTTCGGCATCACCCAGTACGCCGAGGAACTGCTCGGCGACATCGACCAGCTCGACGGCTGGCCCGACCAGGTACGCGCCATGCAGCGCAACTGGATCGGCAAGAGCGAGGGCGTGCGCTTCGCCTTCCCGCATTCGATCCGCGGCGCCGACGGCGAGCTGGTCGGCGGCGGCCGGCTGTGGGTGTTCACCACCCGCGCCGACACCATCATGGGCGTCACCTTCTGCGCCGTGGCGGCCGAGCACCCGCTGGCCGCGCGCGCGGCCGAACTGAAGCCCGAGCTCGCCGCCTTCATCGACGAATGCAAGCAGGGCGGCACCACCGAGGCCGAGCTGGCGACCCAGGACAAGAAGGGCCAGCCGACCGGCCTGTACGTGACCCATCCGCTGACCGGCGAGCAGGTCGAGGTGTGGATCGGCAACTACGTGCTGATGGGCTACGGCGACGGCGCGGTGATGGGGGTGCCGGCCCACGACGAGCGCGATTTCGCCTTCGCAAGGAAATATAGGCTGCCTATTAAGCCTGTTGTTATGCCTCAAAAACATCTTGAAGCGATAACGGCTCATGAAAAGGCACTTGCCCAAGAAAAATTAGAATTTGATCAAGGTGTTAGCGATCGTATCCAAGTACTTCAAGAGGCGATTGATAGTATTCGTAGCATGAAGGAGTGGTCAGATCCGAATGCTATTTGGCGCACCGAATTTGGCGAGGTTGGTAATTGCGTTAACTCTGGTAAATACGACGGCCTCGACTACAAGGCCGCGGTCGACGCGGTGGCGGCCGACCTGGCCGCGCAGGGCATCGGCGAGAAGAAGACCACCTGGCGCCTCCGGGACTGGGGCATCTCGCGCCAGCGCTACTGGGGCACGCCGATCCCGATCATCCACTGCGCCTGCTGCGGCGACGTGCCGGTGCCCTACGAGGACCTGCCGGTGGTGCTGCCGACCGACTGCGTGCCGGACGGCTCGGGCAACCCGCTCAAGCACCGCGCCGACTTCCTCGACGTGGCCTGCCCAAGTGCGGCGCGGCGGCCCAGCGCGAGACCGACACGATGGACACCTTCGTCGATTCGGCCTGGTACTTCATGCGCTACACCTGCCCCGACGCGCCGACCATGGTCGATGCCCGCAACGACTACTGGATGGCCGGCGGCATGGACCAGTACATCGGCGGCATCGAGCACGCCGTGCTGCACCTCTTGTACGCGCGCTTCTGGACCAAGGCGATGCGCGACCTCGGCCTGGTCTCGATCGACGAGCCGTTCAAGGCGCTGTTCACCCAGGGCATGCTGCTGAACGAGTCGTTCTACCGCGAGGACGCGACCGGCAAGAAGACCTGGTACTACCCGAACGAGGTCGAGGTCCAGCACGACGACAAGGGCCGGCCGACGTCCGCCACCCTCAAGGCCGACGGCCAGCCGGTGGTGATGGGCGGCATCGAGAAGATGTCGAAGTCCAAGAACAACGTGGTCGAGCCGAAGGACATCATCGCCCGCTTCGGCGCCGATACCGCGCGGCTGTTCACCATGTTCGCCGGCCCCCCGGAGCAGAGCGCGGCCTGGAGCGACAGCGGCGTCGAGGGGGCCTACCGCTACCTGCGCCGGCTGTGGATGTTCGGCCACAAGCAGGCCGAGGCGATCCGCTCGGCCGGCGCGGTCGCGGCGGCCGAACTCGACCGCGACGCCAAGGCGCTGCGCTACGAGGTCCACGCCACGCTCAAGCAGATCAACGCCGACTACGAGCGGCTGCAGTACAACACCGTGGTGTCGGGCGCGATGAAGCTGCTGAACGCGCTCGAGGGCTACAAGGGCGAGGCGCCGGCCGTGCTGCGCGAAGGCAGCGGCATCCTGCTGCGCGTGCTCTACCCGGTCAGCCCGCACATCGCCCACGTGCTGTGGGGCGAGCTCGGCTTCGACGGCGAGATCACCGACGCGGCCTGGCCGGAGCCGGCCGAGGATGCGCTGGTGCAGGACGAGATCAAGCTGATGGTGCAGGTGAACGGCAAGCTGCGCGGCGAGATCGCCGTGCCCGCCGGCGCCGACCGCGCCGCCATCGAGCAGCTCGCGCTGGCCAACCCCAACGTGCAGAAATTCCTCGAAGGCCAGCCGCCCAAGAAGGTGGTGGTGGTGCCGGGCCGCCTGGTGAACCTGGTGGTCTGATCCGGCCGGGGCGGCTTCGCGGCCGCCCTTTCCATTTGATGCGCGGCTCCGGCTGCGCCTGCCCGACGAGTGCCTTCCATGCTTCCAATGCTGCGCCGCCTTCTCGCCCTCCTGGCCCTGCTGAGCCTCGCCGCCTGCGGCTTCCACCTGCGCGGCCTGGGCCAGACCACGCCGCTGGCCTTCGCCAGCCTGCGCATCGACGGCGGCGGCCCGCTCAGCGACATGCTGCAGCGCCAGCTGTCGCTGCGCAGCGATCTGCAACTGGTGGGCCAGGGCGAGGCGGCCGGCGTGCTGACGCTGGAGAACGAGCGCGTCGAGAAGCAGGTGCTGACGGTGAACCGCAACGCCCAGGCGACCGAGTACGAGCTGGTCTACCGCATCCAGTTCCGCTTCCGCCAGGACGGCAACGAGCGCATCGGGCCGACCGTGCTGACGCTGCGGCGCGACTACTCGTTCGACCCCAACAACCTGCTCGGCAAGGACGCCGAGGAGCAGCTGCTGATCCGCGACATGCGTTCGGACGTGGCGCAGCAGATCATCCGCCGGCTGGCGGCGATCAAGCCGGTGACCGTGCCGGAAGCGGCGCCGGCGGCGATCGAGCCGGCCGCGCCGAGCGTGCCGAATCCGCCGGTGCTGCAGCCGGTCACGCCGCAGCCGTCCGTTCCGCTGGCACGCTGAGCATGCAGCTCAAACCGGCCGAACTCGCCAGCCACCTGGCCGCCAGGCGCCTGGCGCCGATCTACCTGGTGCACGGCGAAGAAGCGCTGGTGGCGCTCGAAGCCGCCCAGGCGATCCGCGATGCGGCGCGCGCCGCCGGCTTCGCCGAGCGCGAGGTGCTGACCGTCGAGCCCGGCTTCAAGTGGGCCGAGCTGGCGGCCAGCGGCCAGGCCATCTCCTTGTTCGCCGAGCAGAAGCTGATCGAGCTGCGCATCCCGACCGGCAAGCCCGGCACCGAGGGCGGCGACGCGCTGCAGCAGTACGCCGCCGGTGCGCCGGCCGAGAACGTCCTGCTGGTGCAATGTCCCAAGCTCGAAAAGGTCCAGCAGCAGTCCAAGTGGTTCGCCGCGCTCGAAGGCGCCGGCGTCGCTGTGGCCTGCCCGCTGGTCGGCCGCGCCGAGCTGCCGGGCTGGATTTCCGAGCGGCTGGCGCGCCAGCAGCAGCGGCTGGCGCCCGATGCGCTCGACTACCTGTGCGCACGGGTCGAGGGCAATCTCTTGGCCGCCAAGCAGGAGATCGACAAGCTCGCGCTGCTGCATCCGCCGGGCGAGCTGGACCTCGCCGCGCTGACCGAGGCAGTGGCCAACGTGGCCCGCTACGACGTCTGGGGCCTGGGCGAGGCGCTGGTAGCCGGCGACGCGGCGCGGCTCGCGCGCATGCTCGACGGCCTGCGCGGCGAGGGCGAGGCGCCGCACCTGGTGCTGTGGGCGCTGGCCGATGAAGTGCGGGCGCTGCTGCGGGTCGGCCTGGGCCGCGCGCAGGGCGGCAACCTGCAGCAGCTCTACCGCGAGAACCGCGTCTGGGGCGACAAGCAGCGCCGCTACCCGGCCGCGCTCGACCGGCTCAAGGCCAGCCAGCTCAAGGCCGCCCTGGCGCACGCGGCCGAGATCGACCGCATCGTCAAGGGCGTCGGCCAGGGCGAGGCCTGGGAAGAATTGCTGAAGCTGTGCATGCGGCTGATGCCGGCTGCGCAGGCGATGGGACGCACATCCATGCGCGGCTGAAGCTGCGCCTGCGGCTACGGTGGCCGTGGATGGACAGACGAAAAGACGTACCGCAGAGGACGCTGAGGACACGGAAACGGCGAGCCCGGCAGCAACGGCAGCCTGAGCAGGTTGATTTTGCCTCCGCGTCCTTGGCGTCCTCTGCGGTGAAAGTTTTGTGCCGCTTGACGGCGATATCAGCAAGGTCCGCGCGGGCAGGCGGGCCGCACTCAAGACAGGCCGGCCATGAAAGAACACATCCTCATCAACGTCACCCCGCAGGAAACGCGGGTGGCGGTCACCGAAGAAGGCGTGGTGCAGGAGCTGCACATCGAGCGCACCGCCGCGCGCGGCATCGTCGGCAACGTCTACCTCGGCACCGTCAAGCGCGTGCTGCCGGGCATGCAGTCGGCCTTCATCGAGATCGGCCTGGAGCGCGCCGCCTTCCTGCATATCGCCGACGTGATCGAGCAGCGCCAGCACCCGAGCGAGCCGCAGCGCATCGAACGGCTGATGTTCGAGGGCCAGAGCGTGATGGTGCAGGTGATCAAGGACCCGATCGGCAGCAAGGGCGCCCGGCTCAGCACCCAGATCAGCATCGCCGGCCGCTTCCTGGTGTTCCTGCCGCAGGAACACCATATCGGCATCAGCCAGCGCATCGAGCACGGCGAGGGCCGCGAGCACCTGCGCGAGCGGCTGCTGCGCCTGTTGCCCGACGCCAAGAACCACGGCGGCTACATCCTGCGCACCTCGGCCGAGCACGCCACCGACGACGAGCTGCGTGCTGACATCGACTACCTCGAACGGATCTGGGCCGACCTCAAGCTCAAGTCCAAGACCATGCCGCCGGAGACGTTGCTGTACCAGGACCTGAACCTGCAGATGCGGGTGCTGCGCGACATCGTCACCGACGAGACGCAGAAGGTGGTGGTCGATTCACGTGAAACGTTCCAGAAGATGGCGGAGTTCGCCGAGGCCTTCGTGGTCAACGTCGCGCCGCGCATCGAGCACTACCAGGGCGAGCGGCCGCTGTTCGAGATGCACGGCGTCGAGGCCGAGATCGAGCGCGCGCTGGCCCGGCGGGTCAACCTCAAGTTCGGTGGCTACCTGATCATCGACCAGACCGAGGCGATGACCACCATCGACGTCAATACCGGCGGTTTCGTCGGCACCCGCAGCTTCGACGACACCATCTTCAAGACCAATCTCGAAGCGACCCAGGTGATCGCGCGCCAGCTCAAGCTGCGCAACCTCGGCGGCATCATCATCGTCGACTTCATCGACATGGATAACGGCGAGCACCGCGAGCAGGTGCTGCACGAATTGCACAAGGCGCTGGCCAAGGACCGCACCAAGGTCACGGTATCGGGCTTCACCTCGCTGGGCCTGGTCGAGATCACCCGCAAGCGCACGCGCGAGAGCCTGGCCCACGTGCTGTGCGAGCCCTGCCCGGTGTGCCAGGGCCGCGGCGAGATCAAGACCGCCCAGACGGTGTGCTACGAGATCCTGCGCGAGATCCTGCGCGAGGCGCGCCAGTTCAATGCGCGCGAATACCGCATCCTCGGCTCGCAGACGGTGATCGACATGTTCCTCGACGAGGAGAGCGCCAACCTGGCGATGCTGGCCGACTTCATCGGCAAGCCGATTTCGCTGCAGGTGGAGACGGCGTATACGCAGGAGCAGTACGACGTGATCCTGGTGTGATCCGCCAGTCTGGACGACGCAGAATTGGAAAGGCCCACGCAAGTGGGCCTTTTCGTTCCGTGTACGGGCCGGGCCGTGCTCAGGTCCGGAACCGCCGCTTGGTGGTATTGAACGCCTCGCGCAGCTTCAGGTACTTCACGCTGGCCGGTTCGAGCGACTTCACCCGGTCGAGATAGGCCTGGGCCATGTCCATGTGGCCCTGGTGCCAGCCCAGCCGCGCCACGTAGGCCAGCATGGCGTTCACCGCGTTCAGCATCACCTGGATGTTGGCCGGCATCTCGTTCACCGCCTGGATGAACTTCTGCACCGCGCCTTCGAGGTCGCCGGCCTGGGCCATGCGCACCGCCTCGTTGTTGATCTCGACGATCGCTTTCGCATTGCGTTCGATCATCTCCTGGCCGAGGTCGGCGCGGCCGATGTGGGCGTACATGTCGGTGACGCGGTCGAGCATCGCCGAATTCTCGTGGTGGTTGCGGATCACCTTGTTGACGATCTCGCCGGCCGCCTCGTCCTCGCCGAGCGCGTAGCAGGCCTCGGCCAGCTCGAGCGAGAAATGGTCGGGCACCTCGTCGGCGATGCCGGCGAACTGCTGGCGCGCCTTGCCCAAGAGTTCGATCGCGCGCTTGTCGTTGCCCTGCTTGTGGGCGACCTGGGTCTCCATCACGGTGGCCAGCAGCTCGGCCTTGCCGTCGTGGCGGAATTCGCGCCGCACGTCGGCGGCCACCTTGGCGGCCTCCATCACGTCGCCGGCGCCGAGGTGGGCCTTGGCCAGCGAGGCGTAGTCGCCGGCGTCGCGCCAGAACGAATACTTGGCGATGCCGACGGTCTGCTGGTAGGACTTCACCGCGGTGGCGAAGTCGCCGTTCTTCATCGCCACCTCGCCGAGCCGCTTGTGGCGCGACACGTTGGCGGCCGACAGCTCGACCGCGCGCGCCAGCACGCCCTGCGCCTCGGGCAGCTCGTGCTCGGCCTGGTGGATCTTGGCCAGCCAGTCGTAGGCTTCCATGATGCGGTTGTTCTCGGCCAGCAGGCCCTCGAAGATCTCGCGCGCGCCGGCGTAGTCCTTCAGGTGGAACAGCGCCTTGCCGAGGCCCATGCGCGCCCACGGGATGTCGCGCGCGCCGAGCACCGCCTGGTAGGTGTCGCGCGCCAGCGCATGGTCGCCGATGGTCAGCGCGATGCGGCCCTTCATCTTGAGGAAGTCGACGGTGAACGGATCGCGCCGGGCGATGCGCTCGTTGCACTCGTTCAGCGCCTTGAAGTAGTCCTCCTTCAGCATGGCGGCGTCGAGCACGTCGAACTCGGCCTTCTTGCGGTAGACCCGGTCCAGCCGCTGCTTCAGTTCCTCGCCGGTGAAGGGCTTGAGCAGGTAGTCGTCGGGCGCCAGCTCGGCGGCCGAGATCACCATCCGCATGCGCCGCTCGCCGGTCACCACCATGAAGATGGCCGAGGGCTTGAGCAGGTTGCGCAGCTTCAGCTCTTCGAGCAGGTGCAGGCCGTCGTAGCCGTGGCCGAGGTCGAAGTCGGCCAGGATCACGTCGTAGTCGCCGCGCTTGATCATGCCGATCGCTTCGGTGGCGCGATGGGCGTAGTCCATCTTGGTCACGCCGAAGGTGGACAGCGTGGCGTTCATCGCCGAACGCATCTCCTGCACCGCGTCGACCACCATGAAGCGCTTGCTGGCGTAGTCGATGTTGGCGGCCGGGGCGAAAGCGCGCTGCATGCTCTCGGCCGTGGCTTCCTCGCTGTTGCCGGCCCGCGCGGCGCGCGCCGCGGCGAACAGGGCCGAATTGCCGGCAGTCTCTGCCATGATGGAATCCTCCGATCCGGCGAGCGCGAGTCTTGCCGCGCAGCCGGCGCACGCCGCGGTGCACCGGCTGCGCGGCTGGCTTGTTCGCCTTGCCGCGGCCCGCCGTTGGCCCGGTCGAAACGACCGGGCGTCAATTCACCAGTGTAAGTCGCGCATATTCAAGCGCAAGCCACTTCACCCCGGCGGCGCCGAAGTTCACCTGCACGTTGGCATTCTTGCCGCTGCCGTCGTAGTCGACCACCACGCCGCGGCCGAACTTCGGATGCTCGACGCTGGCGCCGACGCGCAGGCCGTGCTCGGGCGCCTTCTTCTCGGCCGGCCGGCTCGGCATCGCCGCCGGCGCGTAGCCGCGGTTCAGCCATTTCAGCAGATCCTGCGGAATCTCGGACAGGAAGCGCGAGGCCAGCGAGAAGCGCGTCTGGCCGTGCAGCATGCGGCTCTGCGCCAGGCTGATGTAGAGCCGGCGGCGCGCGCGGGTGATCGCGACATAGGCCAGCCGGCGTTCTTCCTCGAGCGACTCGGGGTCGTTCAGGCTGTTGTCGTGCGGGAACAGCCCCTCCTCGACGCCGGTCAGGAATACCGCGTGGAATTCCAACCCCTTGGCGGCGTGCACCGTCATCAGCTGCAGCGCGTCCTGGCCCGGCGCCGCCTCGTGCTCGCCGGCCTCGAGGCTGGCCTGGGTCAGGAAGTCGACCACGCTGTCCTCGTTCTCCTGCACGAAGCGGTCGGCCGCGGCGACCAGCTGTTCGAGGTTCTCCAGCCGGTCCTGGCCTTCCTTGTCGAGCCGGTAGTGCTCGATCAGGCCCGACTGCTCGATCGCCAGCTGGACCAGCTCGGGCAGGGTCAGGCCGTCGGCCTGGGCGCGCATGCCCTCGATCAGCTGGATGAACTTGCCGACCGCTGCGGCGCTGCGGCCGGCGCCGCCCGAGCAGGCCGCCTGCCAGATGCTGGCGCCGGTGCCGCGGGCGGTCTCGCCGAGGATCTCCAGCGTGCGGTTGCCGATGCCGCGGGCCGGGAAGTTGATGACGCGCAGGAGCGCGTTGTCGTCGTCCGGGTTGTTGATCAGCCGCAGGTAGGCCAGCGCGTGCTTGATCTCCTGCCGTTCGAAGAAGCGCAGGCCGCCGTAGACGCGGTAGGACAGGCCGGCCTGGAACAGCGCGTGTTCGAGCACCCGCGACTGGGCGTTGGAGCGGTACAGCAGCGCCATGTCCGACAGCGCCGTGCCTTCGCGGTGCAGCTGGCGCACCTCGTCGACCACGAACTGCGCCTCCTCGAAGTCGGTGGCGGCCTCGAACACCCGGATCGGGTCGCCGGCGCTCTCCTCGGTCCACAGGTTCTTGCCGAGCCGGCCGCGGTTGTGCGAGATCAGCGCGTTGGCGGCGTCGAGGATGTTGCCGTGCGAGCGGTAGTTCTGCTCCAGCCGGATGATGGTGTCGACCTTGAAGTCGCGTTCGAAGTCGCGCATGTTGCCGACGTTGGCGCCGCGGAAGGCGTAGATCGACTGGTCGTCGTCGCCGACCGCGAACACCGCGGCGGTCGGCGCCTGGGCGGCGTCGCCGGCCATCCGGCCCATCAGCCCGGCGTAGTCGTCCTTGCCGGCCAGGAGCTTGAGCCACTTGTACTGCAGGCGGTTGGTGTCCTGGAACTCGTCGACCAGGATGTAGCGGAAGCGCGCCTGGTAGTGGCCGCGCAGCGCGGCGTTGTCGCGCAGCAGCTCGTAGCTGCGCAGCAGCAGTTCGGCGAAATCGACCACGCCCTCGCGGCGGCACTGCCGTTCGTACTCCTCGTACAGCTGGCGCAGCATGCGGGTGTAGTCGTCCCAGGCCTCGACCTCGGGCGGCCGGCGGCCCTCTTCCTTGTTGGCGTTGATGAAGTGCATCAGGTCGCGCGGCGGGTATTTCTCGTCGTCGACGTTGAGCGCCTTCAGGAGACGCTTGATCGCGGCCAGCTGGTCGGCGCTGTCCATGATCTGGAACGCCTCGGGCAGGCCGGCGTCGCGCCAGTGCATGCGCAAGAGGCGGTTGCACAGGCCGTGGAAGGTGCCGACCCACAGCGAGCGCGCGTTGACCGGCAGCTGGGCCGAGATGCGCGTCAGCATCTCCTTGGCCGCCTTGTTGGTGAAGGTGACCGCCAGGATGGCATGCTGGCTGGCCTGGCCGGTCGACAGCAGCCAGGCGATGCGGGTGGTCAGCACGCGCGTCTTGCCCGAGCCGGCGCCGGCCAGGATCAGGGCGGGCACTGCGGGCAGCGTGACGGCGGCGAGTTGTTCGGGATTGAGTCCGGCGAGCAGCGAAGACGACATGGTGGGCTTTCTGTGGGGCTGGGCCGATTGTATGCGATGTACCCGCCCGGGCCGCATCGGCTCGGCCGGGCCATGCTGGGGTAAACGGCAACAGCCGAGCGAGCGGCCGCTCGCTATGATGTGAGCATAGAGTCCGGCTGAAGGCTGGGCCCGAATCACAAGAACGAGGCGACCGCATGCGGCCGCCTCGTTTTCATTTTGTCCGGAGAATTCCCCCATGTTTCGTTCCTTCCTCCTGGCCGGCGCCGCGTTCGCGCTGCTGCAGGCCCCTGCCCACGCCGACCTGGTCGACGACATCAAGGCGCGCGGCCAGCTGCGGGTCGGCGCCAATGCCGACGCGCCGCCGTTCGGCTTCGTCAACCGCGACAAGACCATCTCGGGCTACGACATCGACATGGCCGCGCTGGTGGCCAAGAAGCTCGGCGTGCAGATCGTGGTGCAGAACCTCGATCCGGCCGACCGCATCGGCCTGCTGAAGGGCGGCAAGGTCGACCTGATCGCCGCCACCATGACCAAGACCGCCGAACGCGAGCGCCAGGTGGACTTCTCCTACGGCTACTTCGTCACCGGCCAGAAGGTGCTGGCCAAGAAGGGCCGCTTCGCCGACCCGAACGCGTTGAACGGCGGCACCATCGGCGTGGCGCGCGGCACCACGTCGGAGGCCCAGTTCAAGCAACTGTTCCCCAAGGCCATGCTGGTCTCGATGGACGACACCCAGCGCGCGGTCGATTTCCTGCAGAGCGGCAAGGTCGACGGCGTCACCGCCGACGAGCCGGCGCTGGCCGGCCTCCTGGCGCGGCTGCCCAACCGCGCGCAGTACGAGCTGTCGGTGTTCTCGCTGTCGACCGAGGCCTACGGCATGGCGGTGAAGAAGGGCGAGGCGCGCATGCTCAA
Source organism: Chitinimonas koreensis (assembly GCF_014353015.1). Lineage (NCBI taxonomy): Bacteria > Pseudomonadati > Pseudomonadota > Betaproteobacteria > Neisseriales > Chitinibacteraceae > Chitinimonas > Chitinimonas koreensis. The sequence continues at coordinate 56,062 of NZ_CP060704.1, forward strand.
GCTGGTCAACGAGGCGCTGGTCGAGGCCGAGCGCAGCGGCGAGGCGGCGCGCATCTTCAACCGCTGGTTCGGGCCGGAGAGCAGCAGCCCGCTGGTGCGGATCTTCAAGATCGGCGGGATGTGAGCCTTGGGGTTGTGAGGACGGCCTTGAAGGCTCGGCCGGATGTGCAGGCACCCGGCAAAGCCGGGCGCTTGCGGTTGGTGAGTGCTCCACCCACCGGCTCACCCCGATTTTATCCCGACTCCCCCCGCCCTCGCCGCCGCGAGGGAGCCTCGCTGGCGCTCGTCGCGCCATTGGTAGCCTGCAGCGGATGATTCGATAGTCCGCTACGCAAGGGATCGCAAGCATGCTTGCCGAACTCGCCCAAGACGGCCGGTCCGGCCGGCGGCAGGGCCCTCGGGTATAATCCCGGCCCTTCCGCCACCCCTCCGACCGCCCGCCCGGGCGGCTCCGCATGAACGTCTTTTACGAAGAAAGCGGCGACTTCAAGGTCGCCGCCATCATGAGCGAGACCGACGCCACCCTCCAGATCGAGGATGCGCGCGGCAAACGCAGCAAGATCAAGGCGCACGACGTGCGGCTGCGCTTCGACAAGATTGGCCTCGCCGACTTCATGGCCCAGGCCGAGGCGATGGCTGCCGAGCTCGATCTCGATTTCCTGTGGGAAGTGGCCGGCGGCGAGGAGTTCGGCTTCCTCGACCTGGCGCGCGAATACTTCAGCGCCAACCCGGCGCCGCTCGAAGCGGCCGCCATGTGCATCCGCCTGCACGGCGCGCCGATGTACTTCTATCGCAAGGGCCGCGGCCGCTACAAGGCGGCGCCCGAGGAGAACCTGCGCGCGGCCAAGGCCGGCCAGGAGAAGAAGGCGCGCGAGGCCGCGCTGATGGCCGAGTGGCAGGCCGAATTGGCCGCCGGCAAGCTGCCCGAGGCGCTGCGCTCGCAGGTGCGCGCGCTGTTGCACCGGCCCGACAAGAACACCATCGAATGGAAGGCGGTCGCCGCCGCGGCCGACGCCGCCCAGAAGTCGCCGCTGCGCCTGCTGGCCGGCGTCGGCGCGATCCCCGACGTCGAGGCCTGGCTGCTCGACGGCTTCCTGTCCGAATACTTCCCCAAGGGCACCGGCTTCCCGGCCATCGAATTGCCGGCGCCGCCGGCCGACCTGCTCGATGCCGGCGTGCGCGCGTTCTCGATCGACGACGCAGCCACCACCGAGATCGACGATGCGCTGTCGGTCACGCCGCTCGACGGCGGCCTGACCCGCGTCGGCATCCATATCGCCGCGCCGACGCTCGGCGTGGCGGCCGGCTCGACCATGGAACAGGTGGTGCTGGCGCGGCTCAGCACGGTCTACTTCCCCGGCGACAAGATCACCATGCTGCCCGACGCGGTGGTCGAGGCGTTCACGCTGGCGCAGGGCCGCGACTGTCCGGCGGTCAGCCTCTACGTCACCGTCGACGCCGATTTCCAGGTGATCGCCGCCGAGAGCCGGCTCGACCGCGTGCACATCGCCGCCAACCTGCGCCACCACGACCTCGACCCGCTGTTCAACGACGAGACCGTGGCCCAGGCCGACGGCGGCCCCGACTACCCGTGGAAGCAGGAGCTGCTGTTCCTGCACCGCTTCGCCGTGGCGCTCGAGATCGGCCGCGGCAAGCACGACCCGAACCGGGTCGAGCGGCCCGACTACAGCTTCGCGATCGACCGGCTCGACGATGGCACGAAGCGCGTGCGCATCACCCCGCGCAAGCGCGGCAGCCCGATGGACAAGCTGGTGGCCGAGCTGATGATCCTGTGCAACAGCACCTGGGGCAAACAGCTGGCCGACGCGCGCATCCCGGCCATCTACCGCGCCCAGAGCATGGGCCGGGTGCGCATGACCACCCAGCCGGCGCCGCACGTCGGCCTCGGCGTCGCCCAGTACGCCTGGGCCAGCTCGCCGCTGCGCCGCGCCGCCGACTTCATCAACCAGCAGCAGCTGCTGGCGATGCTGTCGGGCGAGCCGCCGCGCTACGGCGCGCGCGACCCGATGCTGTTCGCCGCGCTGCGCGACTTCGACCAGACCTACAACGCCTACGCCGAATTCCAGGGCCGGCTGGAGCGCTACTGGTGCCTGCGCTGGTTCGAGCAGGAGGGCGTGCGCGAGATCGGCGCCACCGTGATCAAGGAAGACCTGGTGCGCTTCGACGGCCTGCCGCTGGTGCTGCGCATCGCCGGCCTGCCGGAACTGGCGCGCGGCACGCCGGTGAAGCTGCAGCTGATCTCGACCGACTACCTCGACCTGGCGCTCGAATGCCGCCTGCTCGAGGCCGGCGAGCCGGTGGCGGTGGTGGACGAGGAAGAAGAGATCGCCGAGGCGGCCGAAGAGGCCGAAGCCGATGTCGCCGAAGGCCTCCCCGATGCTGCCGTGCCGGCCACCGACGCGGCCGCCGGCGAACCGCCGGCCGCTGCGGCCTGATCGTCCATGCGCCCGACCCAACGCCTCGATCATTTCCTGCCGGTGCGCTTTCGCAACGGCACGCTGGTGAAGCAGTTCTCCAAGCCCTGCGTGCGTTGCGGCCGCGTGCTGCACGCGGCCGACATGCACGGCATCGCCCGGCTGCTCGGCAGCCACCTGGCGCTGGCCGCCCAGGCCGAGTGCCCGGCCTGCCAGGCGCGCTTTCCGGTCACCTGCGTGGTCGACGACAAGAAGCGCGTGCGCCGGCTCGGCGTGCCGCACTTCCTGCTCAGCCTCTACCTGCGCCTCCTGCCCGACCATCCCGACGAGGGCGAAGCGCGCGAGGCCGCCGCAGCCCAGGCGGCGCGCGAAGAGGCGGCCGCCGTCGCCGTGGCGCCGGTGGTCGACTACCCGCGGGCCGACGTCGCGCTGGGCAGTTACCAGGGCAAGCCGATCCCGGCCCATATCGTGGTCGACGGCCGCGAGGTTCCGTTCGACCGGGTCGAGCCCGGGGGCCGCGTGGCGCCCGGCGAATACCTGCTCGACGGCTGTTTCGTATATAAGAGCCTGCCCCGTTAGCGATCCGATCCGCAGGTCGCGCCGGCGCAGCACCCGATCCGCACCCCACTGGCCGGGCTTACCCACCCGGCAGCCGATTCTCACGAGGAAGACAACATGGCAAACCGCACTCCGCTCTTTGATGCCCACCTGGCCGCCAACGGCAAGATCGTCGATTTCGCCGGCTGGGAGATGCCGATCAACTACGGTTCGCAGATCAAGGAGCATGAGGCGGTGCGCACCGACGCCGGCATGTTCGACGTCTCGCACATGACCGCCGTCGACGTGCGCGGCGAGCGGGCCACCGCCTTCTTCCAGAAGCTGATCGCCAACGACGTGGCCAAGCTCGGCTTCGAAGGCAAGGCGCTGTACTCGGGCATGCTCAACGAGGCCGGCGGCGTGATCGACGACCTGATCGTCTACCGCACCAGCTGGGGCTACCGCGTGGTGGTCAATGCCGGGACCACCGACAAGGACCTGGCCTGGATGGGCAAGCTGGCCGCCGAATTCGGCGTGACGCTGACGCCGCGCCGCGACCTGGCCATGATCGCCGTCCAGGGGCCGAACGCCATTGCCAAGGCCAAGGCCGCGCGGCCTGAGGCGGCCGAGCTGATCGACGGCCTCGGCGTGTTCGTCGGCCTTCCGCAGGGCGAATGGTTCTTCGCCCGCACCGGCTACACCGGCGAGGACGGCCTGGAAATCACCATGCCGGCCGCCGAGGCGATCCCGTTCTGGAACGCGCTGATCGCTGCCGGCGTGGTGCCGGCCGGCCTCGGCGCGCGCGACACGCTGCGGCTCGAAGCCGGCATGAACCTGTACGGCAACGAGATGGACGACGGCGTCTCGCCGCTGGCCGCCGGCATGGCCTGGACCATCGCCTGGGAACCGGCCGACCGCGACTTCGTCGGCCGCAGCGTGGTCGAGGCCGAACGCGCCGAGCGCGCCGCCGGCAGCACGACGCGGCTGAAGCAGGTCGGCCTGGTCTACGAAGGCAAGGGCGTGCTGCGCGGCCATATGCGCGTGGCGACGGCGGCCGGCGACGGCGAGATCACCTCGGGCACCTTCTCGCCCACGCTGCAGGTTTCGATCGCCATGGCGCGCGTGCCGCTGGCGGTCAAGGTCGGCGACGCGGTCGAGGTCGACGTGCGCGGCACGCTGCAGCCGGCCCGCGTGGTGAAGATGCCGTTCGTGCGCAACGGCAAGAAGGTCTACGAGTAAGGCGCCGAGGCCGTCTGCAAGGGCGGCCTTTTTTCGCCGCGGAGGACGCCGGAGGCGCAAAAAGTACATCGTGGCGTCGCTCGCCCCGGCCTTGGCGCCGGATGGCCGGGCGCACGGCGTTGCCGGCGTGTCTTGTGCAATTCCCCGCGTCCCCGGCGTCGTCCGCGGCACAATCCCGGCCGCGCAACCGCCGACGGGCGCGGCGGGTTTTCCCGACTGTCCCGGTCACCGTGCGGCCGTTATCGTTATCCGAAACGCAAGTGTCTGTACCCGCAGCAGGAGCGGCTACGGATTTGATAGAATCCGCGCCAGCCAACCCGGCCCAGGCCGACCCATAACTAGGCGTGACCCGCGCCCCCACCACGGAAGCGACCCATGAGCACCAATATCCCCAGCGATCTGAAGTACGTTGCCAGCCACGAATGGCTGCGCGCCGAAGCCGACGGCGTCGTGACCGTGGGCATCACCGACCACGCCCAGAGCCTGCTGGGCGACGTGGTCTACGTCGAAGTGCCGTCGGTCGGCGATGTGCTGGCGGTCGACGCCGGTGCCGGCGTGGTCGAATCGGTGAAGTCGGCTTCCGACGTCTACGCCCCGATCGCCGGCGAGATCGTCGCCGTGAACGAAGCGCTGGCCGACACGCCCGACCTGGTCAACAGCGACCCGTACGGCGAAGGCTGGTTCTTCAAGATCCGCCCGGCCAATGCCGCGGACCTCGACGGCCTGATGGACGCCGAGGCGTACGCCAAGGAAATCGGTGCCTGAACATTGATCGCCATCGGTGATGGAGCTGCATGCAGTCCAGGCCCCCGGCGAGGCCGGGCGCTTCGGGGGCGGTGAGCGATCGGCGGATCTTTCGCCGATCGAATCCGCTCCCCCCGCCCTCGCCGCCCCCGGGGTCCCCGCGAAGTCGGAGACTCGTGGGGTGGTCCTGAGGGAGCTTCGCTACCGCTCGTGCATGGCTGCTGCTGCGGCCGTAGCCCATCCTATAGCCGAGTACATACTCACCGGTCGCCACAAGCGGCCGGTTTGCCATTCTCTTCTGTGATCGCCGCGCCGGCCCCTCGGCGCGGCAAAACGACAAGGGTCATACCGTGACGCCGCTTCTCTCCCTCGAAAACCACAACGAATTCATCCACCGCCATATCGGCCCGGATGAGGCCGAGATCGCCAGCATGCTGGAGACGGTCGGTTCCGCCTCGCTCGACGCGCTGGTGGAAGACACGCTGCCGGCGGCCATTCTCGGCGGCACGCCCTGCGGCCTGCCGGACGCGGTGACGGAAGAAGCGGCGCTGGCCGAGATCCGCGCCATCGCCTCGAAGAACGTGATCGCGCGTTCCTTCATCGGCATGGGCTACCACGAGACCATCACGCCCAAGGTGATCCTGCGCAACGTGATGGAAAACCCCGGCTGGTACACCGCCTACACGCCCTACCAGGCCGAGATCAGCCAGGGCCGGCTGCAATGCCTGCTCAACTTCCAGCAACTGGTGCTGGACCTGACCGGCCTCGAGCTCGCCAACGCCTCGCTGCTCGACGAAGCGACCGCCGCCGCCGAGGCGATGGCCATGGCCCGCCGCGTGTCCAAGTCCAAGTCCAACCGCTTCTTCGTCGACCGCGACGCGCTGCCGCAGACCATCGACGTGATGAAGACCCGCGCCCGCGCCTTCGGCTGGGAGCTGATCTACGGCACCGCCGCCGAAGCGAAGGACCACGAAGTGTTCGGCGCGCTGTTCCAGTACCCGAACGTCAACGGCGAGATCGCCGACCTCGAGTCCGCCATCGCCGCGATCAAGGCCATGGGCGGCCTGACCGCGCTGGCGACCGACCCGATGGCGCTGGTGCTCTTGAAGTCGCCGGCCGCGCTCGGCGCCGACATCGCGCTCGGCTCGGCCCAGCGCTTCGGCGTGCCGATGGGCTTCGGCGGCCCGCACGCCGCCTTCTTCGCCACCAAGGACGAGTACAAGCGCTCGGTGCCGGGCCGCATCATCGGCGTGTCGGTCGACTCGGCCGGCAATCCGGCGCTGCGCATGGCGCTGCAGACGCGCGAACAGCACATCCGCCGCGAGAAGGCCAACTCCAACATCTGCACCTCGCAGGTGCTGCTGGCCAACATGGCCTCGCTGTACGCCGTCTACCACGGCCCGGCCGGCCTCAAGCGCATCGCCGACCGCATCCACCGCCTGACCGCGATCTTCGCCGAAGGCCTCAAGCGCGTCGGCGTGACGGTGCAGACCCGCCACTTCTTCGACACCGTGGTGGTCGACCTCGGCGCCAAGGCGCATGCCGCCTTCGAAGCCGCCCAGGCCGCCGGCTACAACCTGCGCCACGTCTCGTCGAGCCAGCTCGGCGTGAGCTTCGGCGAGCGCGCCAGCCGCGCCGACGTCAAGGCGCTGTGGACCGCGCTGGTCGGCGAAGCGGCCAAGGGCCTCGACGTCGAACTGCTCGACCAGGAACGCGTGGCCGCCCTGCCGGCCGCCGCGCTGCGCACCGACGCGATCCTGACCCACCCGGTGTTCAACGCCCACCACACCGAGACCGAGATGCTGCGCTTCATGAAGAAGCTGCAGAACAAGGACCTGGCGCTCGACCACGCCATGATCTCGCTCGGCTCCTGCACCATGAAGCTGAACGCCACCGCCGAGATGATCCCGGTGACCTGGCCCGAGTTCGGCGACATCCACCCGTTCGCGCCGGCCACCCAGACCCGCGGCTACCTCGAGCTGGTCGAGGGTCTGAGCGAGCAGCTCAAGGCCATCACCGGCTTCGACGAGATCTGCATGCAGCCGAACTCCGGCGCGCAGGGCGAATACGCCGGCCTCTTGGCGATCCGCCGCTATCACGAGGCGCGCGGCGAAGGCCACCGCACTATCTGCCTGATCCCGCAGTCGGCTCACGGCACCAACCCGGCCACCGCCCAGATGATGTCGATGCAGGTGGTGGTGGTCGCCTGCGACGACAACGGCAACGTCAACGTCGAGGACCTGAAGGCCAAGGCCGAGCAGCATTCCAAGAACCTGGCCTGCCTGATGATCACCTACCCGTCGACCCACGGCGTGTTCGAGGAGGCGATCCGCGAGATCTGCGACACCATCCACCGCCACGGCGGCCAGGTCTACATGGACGGCGCCAACCTCAACGCGCTGGTGGCGCTGGTGAAGCCGGCCGAGATCGGCGCCGACGTCAGCCACATGAACCTGCACAAGACCTTCTGCATCCCGCACGGCGGCGGCGGCCCCGGCATGGGCCCGATCGGCCTGAAGGCCCACCTGGCGCCCTACATGGCCAACCACGTGGTGGCGCCGATCGACGGCCCGCACCGCGGCCAGACCGCCGTCTCGGCGGCGCCGTTCGGCTCGGCCTCGATCCTGCCGATCTCGTGGATGTACATCCGCATGATGGGCGGCAACGGCCTGAAGAAGGCGACCCAGGCCGCCCTGCTGAACGCCAACTACATGGCCAAGAAGCTGGCCGAGCACTACCCGATCCTCTACACCGGCAAGAACGGCCGCGTCGCCCACGAGTGCATCGTCGACCTGCGTCCGCTCAAGGCCGCCAGCGGCGTCACCGAGGTCGACATCGCCAAGCGCCTGATGGACTACGGCTTCCACGCCCCGACCATGAGCTTCCCGGTGCCCGGCACCTTCATGGTCGAGCCGACCGAATCCGAATCGCAGGCCGAGCTCGACCGCTTCATCGAAGCGATGATCTCGATCCGCATGGAGATCGACATGGTGCAGCAGGGCGAATGGCCGGCCGAAAACAACCCGCTGCGCAACGCGCCGCACACCCAGTACGCGGTGATCGGCGAGTGGGAACGTCCGTACGGCCGCGAAGTGGCGGCCTACCCGCTGGCCTGGGTGCGCGACAACAAGTTCTGGCCGAGCGTGGGCCGCATCGACGATGCCTACGGCGACCGCAACGTGGTGTGTTCCTGCCCGAGCATCGACGCCTACAAGTAAGCGGCGCGCCGGGCGGTCGCCGCATGGCGGCCGCCCGCAGCCTGCATGATCGAGGAGAACCCACTGCCTGGCGGTGGGTTCTTTCATATACGCTTTAGGCGCGGCCGACGTTCATGCCGAACGCGCGCCGACATTTCCACCTGACCGGCATCGACCGGACGGAGCCCGAGGAGAGGACGCCACCATGACCACCCTGCCCGCCATCCTGCAAGAACCCATCCAGGCCCTGCTCGACGACGGCGACAAGCTGTTCGACAAGGGCAAGTTCGACGCTGCGCTGGCCAAGTACCAGGAGGCGCAGGCGCTGCTGCCGTCCGACCTGGAGCGCTGGGAAGCCAGTACCTGGGTGCTGGCCGCGGTCGGCGACGCGCGCTTCCAGCTCGGCGAATTCGACGCGGCGCAGCCGGCCTTCGCCCAGGCGGTGCGCTGCCCCGAGGGCGCCGACAATCCCTTCATCCTGCTGCGGCTGGGCCAGTGCGAGCTGGAGCTCGGCCGCGACGAGTCGGCGCGCGACGCGCTGGCGCGGGCCTTCGCCGGCGGCGGCGACGAGCTGTTCGAAGACGAAGACCCGAAGTACCGCGCGCTGCTGGCCTGAAGCGGGCCGTCGCGCCGGCGGCATCCCCGGCTGGACGGCGCCGTTCACCGCGGAGGACGCCGAGGACGCGGAGACGAGCGACGGACCGTCCCGTCAACGCAACGAGCCCTGCCTATTCGGCAGGGCTTCGTTTTTTCCGCGTCCTCGGCGTCCTCTGCGGTAAAAGGGTCGGTCCCGGCCGCGCCTCAGCGCACGCCGAGGTGATCGAGCCAGTGGTCGTAGTCGCTGGCCGACCAGTGTGCGCCGGCCGAGCGGGCGGCGGCCGGCGACAGGCCGGTCAGCATGGCCGCCACGCGGCAGCCGGCGGCGATGCCGGCCGCGATGCCGAGCGCCGAATCCTCGTGCACCAGCGCCGACGACGGCGCCACGCCGAGCCGCGTGCAGGCGGCCAGGAAGGGATCGGGATGCGGCTTGCCGCGCGGCACGTCCTCGGCGCCGAGCACCAGGTCGAATTCATCCTCGAGCGCGAGTTCGGCCAGCGTGAATTCGATGTTGATCCACGGCGCATTGGTGACCAGCGCGACCGGGATGCCGCGCTCGGCCAGCCAGCGCCGGTAGCGCGCGAAGCCGGCCAGCGGCGCCAGCTTGCCGCGCGCCAGCGCATGGAAGCGCCGTTCCTTGTCGTCGTGCAGGCGCTGCGCCTCCTCGCCCTGCACGTCGCGGCCGAGCACGGCGCGCACCACGTCGAGCGTGCGGCCCGGCACCAGGCGCGGATCGCCTGGCGCGACGCCGCTGCCGGTATGGGCGCGGGCGAATTCGTCCCAGGCCGCGTCGTGCAGCGGCGTGGTGTCGGTGATGGTGCCGTCCATGTCGAACAGCACGGCTTGGAAGGGAAAGTCCACGGCGGGGATCTCGATATGCATTGCAGGCATTCTTGCGAGTAGTCCCGGACCCGACAACTACGAGCCTCGTGGATTTGAATCCGTTCTGTGCGGCTTTGAGCTTCGGCGCGGCGCCCGGCAAAGCCGGACGTTCAAGAGCAGTGGAATACTGAACTACCGGCTCTGGCCTGTTCCATCCCGACTTCCCCCGCCCTCGCCGCCGCGAGGGGCCTCGCTGACGCTCGTCAGCGTCTATTTCAATCCTCAGCGCAGACTGATTCGGCGCCGCCGTTTTTGTAGGAGCGGCTTTAGCCGCGAATAGCTGGAGTACATGCGGCCATTCGCGGCTAAAGACGCTCCTACACAACCCGCCGACATGAGCGTAGCGATATGTCTAGCTGCAGGATCAACGAAGAGCGAACGAGCGCCAGCGAAGCCCCCTCGCGGCGGCGAGGGCGGGGGAGTCGGGTTGAATCAGGGAAGCGCGCCCTGGTTCAGCCGTCACAAATGACAAGCGCCCGGCTTTGCCGGGCGCCCGCACTACCGCTCGATACCACTCGGCGGTCAGTTCAGATCATGCGCGCTTGAATCGGGCCTCGGCGACGCGGTCGGCCACCACGCTGGTCGGCAGGCCTTCGCTGTCGGCACGCGCGAACACCTCGGCCAGCGTCTCGCCGATGCGGCGCACATGGGCCTCGACTTCGCTTTCCGGCTTCTTCAGGTGCTCGTAGCAGACCTTGATGATGCCGCCGGCGTTGATGACGAAATCGGGTGCGTAGAGGATGCCCTTCCGGCGCAGCGCTTCGCCGATGTCGGCGGTGGCGAGCTGGTTGTTGGCGCCGCCGGCGACGATCTTGACCTTGAGGCGGTCGAGCGTGGTCGGGTTCAGCGTGGCGCCGAGCGCGCACGGCGCATAGATGTCGGCCTGCACGTCGTAGATCGAATCGACCGGCACGATTTCGGCGCCGAGTTCGGCACGGGCGCGCTCGAGGCGGGCCGGGTCGATGTCGGCCACCACCAGGCGGGCGCCGGCTTCGCGCAGGCGGCGGGCGTAGTCGTAACCGACGTTGCCCAGGCCCTGCAGGGCGACGATCAGGCCGTCGAACGAGTCGCGCTTGAGGTGGTGGCGCACGGCGGCCTGGGCGCCGACGAAGCAGCCCAGCGCGGTGAACGGCGACGGATCGCCGGTCTCGCCGAGGCCGGCGACGTGGCGGGTGCGGCGGGCGACGTGGGCCATGTCGTCGGTGTTGGTGCCGACGTCCTCGGCCGTCACGTAGCGGCCGCCGAGGCGCTCGAGCGCCTCGCCCAGCGCCTCGAACAGCGCCGGGGTCTTGTCGGTCTTGGAATTGCCGATGATCACGCTCTTGCCGCCGCCGATCGGCAGGCCGGCCACGGCGTTCTTGTAGGTCATGCCGCGCGACAGGCGCAGCACGTCGGTGATCGCTTCGCCTTCGCTGGCGTAGTTCCACATGCGGCAGCCGCCCATGGCGGGCCGAGATTGGTGTTGTGGACGGCGAGGATGGCCTTGAGGCCGGACTTGGGTTCGGAGACGAACACCACTTGTTCGTGGGCGTCGAAATTCGGTTCGTTGAAGACGAAGGCGGTCATGCTTTTGGCTCCGCGCGGCGTCGGTCCACGCAGCCCGGTAGGGTGGCGCGGCGGCGTTCCGCAATGGGTCTGGTTGGTCTGGGTCTACTGGTATTTCGGTGCGTCCGCGGCGCGATGGCCCCGTCGAACGGCGCGGCCGGCGATTGTGTCGCCGGCCGACGCGCATCGTAATGCCTTCGCCGCCGTGGGAACAGTGCGGCAAGCCCCTTACGGCCGCCGCCGGTCAGTCCAGCCGACGGGCGCGATAAGCCAGCGTGCGGTAAGGGAAGCGCACCTCGGCCCGGCCTGCCAAGGCCGGGTGGCCGGCGACCAGCGCGCGCAGCCGCTCCGCCACCCGCTCGCGCTCGGCATCGGGCAGCGCGGCGATGAAGCTGACCGACAGCACGCGGTCGACCACCACCTGCTCGGCCGGACCGGCATGCACGTAGTCGAAGGCGGTCTCGGCCAGCGGGCCGAAGCCCTCGGCCGGGAACACGCTGCGCCAGGCGCCGCTGTGGAAGCGCGGCGTGTCGCCCTCGTAGGGCGTCATCAGCTCGGTCAGCGCGGCCACCCAGTCGACCGATTCGTCGCGCACGTTCCACACCAGCAGCAGCTCGCCGCCGGGCTTCAGCACCCGGCGGATCTCGGCCAGCGCAGGCGGCGTGGCGAACCAGTGGAAGGCCTGGGCGCAGGCGACCAGGTCGCAGCTCGCATCGGCCAGCGGGATCGCCTCGGCGGTGCCGGCCTGCACGTCGACCTGCGGCAGGCGCGCCGCCAGCTGCGCGCGCATCGCCTCGACCGGCTCGACCGCGACCACCGTGGCGCCGCTGGCGGCCAGCAATCCACTGAACTTGCCGGTCCCGGCGCCGAGATCGAGCACCCGGCGGCCGGCGCCGAGGCCGATTTCGTCGCGCAGCCAGCCGGCCAGCGCCTGCGGATAGTCGGGCCGGCCGCGCGCATAGGCGGCGGCCTGGCTGCCGAAACCGTCGGCGGCGGCGTGGTGGATGCCGGCGCTCATCGCTTGAACGCCCCGAGCAGCAGGCCGGCGCCGACGAAGGCGCCGCCCGAGGCGCGGTTGAACCAGCGCATGCGGCCGCCCTGGCGCAGCCAGACCGCCAGCTTGGCGCCGCCGCCGGCATAGACGCACATCCAGCCGGTCTCGATCAGCACGAAGCTCAGCAGCAGCAGGCTGGCCTGGCCGGCCATCGGCTTGCCCGGGTCGAGGAACTGCGGGAAGAAGGCCACCCCGAACAGGATCGCCTTGGGGTTGGACAGCGCGACCAGGATGCCGATGCGGAAGCGCGCCCAGGCGTCGTCGGCGTCGGGCCGGCCGTTGGTCTCGAGCGCGCTGTCGGCGGCGCGCCAGGTCTTGATGCCGAGGTAGATCAGGTAGGCGGCGCCCAGGTACTTGATCACCTCGAACGCATGGCTCGACGCCAGCAGCACGGCGCCCAGGCCGCCGAGCGAGATCGACAGGATCACCGCCAACCCGGCCAAGAGGCCCAGCATGGTGCTGCCGAAGGTCTTGCCCAGGCCGTGGTGGATGCCGTGGGTCATCGCCAGCAGCATGTTGGGGCCGGGCGTGCCGGAGATCACGAACACGGCGGCGAGATAGGCGAGCCAGATTTGCAGGGTCATGGCGGGATTCCTGGGCGGGGACGGAGGCTCGATCATACTGCGCAGCCCGGCCGCCGCGATCCGGGTTGTCCCGCGGTGCCGCTCCGGGTCGTCCGATGGTGCCGTTCCGGGTCGTTCCATAGTGCCGTTCCGGCAAAGCGGCCGGTTTGTCGTATGCTTCGCGGCACCCGTCGCGCCCGCCCTGCCGCATGCCTTTCCGCCCCCTTATGGTCCGTTCCGTGTTCCTCGCCCACCACGGAGACCTGACCATGCATCTCAAAGCCCTGCTCGCCTGTGCCGCCGTCGCGGCCGCCGTCAATCTGCCGCTCGGCGCCGCCGAGCAGCCCGGCACGCCGCCGGGCTGGACCGTCTCGGCCACGGTCGGCAAGCAGTACGAAGTCGGCTACGACCCGAAGGAAGGCGCCGTCTACCTGCGCTCGGTCGGCGATCCGGGCGACGCGGTGGGGGCGCTGAGCCAGTCGATCGACCCGGCGGCCTACCGCCACAAGAACCTGATGTTGTCGGCCGAGGTCAAGGTCGATCCGGAACCGGGCCGGGTCGAGCTGTTCCTGCGCGCCTCCGGCGGCCCCGACACCCATTCCGGCGCCTCGTGGAACACGCCGAAGGAATGGGCGCCGATCACGGTGCAGATGGGCGACGGCGTGACCGACGCCACCACCGCGCTGGACTACGGCCTGGCCATCCAGGGCCGCGGCCGGGTGTGGATCCGCAACGTGCAGCTCACCGTGCTGCCCGATACCGCCCGGCAGGCCCACAACGTGCCGCTGCACCTGAAGCTGCCGGCGGAGCCGATCGTGCCGCGGCCGGTCAACCTCGGATTGCGGCCGTGACCGGGACCCTCGCATACGACCATCCGATGGCGCCGTTCAACCTGCGCGCCGCCATCTTGGCGCTGGGCTGGGCGCTGCTGGCGCTGGCCGGCTGGAGCGCCTGGCGCAGCGGCTTCAGCGCCGACCTGGCCGGCCTGCTGGCCGGCCATGCGCTGGCGGTGGGCCTGCTGGAGCCGACCCGGCGCTGGCAGCGCGCGGGCCTGGCGATCGCGACGGCGGTCGGCGTGCTGGCGCTGTCGACCTGGCTCGGCGGCGCGCTGGCCCACGCCTTGCGCGTCGCCGCCGACGCCGGCCCGCGGCCCTGGCGGCTGCCGGACGCGGTGCCGATGGCGGTGCTGTGGCCGCTGCTGCTGCCCGGCATCGTGCGGCGCTGGCTGGCCTGGCGCGAGCAGCGCACGCTGGCGGAGCAGGCCGAGCGGCACGCGGTCGAACGCACCCTGCTCGAAGCGCGGCTGGCCGCGCTGCAGGGCCAGATCGAGCCGCATTTCCTGTTCAACACGCTGGCCAATGTGCAATACCTGCTGCGCCACGACGCCGCGCTGGCCGACCGCATGCTGGAACGCCTCAACGCCTACCTGCGCGCCACCCTGCCCGAGCTGCGCCAGGCCGAGGCCACGCTGGGGCAGGAGCTGGCCCGGGTCGAGGCCTACCTCGACATCATGCGCATCCGCATGGGCGAGCGGCTGCGCTATGCCATCGACAGCCCGGCCGGGCTGGCCGATGCGCTGCTGCCGCCGCTGGCGTTGGCGACGCTGGTCGAGAACGCGCTCAAGCACGGCCTCGAGCCCAAGCGCGGCGACGGCCGCATCGACATCGTGGCCTGGCGCGACGGCGCGCGGCTGCGGGTGGCGGTCGAGGACGACGGCGTCGGCTTCAGCGAAAGCGGCGGCGGCCACGGCATCGGCCTGCGCAACCTGCGCGAGCGGCTGGCGGCGCTGTTCGGCGCCGAGGCCGGCCTGCTGCTGGCGGCGCGGCCCGATGGCGGCGTGCGTGCCGAATTGAACCTGCCGCTGCGCCGTAGAGAGGGGGCGGCATGAACGCCACCGCGCTGATCGCCGAGGACGAACCGCTGCTGCGCGAGCAATTGCGCGAGGCGCTGGCGGCGCAATGGCCGGCGCTGCGGGTGGTGGCCGAGGCGGCCGACGGGGTGGCGGCGCTGGCCGCGCTGGTCGAGCACCGGCCCGACGTGGCCTTCCTCGACATCCGCATGCCCGGCGCCAGCGGGCTGGAGGTGGCGCGCGCCGCCTCGGGCCGCTGCCACGTGGTGTTCCTGACCGCCTACGACGAATACGCGCTGGCCGCCTTCGACGCCGGCGCGGTCGACTACCTGCTCAAGCCGCTCGATCCGGCGCGGCTGGCGCGCGCGCTCGAACGGCTGCGCCAGCGCCTGGCCAGCCCGCCGGCCGATCTGCGCGGCCTGCTCGATCGGCTGACCCCGGCCGAGCCGGCGCGGCTGCGCTGGATCCATGCCGCCAGCGGCCTGCAGATGCGCATCGTGGCGGTGGACGAGGTGGCGGCCTTCGTCGCCGAAGCCAAGTACACCCGGCTGCTCGGCGTGGGCTTCGACGCCCATATCCGCAAGACCATCAAGGAGCTGGCCGGCGGGCTCGACCCGGCGCGCTTCTGCCAGGTCAGCCGCGGCGCGGTGGTCAACATCGGCCGCATCGAGCGGGTGGAGCGCGACGGCGGCGGCGGCATGCGGCTGTGGGTGGCCGGCACCGCGCTGACGGTGAGCCAGCCCTACCAGGCGCAGTTCCGCCAGATGTAGCGGCTCGCCGTCGGCCCGCCGGAATGCACAAGGCCCGGCATCGAGCCGGGCCTTGTCGGGTGCCGCTGCCTGGGCCGGACGGGCCGGCCGCGGGATCAGCCCTGCACGCCTTCGAGCATCTTCTGCAGTTCGCCGTTCTGGTACAGCTCGCTCATGATGTCCGAGCCGCCGACGAACTCGCCCTTGACGTAGAGCTGCGGGATGGTCGGCCAGTTGGCGAATTCCTTGATGCCCTGGCGCACTTCGTCGTCGGCCAGCACGTTGACCGCCTTGTACTGGTCGACGCCGCAGGCCTTGAGGATGCTCGCGGCCTTGGCCGAGAAGCCGCATTGCGGGAAGGTCGGCGTGCCCTTCATGAAGAGCACCACCGGGTTCTCGGTGACGGTTTGGCGGATTTTTTCCTGGATGTCCATGACGCTTTCCTCGCTGGCCGTCGCAGTACGGCCGGTTGGCAGTCCGAGCGATGGTTCGGACTCGGTAGATGCGGATTCGACCAATAGTCGAGCAATTCGGTCGGGAATTTTACGCGGCGGCCCGGCCGGCCGGCAAGCCGGCTCGGCGGTGCGGCCGGCTCAATCGAACAGGCCGAGGCTGCTGCCGGCCGGCGGCCGGTGGCGGCGCTCGAAGGCCAGCAGCGCCTGCTTGCGCGGCAGGCCGCCGGCGTAGCCGGTCAGCGAGCCGTCGCCGCCGATCACGCGGTGGCAGGGCACGATCAGCGCGATCGGGTTGGTCGCGTTGGCGCGGCCGACCGCGCGCGCCGCGCCGGGCTGGCCGAGCGCAGCGGCCAGCTCGCCGTAGCTGACGGTCTCGCCATAGGGGATCTGCACCAGCTGGGCCCACACCGCATGCTGGAACGGCGTGCCTTCGGGCGCCAGCGGCAACTCGAACTGGCGGCGTTCGCCGGCCAGGTATTGCGCCAGCTGATGGATCACCTCGGCCAGCGCCGCCGGCGCATGGCGTGCGCCGGCGGCACGCGCCTCGTCCTCGGCGGCGGCGCCGAAGCTCAGGCTCAACAGGCCGTTCTGCCCGTCGGCGACCGCGACCATGCGGCCGAACGGCGAGTCGAGCGCATCCCAGGTCGCCGCGCGGCGGGCGAGCGAACGGGCGGGCAGCGGCTGGGCGTCGTCGAATTCCATCTTGCCGGTCCGCCGTGGACGGCCTCAGCCGAGCCGGCCGCCGCTGACCCGTTCGATGCCGGCCAGGTCCTGCCAGCTCTGTACCGCGGCGAAGCCGGCCGCGGCGAGCAGCGCGCGGCAGTCGGCGGCCTGGTCGTAGCCGTGCTCGAACAGCAGCCAGCCGCCCGGCGCCAGGTGCTCGCCGGCGCCGGCCACGATGCGGCGCAGGTGGGCCAGGCCGTCGGCCTCGTCGGTCAGCGCGCCGCGCGGCTCGAAGCGCAGGTCGCCCTGTTCGAGATGGACGTCGCCAGCGGCGATGTAGGGCGGGTTGGAGACGATCAGCTCGAAGCGCTCGCCGGCCACCGCCGAATACCAGTCGCTCGCCAGCAGGCGAACGGCGGCGCCGTGGCGCGCGGCGTTGCGGCCGGCCACTGCCAGCGCGGCCTCGGAGCGGTCGACCGCGGTCATGGCCAGCAGCGGGCGGTGCCTGGCCAGCGCCACCGCGATCGCGCCCGAGCCGGTGCCGAGATCGAGCGCGCGGCACGGCGCGTCGGCCGGCAGCCGTTCGAGCGCCAGTTCGACCAGCAGCTCGGTTTCCGGCCGCGGGATCAGCACGTTGGCGTCGACCTCGAATTCGAGGCTGAAGAATTCGCGCGAGCCGAGCAGGTAGGCGACCGGCTCGCCGGCCACGCGGCGCTGCGCCAGGTCCTGGAAGCGCGCGGCCGGCGCGTCGTCGAGCGCGGTCTCGGGCCAGGCGGCCTGGCGGGTGCGGTCGAGGCCGCTGACGTGCTCGAGCAGCATGCGCGCCTCGAGCACCGGCAGGCCCAGCCCGCGCGCCCAGGCCAGCAGCTGCTGGACGGTGGCCGCCATCAGAACGCCTGCCAGGCCGGCCGGGCCGCCAGCGAGACCGACTTGAACTGGCGGCGGTAGAGGAAGCCCTGCACGCAGTCGACTTCGAGCGTGCGCGCCAGCGCCAGGTCTTCCTCGCGCTCGATGCCCTCGAGGATCACGCGGCAACTGCATTCGTGGGCGAAGCCGATCAGGTGGCGCAGCGCGGCGCGGCCCTTGACGTCGCGTGCGCGGGCCAGCCAGGAGCGGTCGAACTTGAACCAGTCGACCGTCATCATCACGTCGAGCGACACCATGGAATTGGGCGCGCCGATGTCGTCGAGCGCCAGCCGCACGCCGCGCGCGGTGAAGGCCTGCGCCAGCAGCTGCGACAGGTGGGCGTCGGAGACGTCGGAATTCTCGATGATCTCGACCACCAGGTCCGGGTGGCTGCCGAGCAGCTCCAGCAGCGGATCCTCGGCCTCGCCGACGGTCACGCCGTAGGCATCGGGATCGAGGTTGACGAACAGCGGGCCGGCCGGCGCATAGGCAAGTTGCAGCCGCTTCATGTCGTACTCGACCTGGTAGAGGCTCAAGGGGCTGGCGTGCAGCGCGTCGAAGATCGGCTTGGGCGCCAGCGGCTGGCCGTCGGCGGTGTAGAAGCGCGCCAGCGCCTCGTGGCCGATGGCCTGGCCGCTGGCGAGCTCGATGATGGGCTGGTATTCGACGCCGTAGCGCTGATGGCGCAGCAGGTCGAGCAGCAGGGCGGCCGGCACGCGGCTGGGGCGGCGTGCACCGAGCGGTCGGAGATCGGGGAGAACATGGTAGGAATATTACACGATGGCCTTCGGCCGCCGGACGCGATCGGTGGCCGGATGCGGCAACGCCGCGAGTATCCACCGCAGCTCGATGCAGATGCGACGAGCGTCAGCGAGGCTCCCTCTGGCCCAACCCGCGAAGTCTGAGACTTCGTGGGGGCCTGGTGGCGGCGAGGGCGGGGGAGTCGGGATGGGACAGACTTGCCACGAGGTCGATGACTCACGACCAGGCAATCCCCGGCACCGCAGGTCAATGTCCCACGCTCAGAGCAAGAACACCGTGGCGAGGCCGAGGAAGATGAAGAAGCCCATGCTGTCGGTCGCCGCGGTCAGGAATACCGAGGAGCCGTAGGCCGGGTCGCGGCCGAGCTTTTCCATGGTCAGCGGCACCACGATGCCGACCAGCGCGGCGATCTGCAGGTTGAGCACCATGGCGGCCGTCATCACGATGCCGAGGTGGGCGTCGTGGTAGAGCAGCCAGGCGATCACGCCGAGCACGCCGCCCCACACCACGCCGTTGAGCAGCGCGATCGCGTGCTCCTTCAGCACCAGCCGGCGCGCGTTGGCGCTGTTGACCTGGCCCAGCGCCAGGCCGCGCACCACCAGCGTCACGGTCTGGGTGCCGGTATTGCCGCCGATGCCGGAGACGATCGGCATCAGCGCCGCCAGCGCGACCAGCTGGGCTATGGTGTGCTCGAAGGCGCCGATCACCCGGCTGGCGATGAAGGCGGTGCCGATGTTCACCGCCAGCCAGGGCCAGCGGTTGCGCGCCGACTGCCAGACCGAGCTGAACAGGTCTTCGTCTTCCTTCAGGCCGCCCAGGCTCAGCACTTCGGCCTCGCTCTCCTCGCGGATCACGTCGACCATCATGTCCACCGTCAGCCGGCCGATCACCTTGTGGGTCGAGTCGACCACCGGCGCCGACACCAGGTCGTAGCGCTCGAAGGCCTGGGCCGCCTCGCTGGCGTCCTCGTCGGCGCGGAACATCACCACGTCGTGCGACATCACTTCGGCGACTTCGCGCTCGGGATCGCTGACCAGGAGCTTCTTGATGCTGAGCACGCCCTTGAGGCGCTGGTCGTTGTCGACCACGAACAGCTTGTCGGTATGGTGCGGCAGCTCGTCGAAGCGGCGCAGGTAGCGCAGCACCACCTCGAGCGTGACGTCGTCGCGGATGCTGACCATGTCGAAGTCCATCAGCGCGCCGACCTGGCCCTCGGCATAGGACAGCGCCGACTGCAGCTCGGCCCGTTCCTCTTCCTCGAGCGAGCCCATCAGCTCGCTCATCACGTCCTGCGGCAGGTCGGGCGCGAGGTCGGCCAGCTCGTCGGCGTCGAGGTGCTCGGCGGCGGCCAGGATCTCGTCCCGGTTCATGTCGGCCAGCAGCGTCTCGCGCACCGAGTCCGACACTTCCAGCAGCACCTCGCCCTCGGTCTCGCCGGGCACCAGGCCCCAGACCGTCATGCGGTCCTCGAGCGGCAACGATTCGAGGATGAAGGCGATGTCGGCCGGGTGCAGCAGGGCCAGCTTGTGCTCGAGCTCGACTAGGTTCTGCTTGTGCACCAGCGATTCGACCAGCTCGTGGCGCGGCATGTCCTGCTTGTGCACCAGGTTCTCGACCAGCTTGTGCCGCTGCAGGATGCGGACCACCTGCTGCAGGCTGTCCTGCAGGCTTTCCTTGGGCTTGGGGGCGGGAGCGGTCATGCCGGAACCTCGGTGAGGCGGCGCCCGCACGGGCGCGATCGGGGTGGGGCCGGAAGGCGGCGCGAGTTTAGCATGCGGCCCTGCTTGAAACTGTGCGCGCCAACCCGATCTAAGCTGGATGTATCCGGGCAGCCGGCATGCGCGGCGCCGGCCGGCAAGCTGGCGGAAACGCCAGGTCGGAACGTTGGCGGCGGCGCGGCATGTGCATGCAACATAGCGGTCCGATCATCGGCCCGGCGCGTGGGTCGCCGCGGCGAGCACGATCTCGATATCGATTAGCAGTAGCCAACCAAAACAGGTAACGCCATGAACGTACCCCGCCTTGCCACGGCCCTGACCGGGCCGCTGCTCGACCTCGAGCGCAAGATCCTGGCCGCCCAGTGCGACATCGAAGCCTGGTTCCGCAGCCAGTGGCTGGATCACGCTCCCCCCTTCTACGGCTCGGTCGATCTGCGCAACTCCGGCTTCAAGCTGGCGCCGGTCGACATGAACCTGTTTCCGGGCGGCTTCAACAACCTCAATCCCGATTTCACCCCGCTGTGCGTGCAGGCGGTGCAGAGCGCGCTGGAGAAGGTCTGTCCCGATGCGCGGCGCCTGCTGCTGATCCCCGAGAACCACACCCGCAACCAGTTCTACCTGCAGAACGTGGCCGCGCTGCAGCGCGTGCTCAAGCTGGCCGGCCTCAACGTGCGGCTCGGCTCGCTCAATCCCGAGATCACCGCGCCGACCGCCTTCGCGCTGCCCAACGGCACCTCGCTGACGCTCGAGCCGCTCAAGCGCACCGGCCGCCGCGTCGGCCTCGACGGCTTCGACCCCTGCGTGGTGCTGCTCAACAACGACCTGTCGGCCGGCGTGCCGCCGATCCTCGAAGGCATCGACCAGAACCTGCTGCCGCCGCTGCACGTGGGCTGGCACCGCCGCCGCAAGACCAACCACTTCGGCCAGTACGACGTGGTCGCGGCCGAGTTCGCCGACCTGCTGGCGATCGACCCGTGGTACATCAACCCCTACTTCGGCCAGGTCGACCGGCTCGACTTCCAGACCCGCGAGGGCGAGGAGCGGCTGGCCGCCGAGGTCGAGCGCATCCTGGCGCTGACAGCGGCCAAGTACCGCGAGCTCGGCATCGACGCCGCGCCCTACGCCATCGTCAAGGCCGACGCCGGCACCTACGGCATGGGCGTGATGAGCGTGAAGTCGCCCGACGACGTGCTGGGCCTCAACCGCAAGCAGCGCAACAAGATGGCGGTGGTGAAGGAAGGCCTGGAAGTCAGCGACGTGATCGTGCAGGAAGGCGTGCCGACCTTCGAGACGCTGGGCGAGGCGGTGGCCGAGCCGGTGGTCTACATGATGGACCGCTACGTGGTCGGCGGCTTCTACCGCGTCCACACCGGCCGCGGCGCCGACGAGAACCTCAACGCGCCCGGCATGCACTTCGAGCCGCTGTACTTCGACACCCCGCTGTCGACGCCCGATTGCGACGGCAGCCCGGACTGCGCGCCGAACCGCTTCTATGCCTACGGCGTGGTGGCGCGGCTGGCGCTCCTGGCCGCCTCGCGCGAGATCGAGGCGACCGAGCCGCAGTACGACGCCGCGCTGGCGGTCTGACCCGCCGCCCCATCGACAGGAGCCCGCCATGCCCTCTCCCCGCCTCGTCTTCGCCGCGCTGCTGGCCGCGGCCTCGTTCGTCCAGGCTACCCCGGCGCCCGGCGACGGCGCGCCGGCCAATGCGCGCGTCCATTTCATCGGCATCAAGGACGGCGACGTGCTGCCGCCGACCGTCACGCTGCGCTTCGGCGTCGAGGGCATGAAGGTGCGCAGCGCGGCCGAGGATCCGTTCGACCGCAGCAGCGGCCACCACCACCTGCTGATCGACCTGCCGGCCGTGCCCAAGGGCCAGGTGATCCCGTTTGACGAGCGCCACGTCCACTACGGCAAGGGCCAGACCGAGGCCACCGTCACGCTGGCGCCCGGCCCGCACACGCTGACGCTGCAGTTCGCCGACGGCGCGCACGGCTCCTACGGCCCGCAGCTGTCGGCCAGCGTGCGAGTGACGGTGGAGGCGGCCAAGCCGGCCGAGACCGACAAGAAACCGGCCAAGGCCGGCGCCAAGTAGCACGGCGGGGCCGCGCCGGCCCCGCTTCAATCCGTCGGCGGGCTCCGCCGGGTCGCGGCCGCGATCCGGCGCCGCCGCCGTGCCGACCGATCCACCGGGAATCCACCATGCGCATCGCCTTCTTCGCCGACCCGCTCGACCGGTTCAAGACCTACAAGGACAGCACCTACGCCATGATGCGCGAGGCCGCCCGCCGCGGCCACGCGATCCACGCCTTCGAGCAGCGCCACCTGAGGGTGAGCGAGGGCCGCGTGCTGGCCGACGCGCGCCGCATCGCGCTGACCGGCGACGCCCACGACTGGTACCGCGCCGAGCCGGCCGAGGCCACGGCGCTGGCCGACTTCGACGCGGTCGTCATGCGCAAGGATCCGCCGTTCGACAGCGAATACCTGTACGCCACCCACCTGCTCGAGCACGCCGAGCGCCAGGGCGCGCGGGTGTTCAACCGGCCGCAGGCGCTGCGCGACTACAACGAGAAGCTGGCGATCCTGCGCTTCGCCGACTACACCACGCCGACGCTGGTCAGCAGCCAGCCGGCCGACATCCGCGCCTTCCTGGCCGAGCAGCGCGACGTGATCCTCAAGCCGCTCGACGGCATGGGCGGCATGGGCATCTTCCGGCTCAAGCCCGACGATCCCAACCTCGGTTCGATCCTCGAGAGCCAGACCCGCGACGGCACCGTCACGCTGATGGCGCAGCGCTACCTGCCCGAGATCCTCGACGGCGACAAGCGCGTGCTGGTGATCGGCGGCAAGCCGGTCGACTGGTGCCTGGCGCGCATCCCGATGGCCGGCGAGACCCGCGGCAACCTGGCCGCCGGCGGCACCGGCGTGGCGCGGCCGCTGAGCGCGCGCGACCGCGAGATCGCCGAGGCGCTCGGCCCGACCTTCGTGCGCGACGGCCTCTTGCTGGTCGGGCTCGACGTGATCGGCGACTGCCTGACCGAGGTCAACGTCACCAGCCCGACCTGCTTCCAGGAGATCAGCGCGCAGTCGGGCATCGACGTCGCGGCGCTGTTCGTCGATGCGCTCGAGGCGGCGGTCGGGGCGGCGGCCTGAGTCCGGCGTCGCTGCGGTGGCCTTGGACTGCCGGGCGTTGCTCCGCCTGTCCGGCCGCCGCCGCGCTGGATCGGCAGGCGATGTCCGGCTGAGCGGCCGTGCGGTGGGCACAAGCGCTTTGGTCCGAACCGGCCGGTTTCTGCCGCCGCCGCGGAATTTCGCCCGCCGGAGCCGGTCGGACGAATTTACCGCATCGCAGCAGACGGGCGCGCGGCGCTGCTAGAATCGGCTCCAACGCGTTTCCCTGAGTCTCGACATGGTTGGAATCCTGCTGGTCACGCACTACGGCCTCGGCGAAAGCCTGGCCGAATGCGCCGCTCACGTGCTCGGCCGAGCGCTGCCGCAATTGCGCTACCTGCCCGTCTACCGTACCGACGATCCCGACGTGGTGCTGGAGCGGGCCCGCACGCTGGTGCGCGAGATCGACACCGGCCGCGGCGTGCTGGTGCTGTCGGACATCTACGGCGGGACGCCGTCCAACGTCGCCTACCGGCTGATCCAGCCGGGCCGCGTCGAAGCGGTGGCCGGGGTCAACCTGCCGATGCTGGTGCGCTCGCTCAACTACGGCCACGAGCCGCTGGACGTGGTGGTGAGCAAGGCCGTCACCGGCGGGCTCGAGGGCGTGATGTACATGCTGCCGCCGACCACCCGCCAAGGGCCCGGCCAAGAATAGAAGACCACCGAGAACACCATGGCGCAGAAAGAAGTCGAAATCATCAACAAGCTGGGCCTGCATGCGCGGGCCTCGAGCAAGCTGACGCAACTGGCCAGCCGCTTCAAATGCGAAGTCTGGCTCGCCCGCAACGGCAAACGGGTCAACGCCAAGAGCATCATGGGGGTGATGATGCTGGCGGCCGCGCGCGGCAGCCGCGTGACCATCGAAACCATCGGCGAGGACGAGGAGGCCGCGATGGCGGCCCTGACCGAGCTGATCGCCAACCGCTTCGACGAATCGGAATAGACGCCTCGTCGCGCGCAAGGTCGGAGGAGCCATGACCATCACCCTGCACGGCATCGGCATCGGCGGCGGCATCGCCATCGGGCGCGCGCACCTGGTGAGCCATACCGATCTCGAGGTCGCCCACTACGAGATCACCCAGGCCGAGGTGGCCGGCGAGATCGCCCGCTTCGACCAGGCGGTGCGCGCCACCCGCAAGGAACTCGAGCAGCTGTGGGGGAGCATCCCGGAGAACGCGCCGACCGAGCTCGGCGCCTTCCTCAGCCTGCACGTGATGCTGCTCAACGACCACACCATCAGCCGCGAGCCGCGCGACATCATCGTCGAGCGCCGCTGCAACGCCGAATGGGCGCTCAAGCTGCAGCAGGATCGCCTGCTCGAGCAGTTCGACGTGATCGAGGAGGAATACCTGCGCGAGCGGCGCAACGACGTGATCCAGGTGGTCGACCGGCTGTTCAAGGCGCTCGACGGCCACGACGGCGAGCACTACGTGCCGCCCGAGGACAGCAAGGAGCGCGTGCTGATCGCGCACGACCTGAGCCCGGCCGACATGGCGCTGTTCAAGGGCGCTGACTTCGCCGCCTTCCTCACCGACGTCGGCGGGCCGACCTCGCATACCGCGATCCTGGCGCGCAGCCTCGACATTCCCTCGGTCCTAGCGCTGCACCATGCGCGCCAGCTGATCCGCGAGGACGAGACCATCATCGTCGACGGCACCGCCGGCGTCGCCATCATCGACCCGAGCGAGACCATCCTCGCCGAGTACCGCAAGCGCCAGACCGGCCTCGCGGCCGAGCGCAAGAAGCTGCAGAGCATCAAGCGCACCGCCGCCGCCACCCGCGATGGCGTCGCAATCGAGCTGCACGCCAATATCGAGACGCCCGGCGACGTGGCCCAGGCGCTGGGCAACGGCGCCACCGGGGTCGGCCTCTACCGTTCCGAATTCCTGTTCCTCGGCCGCGACGACCTGCCCGACGAGGAAGAGCAGTACCGCGCCTACCGGTCGGTGCTCGAAGGCATGAAGGGCGCGCCGGTCACCATCCGCACGGTCGACCTGGGCCGCGACAAGATGCCCAAGTGGGCCGACGAGGAGGCCGTCTCGGCGCCCAACCCGGCGCTGGGCCTGACCGGCGTGCGGCTGTGCCTGGCCGAGCCGCAGCTGTTCCGCACCCAGCTGCGTGCGCTGCTGCGTGCCGGCCGCCACGGCAAGCTCAAGCTGCTGGTGCCGATGCTGGCGAGCCTGGCCGAGGTCAAGCAGGTGCGGCTCCACGTGGAACAGGCGCGCGAGGAACTGCGCGAGGACGGCATCGAGTTCGCCGACGACGTCGAGGTCGGCGGCATGATCGAGGTGCCCGGCGCCGCGCTGACGGTCAGCCACCTGCTCGGCAAGCTCGATTTCGTCTCGATCGGCACCAACGACCTGATCCAGTACACGCTGGCGGTCGATCGCGGCGACGACGCGGTCAGCCACCTGTACGACCCCTTCCACCCGGCCGTGCTGCACCTGATCGGCCACGTGATCCGCACGGCCGACCGCGCCGGCGTGCCGGTGTCGGTCTGCGGCGAGATGGCCGGCGACGCGCGCATGACGCGGCTGTTGCTGGCGCTGGGCTTGCGCCGCTTCTCGATGCACCCGGCGCAGCTGCTCAACGTCAAGCAGATCGTGCTCAAGAGCGACCTGAGCAAGCTGGCGCCGCTGGCGCGCGAGATCGAGCAGGCGCCGGACGCCGACCGCGTGCGCGAGATCCTGGCCAGCCTCGACGGCTAGGTTCGCGCCGATGCACACCTAGGTTTCCGGCCCGGCGCCGATCGTCTAGCGTAGGAGCGGCTGCAGCCGCGAATGGCCGTCGATCATCGGCCCCATTCGCGGCTGCAGCCGCTCCTACGCTGCTTTCCAATCCAGCTTCGGCGACGACCGCAACTCGCCGGCCACCTCTGCCAATCCCATGCCCGACCAGCCCATCAAGCTCGCCATCGTCCGCCAGAAATACAACCCCGCCGGCGGCGCCGAGCGCTTCGTCAGCCGCGCTATCGCGGCGCTGGCCGGCTCGGTCGAGGTCACGCTGGTCACGCGCAGATGGGAGGAGCACGCCGGCTACCGCAGCCTGAAGGTCGACCCGTTCTACCTCGGCAGCGTCTGGCGCGAATGGAGCTTCGCCCGCGGCGTGGCGCGCGCGCTCGACGGCGCCGGCTTCGACCTGGTGCAGTCGCATGAGCGCATCGCCTGCTGCGATCTCTACCGCGCCGGCGACGGCGTGCACCGCGAATGGCTGGCGCAGCGCCGCCGCCAGCTCGGCCCGCTGGCGCGGCTCGGGCTGTGGTTCAACCCGCTGCACCACTACGCGCTGGCGGCCGAGAAGAAGCTGTTCACCAGTCCCCGGCTGCGTGCCGTGATCTGCAATTCGCAGATGGTGAAGGACGAGCTCAAGCACTGGTTCGGCCTGCCCGACGAGCGCCTGCGGGTGATCTACAGCGGCATCGACGCCGAGGCCTTCTCGCCGCAGCGCGCCCGTGCCCGGCGCGACGCCATGCGGCAGCAGCTGGGCATCGCGCCCGATGCGGCGGTGCTGGCCTACGTCGGCTCGGGCTTCGAGCGCAAGGGCGTGGCGACCTGCCTCGCCGCGCTGGCCGCGGCCGGCGGCGAGACGCGGCTGGTGGTGGTCGGCCACGACAAGCGCGCGCGCCGCTACCAAGCGCAGGCCGCCGCGCTCGGCATCGCCGGGAGGGTGCATTTCGTCGGTGCGCAGAAGAACGTGCAGGACTGGTACGGCATGGCCGACGCGCTGTTCCTGCCGACGCTGTACGACCCCTTCCCCAACGTGGCGCTCGAGGCCTTCGCCTGCGGCCTGCCGGTGCTGACCAGCCGCAAGTCGGGCGCGGCCGAGTTCGTGCGCGAGGGCGAGAACGGCTTCGTGCGCGACGCGCTCGACCACGCCGGCTTCGCGGCATTGATCGCGGCGCGGCCGAAGGCGGCCGATTGGGCGGGGATGGGCGAGGCGGCGCGGGCGACGATCCTGCCCTATACGCCGGCGGCGATGGCGGAGCGGCTGACGGGCTATACGCCGAATTGTTGACTGCGCGCCGCTGAGCCAGGCGAATTGCCTGGCTGATTCCGTTCAGCCCCTGGGCCACCAGCACAAGCTGGCCAGCCGCTCGCGCGGCGCGAAGCCGAGCGAGGCGTAGATGCGGCGCGCATGCTCATGCTCGTCGGCCAGCATCACCAGCCGCTCGGCGCGGGCGAAGCCCTGCTGCGCCACCCGGTGCACCAGCGTGCGGCAGATGCCGCGGCCGCGGTAGGCGGCATCGGTCAGTACCGCCTGGAAGCGGCCGGTCGCGCCCTCGAAATACAGCCCGAGCTGCGCCACCAGCCGGCCGTCGAGCCAGGCGCCGTGCCAGCCGCCGCGGCCCTGTCCGCTCAACTGGCGGTACATGCGCTGCTTGGCGGCGAGGTGGCGGCGGTAGCTGTCCTCGGGATAGCGGCCGCCATCGTCGGCGATGTTCAGCGCGGTCCAGGCCGCCCAGTCGGCGTCGTCGCGGAAGGCGCGGATCTCGAGGCCGGTGTGCGGCCGCGGCGGGGCGACCAGGTCGGCGGCTTCGGCCAGCATCACCACGGTCTCCTGCAGCGCGTAGCCGTCGGCCATGAAGCCGTCGACCGCCGGCGCCGCAGCCCCTGCCGCCACCGGCCACATGAAGGTGCGGTGCTGGATGCGCGGCGGCGTGCCGACCCGCGCGGCGAAATCGGCTTCGAGCCGGCCGCGGTCGGCGTCGCTCGGCGCCGCGTCGAGCACCAGCAGGTTGCCGAAGTAGAAGTCCGGGTTGCCTGGCGTGCGAACCACCGTGTAGCCGCTCGCCTGTTCGATCTGGCCGGCGGCGCGGTGGAACAGCATCTCGCTGTCCAGCCCCCAGCGGCTCATATGTCGCCTTCGGCCAGGTTGCCGTTCTCTTCCAGCCAGGCGCGCCGGCTGCTCGCCTCGCCCTTGCCCATCAGCATGGTCATGATGCGGCGGGTATCGTCCTCGATCGCGTCGAAGTCGATCTGCAGCGTCCGGCGCGTATCGGGGTTCATGGTGGTCTCGAACAGCTGCTCGGCGTTCATTTCGCCGAGGCCCTTGAAGCGGCTGATGCTCCAGGCGCCTTCGCGCACCTTCTCCAGCCGCAGCTTGTCGAGCACGGCTTCCAGCTCGCCGTCGTCGAGCGCGTAGAACTTGCGCGGCGGCTTGTTCTTGCCCGAGCCGGCCACGTCGATGCGATACAGCGGCGGCTGGGCGATGTGGATGTGGCCGTGCTTCACCAGCTGCGGGAAGTGGCGGCAGAACAGCGTCAGCAGCAGCACCTGGATGTGCGAGCCGTCGACGTCGGCGTCGGACATCACCAGGATCTTGCCGTAGCGCAGGCCGCTGAGGTCGGCCGGGCCGTCGGCCTTGTGCGGGTCGACGCCGATCGCCACCGCGATGTCGTGGATCTCGTTGTTGCCGAACAGTTCGCCGGCGTCGACTTCCCACGAGTTCAGCACCTTGCCGCGCAAGGGCAGGATGGCCTGGAAGTCCTTGTCGCGGCCCTGCTTGGCGCTGCCGCCGGCGCTGTCGCCCTCGACCAGGAACAGCTCGCGGCGCGAGACGTCCTCGCTCAGGCAGTCGGTCAGCTTGCCGGGCAGCACGGCCACGCCGCTCGACTTCTTCTTCACCACCGTCTTGGCCGCCTTCATGCGGCTCTGCGCCTGGCGGATCGCCAGCTCGGCCAGCTTCTTGCCGTAGTCCAGGTGCTCGTTGAGCCACAGCTCGAACGGATCGCGCACCTGGGTCGACACCAGCCGCAGCGCATCGCGGCTCGACAGCCGCTCCTTGGTCTGGCCCTGGAACTGCGGATCGAGCACCTTGGCCGACAGCACGAAGCTGGCGCGGGCGAACAGATCCTCCGGCAACAGCTTGACGCCCTTGGGCAGCAGGTTGTGCAGGTCGATGAAGTTCTTCACCGCGTTGAACACGCCGTCGCGCAGGCCGGTCTCGTGGGTGCCGCCCGACGGCGTCGGGATCAGGTTGACGTAGCTTTCGCGCGCGATGCCGCCCTCCTCGGTCCAGGTGATGACCCAGGCGGCGCCCTCGCCCTTGGAGAAGCTGTCGCTCTCCTCGGTGATGTAACGCTCGCCGCGGAACAGCGGCACGATCAGTTCGGCGTCGGCCAGCTGCTCGTTCAGGTAGCCGGCCAGGCCGTCGGGATAGCTCCAGGCCTGGGTGTCGCGGCTGCCGTCCTTCTTCTCGACGATCAGCGTGACCGTGATGCCGGGCAGCAGCACCGCCTTGGAGCGCAGGATGTGGGCCAGCTCGCCCATCGGGATATTGGGCGAATCGAAATACTTGGGATCGGGCCAGCAGCGCACCGTGGTGCCGGTGTTCTTCTTGCCGACCTCCTTCAGCATGGCCAGCGGCTCGATCACGAAGCCGTCGCCGAAGGCCAGCGCATGCTCGGCGCCGTCGCGCTTGACGCGTACCTCGAGCCGGGTCGACAGCGCATTGGTCACGCTGACGCCGACGCCGTGCAGGCCGCCGGAGAAGCTGTAGGCGCCGCCGTCCTTCTTGTTGAACTTGCCGCCGGCATGCAGCTGGGTGAACACCACCTCGACGGCCGGCACCCCCATCTCGGGATGGATGCCGACCGGGATGCCGCGGCCGTCGTCGGCCACCGCGATCGAGCCGTCCTGGTGGACCGTCACCTCGATCGACTTGGCGTAGCCGGCCAAGGCTTCGTCGGCGGCGTTGTCGATCACTTCCTGGACGATGTGGAGCGGGTTCTCGGTGCGGGTATACATGCCCGGCCGGTGCTTCACCGGCTCCAGGCCCTTGAGCACCTTGACCGAGGATTCGTCGTATTGCGGGGCGGCGGCCATGTTCGATCCTTGTTGCGGCGATTGGCGCGGAGTCTAGGGGGGCGGGCCGCGGCGGGCAAGCGGGCACGGGCTTGCGAGCGGCAATGGAAAAAGCCGCTGATCGAGGATCAGCGGCTTTTGGAATCTGGTTGCGGGAGTAGGACTCGAACCTACGACCTTCGGGTTATGAGCCCGACGAGCTGCCAACTGCTCCATCCCGCGACAGAGAGGCCGGATTATGTCGACCTCGTTACGCTTCGTCAAGCGTCTTGTGCAAAAAGTTTCATTCGGGCCGGTTCGCGGCCGGCCATCGAGGGAACGTAGGAGCGGCTTCAGCCGCGAATCGGTTCAACATCTACCGGTGCCATTCGCGGCTGAAGCCGCTCCTACAAGGTCGTTCATTCGATCGCGCAGCTTTCGTAGGTCGGGCTGTATGCCCGACGGCGACGCCGGATCGACAGTGCTGTCGGGTGTAAAACCCGACCTACGGGGCCGGAGCGCTCAGCGTTCGTCGCTGCGGTAGAAGCGCCAGGCCAACCCGATGCCCGCGCTCAGATTGGTCTTGCGCTTGACCAGCGGGCTGTCGGCGAAACGGGCGCCGCCGACCTGGTCGGCCCGCAGGAAGGTGCCGAGCCACCAGTCGCCGAAGCTGCGGCTGGCCGACAGCGTGCCCTGCAGGCCGCCGTAGCCGCCGCGTGCGCGGTAAGCCGGCCGCTCAGCGGTGGCGTAGCGCGCGTCGACGTCGTAGAAGTAGGCATGCTGGCGGCGGTCGCCGAACAGCGCGCCGGCGCTCAGGCCCATGCCCCAGTCCCGGCCCTGGCGCCATTCGACGCCGATCTTCGGATTGAACACGTTGCCGACGTGGCGCACGCGCCAGTCGTCGAACGAGGCCACCGCGCGCAGCGGCAGCACCAGCTCGACCCGCACCGGGTCGGCGGCGGCGCTGAGCCGGTACTTGAACGAGGGGCCGATCTCCAGCGTCGGGTCGAGTTCGGGCATGCCGGCGCGCGCGCGGTTCTTCTCGCTCTTCACCGGCGGCGTGGCGTTCAGGCTCAGGTCGAATTCGGTGCGCTCGCCCTGGAACAGCAGGCCGCGCACGCCGGCGCGCGAGACCTGCAGCCGTTCGCCCTGGTAGCTGAGGTAGGGCAGGGGCAGCAGGTAGCCCTGCTGCTCGTCGCTGCCGCGGTAGTCGGGCAGTCTCAGCGCGGTGGCGCCGATGCCGAGTTCGAGGCGGGCATCGTCGGCGGCGAAGGCCGGGGTGGCCAGGACGAGGGGGAGGATCGTGAGGGCGGCAGCACGCATGGCGGAGTGGGCGGCGAGGGAAAGCAGGCAGTCTAGCAGCCGGCCGGGCCCGATTCGCCGCGACCGGGCCGATCGCTAGCCGGCCGCCAGCAGCGCGGCCAGCTCCATCGGTGCGCGTTCGATACGCACCGTCGGCGTGCCGTGCCAGTCGGCGCAGCGGCGGATCGCGGCGCCGAGGTCGCCGGCCAGCCGCTGCGATACCCGCACGCCGGGCTCGAGATACAGCGCCTTCACCTCGAACACGCCCTGCTGGCGATGCGCCTTGGCGTCGAGCCGGCCGACCAGCCGGTTGCGGCTCAGCAGCGGCAGCACGAAGTAGCCGTACTGGCGCTTGGGCGCCGGCGTGTAGCACTCGATGCGGTAGTCGAAATCCCACAGCTCGGTGGCGCGCTTGCGGTCCCACACCACCGGGTCGAACGGCGACAGCAGCGTGGTGACGGTCGAGCCCAGCGTGCCGGCCTCGGCCGCCGGCAGGTGCTCGGCCAGCGAGGCGTGGACGAACACGTCGTGCTTCCAGCCCTCGATGCGCGCCGGCAAGAGCTCGCCGGCATCGGCCAGCGCATGCAGCGCGGCGTCGTACTTGCCGCGGCGCAGCCGGTAGTAGTCGCCGACCCAGCCGGCCTTGACCACGCCGAGCGCCCGGCACGAGCGCCGCACCATCTCCGCCTGGGCCGCCTCGAACGTCGGCGTGTCGCGGCCGTCGTCCCAGCCGGCCGGGAAGGTCTTGGCCAGCACGCGCTCGGCCAGATCGTAGACGCGCTGGAAGTTGCGCCGCTCGGTCACCATCAGCCGGCCGGTGGTGAACAGCACCTCGAGGTGGCGCTTCTCCGGCTTCCAGTCCCACCAGCCGTTGCCGCGGCCGCCCTGGCGCTCGAAATCGGCCGAGCGCACCGGGCCGTGTTCGCGGATGCGGCCGGTCATCTCGGCGATCTCGGCCTGGTGCGCCTCGAGCCAGCGCGCCGAGAACTTCCAGCCCATCGCCGCCGGGTCGAGCATGCGGTGGCGCAGCAGGCCGTAGTCCTCGGTCGGCACGAAGCAGGCCTCGTGCGCCCAGTATTCGTACAGCGCGCCCTCGGCCAGCCATTGTTCCAGCCATTCCTGCGGATAGGCGCCGAGCCGGCTCCACAGCACCAGGTAGGGGCTGCGCGCCACCACGTGGATGGTGTCGATCTGCAGCAGCGCCATGCGGCGGATGGCGGCCAGCACGTCGGCCTTGGCCGCCTTGCGGCGCGGCGGCGCGAGCAGGCCCTGGGCGGCGAGGTGCAGGGCGCGGGCGGCGGGGAGCGAGAGATGGATCGTCATGGCGGGCGGGGCGGAACGCGGAGTGCGCCAGCATGGCGAGCCGGCCCGGCGCTGGCAAGCGGGCCGGCGCGCTTGCCGCGGATTCGGCTTCGGCGCGAGCGGGCCCATTATCGCGGCCGATGGTCACACCGGGTTCGTCCGGCTCGGCTGCTGCGGCGGGCCGTCCCGTTCCGGTGCGCGGCTGCTGCACCGGAATGCCGCGCCGCCGGCGCTCCGATCGGCCCTGCCACGGTGGATTCGAACCGGCTGCCCCTGCCGGCCATGCGGCAAAATCCGCCGGCGGGTAGCATTCTTATGTGAATGTTTTAAGAATGTTCCGGGTCGCTTTTAATTCCAATGGTTACTGTCAGGTTAAACAGGTTAAATATCCTACGATATTTGCGGCGCGCTTGAATATTGCCCTATAAATCAAGAGGCCCGGATGCACCGCATTCAGGGCTCGGTGCATAGGCATATCGTCGCAACATAGGGCGATTTCCGATGCGCCGACAGATCGGTCGGCCAAAATCGATAATTAGGATGAGGTCGGGCCGTTTTCACGAAGATGTTAAAAGGAGGAATTAATCATGGCAAAAGTCAGTACCGCACTCTCGGCTACTTCCCAGCATCTGACCATCAACGTCATGACGACGATGGACGTCGATGCGATCATTGCGCAATACGGCAGCCTCAGCTCGCAACCGACCGCACCGACCCCGATCGGCCACCAGAACATCTGGATGGTGTCCGACGATCCGCGCGGCTGGAGCACCAATGGCGATCCGGCCAACATCTCGCTGAACGCCCACGTCGGCGATACGCTGTCGTTCTTCTGCAGCAGCATGTCCGACAATTCCGACAGCGCCGCCTTCATTTACCAGATTTCGGGCGGCGGAGCCGTGCTCAATCCGTCCACGGTGAATGTCATCACCCTGCAGCAGGCTGCCCAGCCGACGGCACCCAATGCCTATCCTTTCGAGGGCGTCAGGGAAAGCTTTTCCAGCTGCGACGCCAAGGTGGCACAGCAAGGCACCGCCCAGAACTTCTGGGTGAGCGCCGCGCTGTTCACCCTGGACGACAGCGGCGAGCGCCAGGTGCTGGCCGGCTATGTGTCCTGGGATCCGACCGTCGTGGTGTCCTGAACAACGGTGATTCGTTGATCGAGGCTGTTTGACAGCCTGGATATTGAGCAGGCGGACCTCCGGTCCGCCTGCTTTTTCGTCGGGGGAACCGGCGAGGGCCATCATGCGGCGCGATAGAATCGCCCCTCTCCCTTCTCCGGACCGACTGCCATGGCGCTCGGCGCAACCCTCGAACACGCCCTGCTGGCGCTTGGGCGCCGGCGTGTAGCACTCGATGCGGTAGTCGAAATCCCGCAGCCCGGTGGCGCGCTTGCGGTCCCACACCACCGGGTCGAACGGCGACAGCAGCGTGGTGACGGTCGAACCCGGCATGCCGGCCTCGGCCGCCGGCAGGTGCTCGGCCGGCGAGGCGTGGACGAACATGACGTGCTTCCAGCCCTCGATGCGCCGGCAAGAGCGCGCCGGTATCGGCCAGCGCATGCAGCGCGGCGTCGTACTTGCCGCGGCGCAGCCGGTAGTGGTCGCCGACCCAGCCAGCCTTGCGTACGGGCCGGGCATTCGCGGCTGAAGCCGCGCCTACCGCATCTCCTTCCCTGCAGAGTGTTCCCATGACCCCGCTCGAACTGCGCCAGCGCTGCCACACCATCGTCCCCGGCCATCGCGCCACCACCGCGCCCGCGGCCGAAACCTTCGCCGCGATGGCCGACTGGTGCGCCGCCCACGACGTGCGCCACGACCAGTACGGCGAGGGCGCGCTGATCCAGGCCTTCGAGCGCAAGGTCGCCGCCCTGCTCGGCTATCCGGCCGCCGTCTTCATGCCGACCGGCACCCTGGCCCAGACCGTGGCGCTGCGGCTGGCCTGCGAGGCGCGCGGCAGCCGCAAGGCGGTCATGCACCCGACCGGCCACGTCTACCGTCACGAGCGCGGCAACTACCAGCTGCTCGATCATTTCGAGCTGCTCACCGTCGGCGAGCCCGGCCGGGTGTGGGATGCGCGCCACCTGGCGGCCTGCCACGACCGGCTCGGCGCGGCGCTGTACGAATTGCCGATGCGCGAGATCGGCGGCCAACTGCCCGAATGGGAGGCGCTCGAAGCGCTCAAGGCCGCCTGCCGCGCGCGCGGCGTCCATCTGCACCTCGACGGCGCCCGGCTGTGGGAGGCGGCCGCCGGCTACGGCCGGCCGCTGGCCGAGGTCTGCGCCGGTTTCGATTCGACCTATGTATCGTTCTACAAGGGCATCGGCGGCATGGGCGGCGCCATGCTGCTGGGCCAGCCCGAGCTGATCGTGCCGGCCGCGGTCTGGCTCAAGCGCATGGGCGGCAACCTGTGGCAGCGTTCGCCCTACGTGGTGGCGGCCGCCATGCAGTTCGACGCGCGGCTGGCGCAGATGCCGGCCTGCCTGGCGCGGACCCATGAAGTGGCGCGGCTGCTCGGCGAATTCCCGGCGCTGCGGCTCAATCCGGCCGCGCCGCAGGTGAACCTGTTCCACGTCCACCTGTCGTGCAGCGAGCAGGCGGCCAACGCGGCGCGCGACCGGCTGGCGGCCGAGCGCGGCATCTGGCTGTTCGGCGCGGCCCTGCCGGGCGAATTGCTCGGCCATTGCTATTTCGAGTGGTACGTCGGCGACAACCTGCTGGCGCTCGGCGACGAGGCCCTGCGCGGCGCGGTGGCGGAATTCCTTGCTTACGCAGGTATCGCCTGACGAAGCGCCTCGGGTCGCGCATGTAGGCGCGGCTTCAGCCGCGAACGGCTGAGCTGAAATGTCGATCATTCGCGGCTGAAGCCGCTCCTGCGACGGCGTTCATCGCCGGTTGCGGCGGCGCCCGGCGTAAGCCGTGAAGGCATCCATCGCAGGACGGGCTTTACGCCCGACGGCGATCTCGATAGGCGGCGCCGTCGGGCGTAAGGCCCGACCTACGGGTTCTCTGGCGCACCTTGCTCCGGCCGTTGCGCATGGCGGCGCCTCAGTCGAACAGCCCCAGCACATTTTCCGGCGGCCGGCCCAGCACGGCGCGGCCGTCCTTGACCACGATCGGCCGTTCGATCAGCCGCGGATGCGCCGCCATCGCCGCCAGCAGCGCGGCCCGGCCCAGTTGCGGGTCGTCCAGCCCGAGCTCGGCGTATTCGGCCTCTTTGGTACGCATCAGCTGGCGCGGATCGTCGAAGCCGAGCTGGGCCAGCAGCGTCTCCAGCGTCGCCGCATCGGGCGGCGCGTCGAGATAGAGCACCACCTCGGGTTCGACGCCGCGCTCGGCCAGCAAGGCCAGCGTCTCGCGCGACTTGGAGCAGCGCGGGTTGTGATAGATGGTGGTCATGGCGGTGCCTTCGCATGCAAAGGCCGCAGTGTAGCGCGGTAGAATCGCGCCCTCCCCGCTTCCCTCCGGACCAGACCGCCATGGCGCTCAGCGCAACCATCTACAAGGCCGACCTGCAGGTCTCCGACCTCGACCGCGGCTACTACGGCGGCCACAACCTGACGCTGGCCTGCCATCCGTCCGAGACCACCGAGCGCATGATGCTGCGGCTGGTCGCTTTCGCCCGCCACGCCTCCGAGGCGCTCAAGTTCACCCGCGGCATCAGCAGCGACGACGAGCCGGACCTGTGGGAGCACCACGACTACGGCGACGTGAAGCTGTGGATCGAGCTCGGCCTGCCCGAGGAACGGCGGCTGCGCCAGGCCTGCGGCAAGTCCGACGAGGTCTGGCTGTACGCCTACGGCGGCCGCGCGCTGCCGGTGTGGTGGCAGCAGAACGCCGGCGCGCTGCGCAAGCTCGACAAGCTCAGCGTGGTATCGGTCGACGAGGCCACGCTGGCAGCGCTCGACGCGATGGCCGCGCGCACCATGCAGCTCAGCTGCACGATCCAGGACGGCACCATGTGGCTGGCCGACGGCGAGCACAACCTCGAGATCGTGTTCGAGACCTTGCAGGATCACGGTCGGCAGGCTTAGCGGAGCTGGTTGGGACAACGCTTTACCGCGGAGGAAAAGCGAGGGGACGCTGGTACCGGCCCATCGGCCGCGGGCTTTCCGCTTCCATTTCCTCCGCGTCCTCTGTGTCCTCTGTGTCCTCTGTGTCCTCTGCGGTGAAAGCATTGACGGGCTACGCTCCGTCTTCATGCTATCTCGATGAAATAAAAGCATTTTTCGAGACTTGTCGGGCGGTTTCTGAGAAAATCGCCGATTGCCCGCAATGCCCGATCGCCCCATGTCCGCCAGTCCCCAGCCCATCTACCAACTGCCCGCCGGCGTCGCGCCGCGCAAGCCGGCCACTTTCCTGCCCATGAGCCGGGCCGAAATGGACGCGCTCGGCTGGGACGAATGCGACGTGATCCTGGTCAGCGGCGACGCCTATATCGACCACCCGAGCTTCGGCATGGCGCTGGTCGGCCGGCTGCTCGAGGCGCAGGGCCTGCGCGTCGGCATCCTGGCCCAGCCCGACGGAGGCAGCGCCGAGGCGTTCAAGGCGCTGGGCCGGCCGCGGCTGTTCTTCGGCGTCACCGCCGGCAACATGGATTCGATGATCAACCGCTACACGGCCGACCGCCGGCCGCGTTCGGACGACGCCTACACCCCGCACGCCGCGCCCGACAAGCGGCCCGACCGCGCGGTGACGGTCTACTCGCAGCGCTGCCGCGAGGCCTACCCGGGCGTGCAGATCATGATCGGCGGCATCGAGGCCTCGCTGCGCCGCATCGCCCAGTACGACTACTGGAGCGACAAGGTGCGCCAGTCGGCGCTGGTCTATGCCAAAGCCGACATCCTGCTGTTCGGCAACGCCGAGCGCGCGCTGGTCGAGGTGGCGCAGCGCGCCGCCGCCGGCGAGAAGCTGCGCGACATGCGCGACATCCGCGGCACCGCCTTCATCGTGCCGCACGGCTGGCGGCCCGACGAGGGCTGGAGCGAGGAGGACTCGACCACCGTCGACCTGCCCGGCCGCGTCGATGCGCATCCCGATCCGTACGCGATGGAACCCGAGCCCGCAGGTCGGACTTTAGGTCCGACGGCGGACGGGGCGCTGCCGGAGCTAGGTCGGACTTCATGTCCGACGGCGACGGTGGATGGGGCGCCGTCGGACCTAAAGTCCGACCTGCAGAACCCTCAGCCCGTCGTGATGCCGATCCGCCTGGTCAGCAAGGCCGAGCGGCTGCGGCAGAAGCTCGAAGCCCGCCAGAAGACGGTGGTGCGCATCCCGGCCTACGAGGCGGTCGCCCACGACCCGGTGCTGTACGCCCACGCCAGCCGGGTGCTGCACCTCGAATCGAACCCGGGCAATGCGCGCGCGCTGGTGCAGCTGCACGGCGAGCGCGACGTCTGGATCAACCCGCCGCCGATCCCGCTGACCACGCCCGAGATGGACTACGTGTTCGGCCGCCGCTATGCGCGCAACCCGCATCCGTCCTACGGCGATGCGCATATCCCGGCCTGGGAGATGATCCGCTTCTCGATCAACATCATGCG
Source organism: Chitinimonas koreensis (assembly GCF_014353015.1). NCBI lineage: Bacteria > Pseudomonadati > Pseudomonadota > Betaproteobacteria > Neisseriales > Chitinibacteraceae > Chitinimonas > Chitinimonas koreensis. The sequence goes on from NZ_CP060704.1 coordinate 94,056, forward strand.
CGGCTGCTTCGGCGGCTGTACCTTCTGCTCGATCACCGAGCACGAGGGCCGCATCATCCAGAGCCGTTCGGAAGCATCGATCCTCGGCGAGATCGAGGAGATCCGCGACAAGACGGCCGGCTTCAAGGGCCATATCACCGACCTCGGCGGCCCGACGGCCAACATGTACCGGCTGGCCTGCAAGGATCCGAAGATCGAGTCTGCCTGCCGCCGGCTGTCCTGCGTCTACCCGGGCATCTGCGAGAACCTGAATACCGACCATTCCTCGCTGATCCAGCTGTACCGCAAGGCGCGCGCGATCCCCGGCGTGAAGAAGATCACCATCGGCTCGGGTCTGCGCTACGACATCGCGGTGCGCTCGCCCGAGTACATCAAGGAGCTGGTCACCCATCACGTCAGCGGCTACCTGAAGATCGCGCCGGAGCACACCGAGGACGGCCCGCTCGACATGATGATGAAGCCGGGCATCGGCGCCTTCGAGCGCTTCAAGGAGCTGTTCGACCGCTTCAGCAAGCAGGCGGGCAAGGAGCAGTACCTGATCCCCTACTTCATCGCCGCCCACCCGGGCACCACCGACGAAGACATGCTGAACCTGGCGCTGTGGCTGAAGAAGCACGGCTTCCGGCCCGACCAGGTGCAGGCCTTCACGCCGACGCCGATGGCGATGGCCACCACCATGTGGCACACCCGGCGCAATCCGCTGAAGAAGCTGAGCCGCAGCTCGGACAAGGTCGCGGTGATCCGCGACGGCCAGCAGCGCAAGCTGCACAAGGCTTTCCTGCGCTACCACGACCCGAAGAACTGGCCGATGCTGCGCGAGGCGCTGCTGAACATGGGCCGGCGCGACCTGATCGGCCACGGCGCCCACCACCTGATCCCGCCCGAGCGGCCGGGCGAGCGCCAGCTCAAGGCGCCGGCCGGCAATGCGCGCGGCGGCGGCGGGCCGGGGACGGCGAATCCCTCGGCGCGCGGCGGCGGCCGTCGGCCGGCCGTTGGCAAGGGGGATGGGCGCAGGGGGAAGGGTGGGAACGGCAGGTGAAACGTGAAATGTGAAAGGTGAAACCTGTCACCCCATCCCCTCCCCGACCCTCCCCTTGAAGGGGAGGGAGCCATATTGCGACACGTATGACGGTCACCGGCGATCGGGATCTGCGCTCCCTGTCCCCCCCTTCAAGGGGGAGGCTAGGAGGGGGATGGGGTCCACGTTTCACATGTCACGTTTCACATTTCACGGCTTTCAACGCCTGATCACCACCCGCTGCTTCGGCATGCTGTACCCATTGCCGTCTGCCTCGGCCGCCTCGGCCTTGTCCTGCAGCACCGGCAGTTCGCGCTGCGCCAGCAGCACGGTGACCAGGCTGTTGCTGCGCCGCAGCCGCTCGGCCATCAGGGTGCCGACATTGCGGTAGAGCTTGGCCGCCAGCTCGGCCGGCAGCTTCACCATGTCGAGCCGGTCGAATCCCAGCAGCCGGCACGGCTCGCTGCTGACCACCGAGGCCGAGCGCTCGCCGAAATCGATCAGCGCCAGCTCGCCGAACACGTCGCCGGCCGACAGCGTCGCCAGCTCCACCGTCTCGCCGGCCTGGCCGCGGCGCTGCACCTGCAGCTTGCCGCTCATCACCGCGTACAGGTGGCGGCCGTGCTCGCCTTCCCGCACGACGACGACCTGGTCGGCGATCTCCTGCTGGCGGCAGTGCGACAGGAACAGCAGCAACTCTTCCGGCGACAGGCCCTGGAACAGCGGCACGGTCGCCAGCAGGCGCTGCATGGCTTGCTGGTTCTTCATCGGCGGTCTCCCTTCCCCGCGAAGTCTAGCGAGCTTTTCCACCCGTCGCTCGCGGCGGCCGCGGACGCAAAAAAGGCCCGGGTCGCCCCGGGCCGTCAATCTCTCGCGCAATTCGAAACGAACGACCCGCCCCCTTACTGCGGGCGGTAGGTCACTTTCAGCGTGTAGGCCGCCGCGGTGTAGCCGCGCACCATCACGTAGGCGTTGCCGTTGGCCGTCACGTTGACCGAGCAGGTCTCGTTGCTGCCCGACTGGTAAGGGCGGCAATCGTAGGTGCTGGTGGTCGGCGCGGCGTTCTTGCGCACGTAGAGGTCGGCGTCGCCGGTGCCGGTGATCTCGGCCTTGAAGGTGCTGCCGGCCACCGTGGCGAACGGGCCGTAGTTCACGTTCTGGCCCTTGGCCACGCTGCCGGTGAAGGTCTCCACCTTGTCGCCGCCGCCCGGTGTGCCGCTGCCGTCGCTGCCCAGCTCCACCGCGTAGGCCAGCGCCAGGCGGGCGAACTTCAGCGCATGCGCCGCCTGGTTGCCCGAGTTGGCGTAGGTGTCGTTGACCGAGTGGATGTAGGGGTTGTCCTGATTGAAGGCGGCCTCGAACGGCAGCGAGGCGACGTAGCCCTGGCCGTTCCACGAGGCGTGGTCCGAGCAGCCGTAGCCGCACTTGTCGTAGCCGACCTTCAGCGTGGGCAGGTAGGTGGTGATCAGGTTGGCCAGGAAGGTGTTCTGCTGGCTGTCGGTGTAGTCGGTGTAGATATAGATGTCGTTGGCCGAACCCTTGTAGTTGGTCATGTCCAGCTGCATCACGCCGACCACGTTGACGCCGTCGGCCTTGAACTTCTTGGCGATGTCCTGCGAGCCGCGCAGGCCCACTTCCTCGGCGGCGTAGCCCATGAACTTGATGGTGCGGCGCGGCTTGTAGCCGGTCGACAGCATGATCCGGGCCGTTTCGGTGAGGCTGGCGATGCCCGAGGCATCGTCGTCGGCGCCCGGTGCGCGCATGGTCTCGGCCGAGCCGCCGCTGCCGTTGATCGAATCGAGGTGGCCGCCGATCACCACGACTTCGCTGGCGTTGTCGGTGCCCTTGATGGTCAGGATCACCGATTTCTGCGACCAGCCGGTGTGGGCGAACTGCTCGACCGTCACGTCGCTGCGGCTGCCGGCCATCTGCTGCCACTGCTGCGCCAGCCAGTTGGAGGCGTTCACGCCGTGGCTGCTGGTGTAGTAGCGGTTGGTGTAGGACGACAGGCTGTTGATGGTGCCGGCGATATTGCTTTCCTGCATCTGCGGCAGCAGCGGGTTGACGGTGGCCTGGTTGTCGATCGCGTAGCTCGGCCGCGTCGCGGTGGCGGTGGCCAGGAGGGCGGTCTGGCGGCCCAGCGTGCTGCGCGCCTCGGTCTCGGTGCGGTGCACCATGTAGCCGCCGCAGTGGTTGAGCTGGTGGTGGATCGATTCGGACAGGCCGTCGAGCACGGCCTCGTCGACCTGCACCACGTGTACGCGCTCCAGGCCGCCGCTGCGGCCGACGCCAGCGCTGGCCGGCATGGCGCGGCTCTCGGCGGCCAGCGCCTGCGGCGCCAGCTTCTGCAGTTCGGCGTAAGCGGCGTCGCCGAGGGTGATCCAGACCTTCTTCGGGGCCGGCGCGGCGCCGGCCAGGCTGCCGGCGGCGAGGCCGGCCAACAGCAGGGGAATCAGCTTGCGTTGCATGATCTGCTCCTTGGGTCGGGCGCGATCGGCAAGGCGTCGTCCACCCGGCGCGCGGCGCGGCCCGGCCATGCCGCGGAAGCGGCCGGCGGGCGCGTCGCGTGCCGCCCGGCGAAACCACCGATCGGGCACGAAAAAGCCCCTCCCTCCCGCACAGGAGAGAGGGGCCGAGGGGGTGGATTACTGGTGGTTGCCGACCAGCGTGACACCGCTGAAGGCGGCGTAGCCGCGCAGCATCAGGTGGTAGGTGCCGGTCTTGGGCGAGGCGATGGTCACCGTCTCGTTGTTGCTGCTGAGGTACGGACGGTAGTCGTACGAGCTGGTGGTCGGAGCCGAACCGAACTTCACGTACAGGTCGGCGTCACCGGTGCCGCCCGAGATCTTGAAGGTCAGGTTCTTGGCACCGGCCGGGATCACCATGGTGTAGCGCAGCTCGGCGCCCTTGGCGGCGGTCAGGCCCGTCACCGGCACACCCTTCTGCAGCACGGTGCCGCCGGGGTTCGGGTTCGGGTTGCTGTTGCAGCTCACGCCCACCGCGGCGAAGGCGGCGGTCACGTCGGCCTTGCTGTAACCACGGTTGTCGGCCGCCTTCTCGACGCCGCAAGCGCCTTCGTTGAAGGTGCTGTTGGCGGTCCAGTACAGGCGGTTGGCATCGACCATCACTTCGAAGGCCTTGCGCGTGCCCCAGCCTGCGGTCTTGGCCAGCGTGTAGAAGGCCTTGTTGTAGACGCCGCTCGAGTAGTGCACGTCCATGCCGCTGCGGTAGTCGGCGGCATTGCCGATCGAGCTGCCGTCACGCGGCGGGTTGTCCATGTAGCGCAGCGCGCCGGCGGCCTTGAAGATCTCGGCGCCGACCTGGAAGTCGTTGCTGCCCTTCATGTAGAACTCGGCGGCTTCGCCGGCCATGTCGGAGAAGGCTTCGTTCATGCCGCCCGACTGGCCCGAGTAGGTCAGGCCCGAGTTCTGCTCGGTGAAGCCGTGGCTGACTTCGTGCGCCGACACGTCGAGCGACACCAGCGGGTAGAAGGTGCTGCCGCCGTCGCCGAAGCTCATGGCCGAGCCGTCCCAGAACGCGTTCTGGTAGTTGGTGCTGTAGTGCACCTTCATGTACAGGGTCTGGCTGATCGGGCGCAGGTTGAACCAGTCCTGGTACATGTTGAACACGACGTTGCCGAAGTAGTGGGCGTCGTTCAACGGCGAGTAGGCGCCGTTGATCTGCTTCACCGTGTTGCGCGGGCAGGCGAACTGGAACGGCGTGGAACCGCTGGTGCCGTGGTTCAGGTTGACCGTGATCACGTTGCCGCTGTTCATCTTGCAGTCGTCGGTCACGACCAGCGGGCCGAAGTCGGTGCCGTATTCGTACTGGCCGGTCTTCTGGTTGCCGCCGGGGCCGGTCGCATCCTTGTGGGCGAGACCTTCCCAACGCTCGAGCACGGCGCCGGTGTTGGCGTCGATGAAGAAGTGCGGACGCGACGGGGCCGAAGCGTCTTCGACGAAGAACGACACCAGGTAGACCAGGCGGGCACGGCCGTTGGCATCGAGCTTCACGTACAGCTTGGCCTGCTCGTTCTCGACCTTGGCGCTCTTGCCCTTGAGGGCCAGGTTCTTGGCCTGGGCCAGCACCATGGCGGCCGGCATGGTCGGCTTGGCGCTCGGCAGGTCCTGGGCCAGGCCGTTGACCACGGTGCCGGACAGCTTGGCGGCGGCGACGCCGGGCAGGCGGTGCTCGACGATCGCTTCGCCCCAGACCGGCACGCCCTGGTGGAATTGCTGGTAGCGGGTGATGACCTTGCCGTTCGGCAGGGTCTGGCTGCGCACCGCCTGGGCTTCGTCGGCGGCGAGGCCGAGCGTGCGCTGGATGGTGGCCGTGCCGCTGGTGATGGCCGCGGTGCGGGCATTGGTCTGCGCGGCGAATGCTGCCGGCATGTGTTCCAGATCGACGCGCTCGGCGGCGACGGTACCGAGGGCAGCGCCGACCAGGACCGACAGCATCAGGGACGCACTACGCAGGTGTTTCCTTGCTTCATTATGGTGATCCTTCCTCATCTCGATTGCACGCGGGGGTTACCCCGCATTTGGCCGCTTACGGACGACCGGTCCGGTCGCCCCACGGCCTCCCCGCGCGCCCTGCCGGTTGGGCAGAGCGCGACGTTCCACGCAGCCCGATGCGTGCATCCGGCCGCGAAAAACCAAGTGTTGCCCGCGCTCAGCCGGTCGGCCGGAAGAGCATGGGTAACCCGTAAGTGATGTTTCCTGGGAAAGTCGCACCGGTAGCGAGGGATGGCCGGTGCATGGTCCGTGCAGGCGTCTGCTGCGCCGATCGGACTCGTATTTATGACAAGGCGATGGAAGTAATAGGGCAGGACGATGACGACGTCCACGAGAGGCTTAGCCAGGCCGACGAACGGTAGGTAATTGTCATTTTCTTAGCGCCGAAGCAACAATTGCGCACTCGCCATGCCGGCTGCGGTGAGGAGCAGCGAGCCGAGCAGGTGAACGCCGGCGGCAGCCAGCGCCCAGCCCGGCTGGTCGTTGCGCAGCAGCGTGACGACCTCGGCCGAGAAGGTCGAGAAGGTGGTGAGGCCGCCGAGGAAGCCGGTGACGGCGAACAGCCGCCACTCGGGCGCGAGATCGCCGAAATGGGCGAAGAAAGCGTAGGCGACGCCGACCAGGTAGCCGCCGACCAGGTTGGCGGCCAGGGTGCCGTAGGGCAGCGTGGGGAACAGCGGATTGAGCCACAGCGACAGGCCCCAGCGGGCCAGCGCGCCGAGCGCGGCGCCGAGGGCGATGGCGAGGATGGCGGACATAGCCTTGATGAGCCTCAAAACGATCGTGTGTGGATGACTACGGGTTCAGGCGCCTGGGAACCCGTGTGCCGACGCTGGAGTCGCGGCAATCCCCGACATGAACGGCTGTGCGCGGGGCGAACGGTTCAACGCACCATTGGCGAGCGTCAGCGAGGCTCCCTCTGGTCCACCCCACAAAGTCGCGACTTTGTGGGGCCCCGGGGCGGCGAGGGCGGGGGAGTCGGGATGAATCAGGGATCAAGCCAAAGTTGAACACTCACCGGTGTTCAAACGCCCGGCTTTGCCGGGCGCTGAACTGCCGGTGGCCCTCCGACCGGCGATCCAAGCCAACTAGGCCCGCGGCCGCTTGATGACCTGGACGCCGAGCTGCTTGAGTTTGCGGTAGAGGTGCGTCCGTTCGAGCCCGACCTTGTCCGCCACGCGGCTCATATTGCCGCCCTCGAGGCCGATGTGGTGCTCGAAGTAGGCGCGCTCGAACTCGTCGCGCGCCTCGCGCAGCGGCTGGTCGAAGTTGAACTGCGGGCCGGCCGCGATGACGGCCTGCGCGCGCGGCGGCGAGAACTGCGCCAGCACGCGGCTGACCGGCGCGGCGTCGATGTCGCTGTCGGTCGAGGTCAGCGCCAGGCTCTTGACGATGTTGTGCAGCTGCTCGTGGTTGCCCGGCCAGTCGTGCTGGCGCAAGGCGTTGAGCGCGGCCGAGCTGAAGCGGCGCGGGCCGGTCTTGTTGGCCTCGACCACGCTGGCCAGGATGTGCTCGGCCAGCTCCGGGATGTCGTCGCGGTGCTCGCGCAGCGCGGGCAGCGGCACCACCAGTTGCGACAGGTAGGTGAACAGCGCCGGGTCGAAGCGGTCGATCAGCTCGGGCAGGCTCTTCGAGGTCGCGCAGATCAGCCGCACATTGTGCTTGTCCAGCCGCGGCAGCAGCGCCACCAGCGCGGCCTGGGCGCGCCGCTCGTAGTGGCCGATGTCGCGCAGGAACAGCGTGCCGTTGGCGGCGCGGGCGACCAGGTCGGCGCCGCTCTCGACCAGCGCGTCCTGGCTGTCGGGCGCGACGAAGGGCGCGGTCGGCGGCGTCAGGTAGCGCGCGCAGGTGACGAAGCCGCTGCCCGGCTCGCCGGTCATCAGGAGCGGAAACGACAGGCTCTGCGCCTGGTCGAGCTGCTTCTTGAGGATCAGGATCTGCGGGCTCTTGCCCAGCGCGGCCAGCGAATTCTCGGCCACCTTGGGTTGCACCTCGCCGTGCTTGAGCGCGCGCTTCACGGTGGCCAGCAGCTTCTGCAGGCCGATCGGCTTCTCGAGGAAGTCGAACGCGCCGATGCGGGTAGCCTCGACCGCGGTGTCGATGGTGGCGTGGCCGGACATCATCACCACCGGCATGGTCAGCTGGCCGTTGCTGGCCCACTCCTTGAGCAAGGTCACGCCATCGGTGTCGGGCATCCAGATGTCGAGCAGGACCAGCGCCGGGCGGCCCTGGTTGCGGATCTGGCGGGCCTGGGCCGCGTTTTCGGCCACCGCGACGCGATAGCCTTCGTCCTGCAGGATTTCCGACAGCAATTCACGGATGCCGATCTCGTCGTCGACGATCAGGATGTCGTTACTACCCACTCGTTCTCTCCCCTGTTTGATCTGCGATCGGCAGATCGATACGGACGCAGGCGCCGTGCGGCTCCACGTTGAAGGCCGCGATCTGGCCGTGATGTTCGTCGATGATTTTCTTCACCACGGCCAGGCCGAGCCCGGTGCCCTTCTGCTTGGTTGTTGCATAGGGCTCGAAGACACGTTGCAAAATTGCCTCGTCGAAACCCGGACCGTTGTCTTCGACCGACAATCGTACCGTTTTCCCGCGTCGTTCGGTACGCAGCTTGATGCGCGCGAAGATATCTTCGCCGACCGCCTCCTGCGCGTTCTTGAGCAGGTTGTGCACCACCTGGCGCAGCCGGGTCGGGTCGGCCATCACGCGGAGCGCATCCTCGCCCACCGTTTCGCGTTCGACCGGAGCGCTCTCGTACAGCACCATCACCTCGTCCAGCAGCGCGCGCAGATCGACCGGCACCAGCTGCAGCGAGGGCTGGCGCGCGTATTCGCGGAATTCGTCGACCATCCGCTTGAGCGCGCCGACCTGGGCCACGATGGTGTGGGTCGAGCGCGTCAGCACCTCGCGGCCTGGATCGTCGAGCTTGTCCGCCAGCTTGAATTCGAGCCGCTCGGCGGCCAGCTGGATCGGCGTCAGCGGATTGCGGATCTCGTGCGCCAGCCGCTTGGCCACCTCGCCCCAGGCGGCGTCGCGCTGGGCGCGCAGCAGGTCGGTGACGTCGTCGAACACCACCACCGCGCCGCGCCGTTCGCCCTCGGCGATCAGCCGCGCGCCGTGGGTCAGCAGGATGCGGGTGCTGCCCTCGAACGGCAGCTCGAGCTGGCGGTGCCAGTCGCCGTCGATCTCGCCGAAGGCCGCCATCATGCCCTCGGCGAAGCCGGCCAGGTGCGGGAAGCGCTCGGGCCACAGCTCGAGCCGCAGGCCGTCGAGCCGCTCGATCTCGGCATGCAGGATCGCCTCGGCGCTGAGGTTGGCGGCGCGCAGCTTCCAGCGCTCGTCGAAGGTCAGCACGCCGGCGGTCAGGCTGGCCAGCACGGTCTCGAGGTAGGCCTTGGCCGCCACCGTTTCGCGCTGCTCGCGCTCGAGCTGGTCGCGCGCCTCCGACAGCTGCCGCGTCATGCGGTTGAAGCTGTGCGTGAGCGTGCCGAGCTCGTCCTGGCTCACCACCGGCTGCACCTGCGAATAGTCGCCCTGCGCCACCGCGCGCGTGCCGGCCGCCAGCACGGTGAGCGGCGCGGCGAGCTTTTCCGACAGGAACATGCCGAGCACCACCGCGGCCAGCAGCGCCATCAGCAGCGCCAGCGTCAGCGTCAGGCCGTAGCTCTTCTTCAGCACCGAGCGCGACAGCGACAGCAGCTTGTAGTTGTTGCGCATCTCCTCGACCTGCTCGGCGTCGCGCGCCAGCTGGCGCGGCACCGGCTGGATCAGCTGCAGCGCGCGCGTCTCGACGCCGATGCCGCTGCCGTAGCTCGGGTTCACCGGCACGATCACGCGCAGGCTCAGGCCGTAGCTCGGCGTCGATTCGAGCTCGCGGTAGGGCTGCTGCGCCAGCACCTGCTTGAGCACGTTGCGCTCGGGCACCAGCGGCACCGGGTTGGCGTATTCGTCGCCGACGTGGGCGATCACCCGGCCGCGGCCGTCGAACAGGCTGGCCTCCTGCACGTTGTACTGCTCGCGCAGCCGCGACAGCGTGGTCAGCGCCTGGGCGTCGAAATCGCCGGCCAGCTCGCCGGCCATGTAGTGGGCCTTCTGCTTGAGGTCGTCGAGCGAATAGTCGAGTGCCTTGCGGCCGAGGTTCAGGCCGCTGTCGAGCGCGCTGTCGACGCGCACGTCGAACCAGGTCTCGATCGACTTGGTGAGGAACTGCACCGACAGCGTGTAGACCAGCGCGCCGGGCAGCACCGCCACCAGCGCGAACATCAGGGTGAGCCGCCAGGCCAGGCGCGAACCGAACAGCCGGGCGCTGACCTGGCGCCGCAGCTTCAGGAGCCGCGTCGCCACCAGCGCGGCGAGGCCGACGATCATCAGGATGTTGAGGCCGAGCAGCGGCTCGTAATAGCGGCCGAACACGGTCGAATTGCCGGCCGCGGTGGCGAGCAGGAACAGCAGGATGACGCCCAGCGAGCCGAGCAGGATCAGGGTATTGCGAACGGGCATGGGGACCTGCGCTATTTCGCTTCGCCGAATTCGACGGCGGTCGTGGCGGACTCGAGCGTCCAGTCGTCGCCGAGCAGGCTCAGCTGCAGCGGCTTGGGCAGCCTGGAGGTATCGAGCCGCATCGTCAGCTCGCCGGCGAAGCGGCTGTCGAGCTTGCGGGTGACCGAGCCGCGCTCGGCGACCTGCCAGTCGCGCACCACGCCGAGCCCGCGCAGCGCCTCGCTGAGGGTGTCGTAACTCTGGTAGAGGGTGCCGACGCCGACGCGGTAGCTGCGCGTCAGCGCGTGGTAGGACAGCTTGTATTCGATGCGCGCGGTGGGATTGAACCAGTCGGCCATGCGTCGCCAGGCCCAGTACCAGCGCGGCTTGGTGAGGGTGAACTCGACCGCGAACACCAGCGGGACGCCGGCCAGCAGCGCGTTCTCGTGCACCGCGTCGAGGCTCACCACGTAGCGCGCGTCGAGCGCCAGCCGGCCTTCGCTCTCGAGCCCGGCCGCGCTTTCGAGCCGGATGCCGGCCGCGCCCGCCTGCGCCATGAGCAGGCCGGCCAGCAAGGCCAGCAGGCTAAGTCGGAGTCTTGTACAGCAGCGCGTAAAAAAACCCATCGTGGCGATCGTTCGGCAGCAGTTGCCCGTCGTCGGGTAGGTGATCCGGCAAGGGCAGCCGCCGGGCGTCGGCATGACGCGAGAGGAAGTCGGCGACCTGTTGTTGATTTTCCTGCGGAAAGACCGAGCAGGTTACGTAAAGCAGTTTACCACCCGGTTTCAGGCAGCCCCACAGCGCCGCCAGTATGGCCGCCTGTTGCGTGGCGAATTGCGCGAAATCGTCGGGTCGGCGCAACCACTTGATGTCCGGATGGCGCCGCGCCACGCCGGCGGCCGAGCACGGCACGTCGGCCAGGATGCGGTCGAACGGCTGGCCGTCCCACCAGCCTGCCGGTTGACCGGCGTCGCCGACCTTGAGTTCGGCGGCGAGGCCCAATCGCTCGAGATTGGAGGCGACGCGGCGCAGCCGCTCGGCGTCGGCGTCGAGCGCGGTCAGCGTGCAGTCGGCCAGCTCGAGCAGGTGGCCGGTCTTGCCGCCCGGCGCACAGCAGGCGTCGAGCACCCGCATGCCGTCGGCGACGTCGAGCAGCGGCGCGGCCCATTGCGCGCCGATGTCCTGCACCGAGCAGGCGCCGTCCTGGAAGCGCGGCAACCGCTCGATCGGCACCGGCTGGGCCAGGCGCAGGCCGGCCGCGCCATCGGCCGCGGCGGCCAGGCCTTCCGCCTCGAGCTCCGCGAGATAGGCCTCGCGCGTCCCCTGGCGCAGGTTCACCCGCAGGCTCATCGGCGGATGCTGGTCGTTGGCCGCCAGCACTGCCTGCCAATGTTCCGGATAGGCTTCCCTCATCGCCGCGACCCACCAGCCGGGATGATTCCAGCGCGCGCGCTCGTCCTGCCGCGCCGCGGCCAGCAGTTCGTCCTTGCGGCGCAGGAAGTTGCGCAGCACCGCGTTGACCAGGCCCTTGCCGCGGCCGGCCTGGATGCGCGAGGCGACCTTGACCGCATGGTCGACGATCGCGTGCGGCGCGGCGCGGCCCCAGCCGAGCTGGTACAGGCCGGTCGCCAGCAACGCGCGCAGCGCCGGGTCGGTGTCCGGCCGGCTCAGCAGCTGGCCGAGCATGAATTCGATCTCGCCCCAGCGCCGCAGCGTGCCGTAGCTGATGTCCTGGATCGCGGCGCGCTGGCGCGGTTCGAGCGCCTCGCGGCTACGCTGGCGCGCCAGCACGTCGGTCAGGTTGCGGCCGTCGAGCACGGCGGCCACGGCTTCGCTGGCGAGTTTCTGGGTCACGTACATAAGGTGGCGATTTCCGGTGGTGCAAATGAAAGGACGGGGCGAGGCGCCCCGTCCTGTGTCCATGGTAGCGCGCCGGGCCGGCCGGCGCGGCGCTCGTGTCCTGCTCAGTACCGCCTGCCGGCCGCCATCGCCCGCAGCCGCGCCACGCGCTCCTCGGTGCGCGGGTGGGTACGGAACAGCTCGGTCATGCCGCCGCCGTGCAGCGGGTTGACGATCATCATCTGCGCGGTCTCGGGTGGGCCTCGGCGGCGTGCAGCGGCAGCCCCTGCGCATAGCGCTCGATCTTCAGCAGCGCGTCGGCCAGCGCGCCCGGGTCGCCGCCGATCGCGGCCCCGCCGGCGTCGGCGCCGAATTCGCGCGAGCGCGAGATCGCCAGCTGGATCAGCATCGCCGCCACCGGCGCGAAGATCATCACCAGCAGCGCCACCAGCGGATTGACGCCGCCGCCCTCCTCGTCGCGCTGGCCGCCGGTGAAGAACATGGCGAAGTTGGCCAGCGCCGAGATCGCCCCGGCGATCGAGGCCGAGATGGTCGAGATCAGCGTGTCGCGGTGCTTCACGTGGGCCAGCTCGTGCGCCATCACGCCGCGCAGCTCGCGCGCGGTGAGCACCCGCATGATGCCGGTGGTGGCCGCCACCGCGGCGTGCTCGGGGCTGCGGCCGGTGGCGAAGGCGTTCGGCTGCGCCTCGTCGATGATGTAGACGCGCGGCATCGGCAGGCCGGCGCGCTGCGCCAGCTCGGCGATCATGGCGTGGAATTCGGGCGCGCTGCGGGCGTCGACCTCGCGCGCGTCGTACATGCGCAGCACCATGTCGGCGCTGAACCACCAGGCCCAGATATTCATCGCGCCGCCGAACAGCAGCGCCACCAGCATGCCGGTGCGGCCGCCGAGCACCAGGCCGATCGCGCCGAACAGCGCCACGAAGGCCGCCATCAGGAGCGTGGTCTTGAACCAGTTGCCGAACATCGTCTCGTCCTCCGGATTGCAAGGCGCCCGATCGGCGCCGTCCCTGCTTAGATGGGGCCGGGCTCCAGGGAATTCAATGATTTAGCGCCGCGCGCTCAGCCCAGCAGCTCGCCGACCGCCGGCGCGCCGCCGGCAAGGAAGGCCTGTGCCGGCAGCCGCTTGCCGCCGGGCCGCTGCAGCTCGGTCAGCCGCAGCACGCCGGCGCCGGTGGCGACCCGGATGCCGTGCGCGTCGGCCGACAGCACTTCGCCCGGCCGGCCCGCGACGGCGCCGTCGGCCTCGGCCACGCCGGCCCAGCATTTGACGATCGCCTCGCCGTGCCGCGCAGTGCAGCCGGGGAAGGGATCGAAGGCGCGCAGATTGCGGGCCAGCTGCTCGGCCGGCAGGGTCCAGTCGATCGCCGCCTCGTCCTTGCGGATCTTCTCGGCATAGGTCACGCCCTCGGCCGGCTGCGGCACGGCGGCCGCCTGCAGCGCAGGCAGCCGGGCCAGCGCCTCGACGATCGCGCGGGCGCCCTCGGCCGCCAGCTTGTCGTGCAGGCTGGCGGCGGTGTCGTTTGGCAGGATGGCTACAGGGTGCGTGCTCAGCATCGCGCCGGTATCGAGGCCGGCGTCCATCTGCATGACGGTGATGCCGGTTTCGCCGTCGCCGGCCTGGATCGCGCGCTGGATCGGCGCTGCACCGCGCCAGCGCGGCAGCAGCGAGGCGTGGATGTTGAGGCAGCCGTGGCGCGGCAGGTCGAGCACCGCCTGCGGCAGGATGATGCCGTAGGCCGCCACCACCATCAGCTCGGCCTCGACCGCCGCCACCGGCGCCTGCTGCTCGGCCGTGCGCAGCCGCTCGGGCTGGTAGACGGCGATGCCGTGGCGCTCGGCCAGTTGCTTGACCGGCGAAGCGACCAGCTTCATGCCGCGGCCGGCCGGCCGATCGGGCTGGGTCAGCACCAGCGGCACCTCGTGCCCGGCGGCGAGCAGCGCATCGAGCGCCGCGGCGGCGAAATCCGGCGTGCCGGCGAAGATCAGTTTCATGGTGTGTGGGCCATTTATATAAAAGGGGCGAAGGCGAGGCCAAGCCATTGGCGCCGCCTACCTTTTGAATGAATTACTTGTCCGTCCGGTGACGATCGGTGCGTAGTTCCGAATCCGCACCCCCATCTATGGAGTGTGGACCATTCTGGCTAACGGAGAGCGGACGAGCGCTAGCGAGGCCCCCTCGCGGCGGCGAGGGCGGGGGAGTAGGGATGAATCAGGTAGACCCGCTGCGTGAATACTCACTGACCTGAAGTCCCCGGCTTGGCCGGGGACTGAGCTGCCGGTCGATTTCACCCGGCCTGCGCAAGGTCTAAAGGGTCTTCCGCTGATTCTTCTTCAACTTCACCAGGATCCGGTCGAGCTTGAGCCGCGACAGCTTCTCGACGAACACCTTGCCGTCCAGATGATCGATTTCGTGCTGAATGCAGATCGCCAGCAAGCCCTCGGCGTCTAGGCGGAAGGAATCGCCGTTGCGATCGAGCGCCTCGACGGTGACCCGTTCGGCGCGCTCGACTTCTTCGTAAATCCCCGGCACCGACAAACAGCCTTCCTCGAATCGGGTTTTACCGTCGAGCGAAATGAGTTTCGGGTTCACCAATGCGATCAGCCCGCTCTTGTCTTCGCTGACGTCGATCACGATCAGGCGCAGATGGCGGTCGACCTGGGTGGCCGCCAGGCCGATGCCCGGCGCGGCGTACATGGTCTCGGCCATGTCGTCGATCAGCCGGCGGATCTCGTCGTCGACTTTTTCCACCGGCTTGGCCACTTTATGCAGCCGCTCATCCGGGTAATGCAGGATATTCAGAATCGCCATGTTTTCTTGCTAGCTTAAGTATTTGGATGCAGAATCCGAGCAATTGGATTAAATGACCTCGGCATAAAACATTTCGAAGCCGAGTCGAACAAGGAAGCCATCAATGCGCCCGTCCGCAATCCGTTCCAATCTCGTTTCCCGACTGGTATCTGGCGTCATTATAACGCTGGCGGCCGCACTGCCGGCCCTGGCCGACGAGCTCAAGCTGCAGGACAACGCGCCCGAGCGCTACGTGGTGGTCAAGGGCGATACGCTGTGGGACATCTCGGGCAAGTTCCTCAAGGATCCGTGGCGCTGGCCGCAGATCTGGAACATGAACCGCGACGAGATCAAGAACCCGCACTGGATCTATCCGGGCGATGTGATCGTGCTCGACACCAGCGGCGGCAGCCCGCGCCTGCGCCTCTTGGGCAACAAGGACACCGACGGGATGCGCGCCCGGCAGAAGCTCGACCCGCGCATCCGCGTCACCCAGTTCGAGCCGCAGGCCGCGCCGGCCATCCCGGCCCAGGCGATCGAGCCGTTCCTGCAGCGCCCGCTGGTGGTCGACGAGCGGGAATTCGCCAACGCCCGCGCATCGCGCTGGGCCCGGAAGACCGCGTCGCCATCGCGACCGGCGACCGCGCCTACGCGGTGGGCCTCGGCGGCAAGAAGGGCGACGTCTTCCAGGTGTTCCACGGCGGCAAGGAATTGCGCGATCCGGATACCAAGGAAGTGCTCGGCTACGAAGTCACCTACGTCGGCGAGGCGGTCAGCCGCGAGGTGGCCGACGTCAGCTCGCTGCAGATCGTCAACACCAACCAGGAAGTGGTGCTGGGCGACCGGCTGATCGCCAAGCCGCCGCGCGAGTTCACCAACTACGTGCCGCGCGTGCCCGACAACGACATCCGCGGCAAGGTCATCTCGACCTACGGCGGCGTCAACGATGCCGGCCCCTACACCACGGTGGTGATCAACAAGGGCGGCCGCGACGGCCTGGCGCCCGGCCACGTGCTGTACGCCTACAAGGCGCAGCGGCTGGTGCGCAAGGAGAAGCGCGGCGAGGCCGACCTGTACACGCCGCTCGAGCGCAACGGCAGCGTGTTCATCTACCGCGTGTTCCCCAAGCTGGCCTATGGTCTGGTGCTCGACAGCAACCAGTCGGTCAATCTGCTCGACGAAGTACGCAAGCCTTGAGCTTATGCGGACTTTGGCTGTAGCTCAGCCTGCAGTGCAAGCGCCCGGCGAAGCCGGGCGTTTGTGTTCGGAGTGGGCTCGAGCTGCGGCTTGCCCTGATTCATTCCTACTCCCCCGCCCTCGCCGCCGCGAGGGAGCCTCGCTGCGCTCGCCTGGCGCATTTTCAGTCTTCATCGCAGCTTGGGCTGCGGCGCTGCTCTCGGCAAAGCCGGGGTTGCAAGGATGTGAGTGCTCGACCAACGGCGAGCCTTGATTTATCGCGACTCCCCCGCCCTCGCCGCCGCGAGGGAGCCTCGCTATGCTCGCCTGGTGCATTTTCAGTCTTCATCGCAGCTTGGGCTGCGGCGCTGCCCCGGCAAAGCCGGGGGTTGCGAGGATGTGAGTGCTCGACCAACGGCGAGCCTTGATTTATCCCGACTCCCCCCGCCCTCGCCGCCGCGAAGTCCCCGCAAAGTCGCAGACTTTGTGGGGTGGGTCAGAGGGAGCCTCGCTGCGCTCGCTCGCATCTCCTTCAGCCGTTTATTTGCGCTTCTCCCATTGCCACGGCATGGGCTCCGCACGACGTATGCCTGCTTAGGTATTTGGATGGAGGCGCGCCATGCGTGACGCCGATAGCGAGAGCTGGCTGCGGCTGGCGTTGGTGCCGGGTGTCGGGCCGGCGGCGATGGTGCGGCTGTTGTCGGCCTTCGGCGATCCGGCCCGGGTGCTGGCGGCCAGTCCGGCCAGCCTGGCGCGGCTGGTGCCGGCCAAGTTGGCCGAGGCGATCCGGCAGGGGCCGGCGGCCGATGAGCTGGCGGCCGCGCTGGCCTGGCTCGAGGTGCCGGAGAACCGGCTGCTGACGCTGGCCGACGCCGACTACCCGCCGCGCCTGCTCGAAATCGCCGATCCGCCGCCGCTGCTCTATGTGAAGGGCCGGGTCGAGCTGCTCGCCGCGCCCAGCATCGCCGTGGTCGGTAGCCGCAATGCCACGCCGCAGGGCCTGCAGAACGCCGAGGCCTTCGCGCGCGAGCTGTCGCGCCAAGGCTGGACCATCGCTTCGGGCCTGGCGCTCGGCATCGACGCCGCGGCGCACCAGGGCGGCCTGGCCGGCATGGGCTCGACCATCGCGGTGGTCGGCACCGGCCTCGACATCGTCTACCCCGCGCGCAACCACGCGCTGGCGCGGCAGATCGCGGCCGAGGGCGTGATCGTGTCGGAGTTCGCGCTCGGCACGCCGGGCCGCGCCGGCAACTTCCCGCGCCGCAACCGCATCATCTCGGGCCTGGCGCGCGGCGTGCTGGTGGTCGAGGCGGCGCTGCAGAGCGGCTCGCTGATCACCGCGCGCGAGGCGGCCGAGCAGGGCCGCGAGGTGTTCGCGATCCCAGGCTCGATCCATTCGCCGGTCGCGCGCGGCTGCCATCAGCTGATCAAGCAGGGCGCCAAGCTGGTCGAGACCGCGGCCGACATCGTCGACGAGCTCGGCGGCGGCAGGATGCCGCTCGTCGCCCGCGGGCCGGAACCGTGGCCGAAACGGCGGCGCCGGCGGTCGACGCGGAGGCCGCGGCGCTGCTGGCGGCGCTCGGCCACGACCCGCTCGACGTCGAGACCCTGCTCGGCCGGGCCGGCTTGACGCCCGATCGAGGCTACGCGATGCTGTTGACGCTCGAGCTTGCCGGGCTGGTCGCCAGATTGCCCGGCGGCCGCTTCCAGCGGCTGGCCTGAGCCCTTTCAGCATTCCGCCCGACCGAGGTCCCCCGCCCGATGTTCGACGTCCTTGCCTACCTATTCGAACAGTACTTCACGCTCGACAACTGTCCGGACCACGGCACGCTGGCCAAGCGGCTGTCTGCGGCCGGCTTCGACGAGGATGAGATCGGCGAGGCGCTCGACTGGCTGTCCGAGTTCGACGAGCTGGACCTGGCGCCCTACGCCGCGCTCGACCAGGCGGCCCAGCTGCCGCGCCTGCTGCATCCGCGCGAGGAGGCGCGCCTGAGCGAGGCGGCGCAGTCGTTCTTCCATTACCTGTCGGCCTCCGGCGCGCTCGGCACCGCCCAGCGCGAGCTGCTGATCGACCGGCTGATGCAGAGCAGCGCCGCCACCATCGACGAACCGGCGGTCAAGCGCGTCGCGCTGATGCTGCTGTGGCGGCAGGGCGACGACCTCGCCAACCTGCTGATCGAGGAGCTGCTGTTCGCCGAAGCCGGCGTGCCGATGCACTGAAACCCGCTGCAGAATGCGCCCCGGCCGCGAACCGGCCGGGCTGCGGAGTGGTCCCACTCCGCGTCCCGATCGAACGGGCGGATTGGAAAATCCTGTTCCCGTACCTAAATTGTCCCTAACATCGCGCCGCGGCCCCGCCTGCCGGTCGGACCGCACCACTACTATTCAATATTCTCCCGTCGCGGAGCACGCATGGCCGACAACCTGCTGATCGTCGAGTCGCCTTCCAAGGCGAAGACGCTGAAAAAATACCTGGGCAAGGATTTCGAGATCCTCGCCTCCTACGGTCACGTCCGTGGCCTCGTGCGCAAGGACGGCTCGGTCGACGTCGACCACGACTTCGCCATGAAGTACCAGGTGATCCCGAAGAACGCCAAGCACGTCGACGCCATCGTCAGCGCCGTGAAGGCCGCCAAGAACGTCTACCTGGCGACTGACCCGGACCGCGAAGGCGAGGCGATCTCCTGGCACCTGCTGGAGATCCTCAAGGGCAAGAAGGCGCTCGGCGAGAAGCTGGTCAAGCGGGTGGTGTTCCACGAGATCACCGAGAGCGCGGTCAAGGCCGCGGTGGCGCATCCGCGCGACGTCGACAGCCACCTGGTCAACGCCCAGCAGGCGCGCAGCGCGCTCGACTACCTGGTCGGCTTCAACCTGTCGCCGCTGCTGTGGCGCAAGGTGCGCTCGGGCCTGTCGGCCGGCCGCGTGCAGAGCCCGGCGCTGCGGCTGATCTGCGAGCGCGAGCGCGAGATCCGCGCATTCACGGCGCAGGAATACTGGACCGTCCATCTCGACAGCCACAAGGGCAAGCAGAAGTTCGGCGCCCGGCTCAACGAGTGGCGCGGCAAGAAGCTCGAACAGTTCGACGTGCCGAACGAGGCGACCCAGGCCGAGATCCTGGCCGCCATCGAGGGCCAGCCGGCCACGGTGCTCAACGTCGAGAAGAAGCGCAAGAACCGCAACCCGGCCGCGCCCTTCACCACCTCGACCATGCAGCAGGAGGCGGTGCGCAAGCTCGGCATGACCACCGACCGCACCATGCGCACCGCGCAGCAGCTGTACGAGGGCATCGCGCTCGGCGACGGCACCACCGGCCTGATCACCTATATGCGTACCGACTCGGTGGCGCTGGCCAACGAGGCGGTGGCGGAGATCCGCGAATACATCGGCAACACCTTCGACGCCGAATCGCTGCCGGCCAGCCCGCCGGTCTACAAGAGCAAGGCCAAGAACGCCCAGGAGGCGCACGAGGCGATCCGCCCGACCTCGATCCTGCGCACGCCGGAGTCGGTCAAGGCCTTCCTCAGCGCCGAGCAGTACAAGCTGTACGAGATGATCTGGAAGCGCACGCTGGCCTCGCAGATGTCGGCCGCGCGCTTCGACACCACCGGCGTCGACATCGGCGTCGGCGAGGCGGTGTTCCGCGCCAGCGGCCAGGTGCTGGTGTTCGCCGGCTTCCTGGCGGTGTACGAGGAGGACGTCGACGACGCCGAGGACGAAGACAACGCCAAGCTGCCGCCGCTCGAGGCGGGCGAGGCGGTGCCGGTCGACAAGCTCTACGGCGAGCAGCACTTCACCCAGCCGCCGCCGCGTTATTCCGAAGCCAGCCTGGTGAAGGCGCTCGAAGAGTTCGGCATCGGCCGGCCGTCGACCTATGCCTCGATCATCTCGACGCTGAAGGATCGCGAGTACGTGATCCTCGACAAGAAGCGCTTCCTGCCGACCGACACCGGCGAGGTGGTCAACAAGTTCCTGACCGAGCATTTCGCCCAGTACGTCGATTACCAGTTCACCTCCAAGCTCGAGGACAAGCTCGACGAGATTTCCAACGGCGAGCGCGACTGGATCCCGGTGATGGAGGAGTTCTGGAAGGGCTTCTCCGAGCAGGTCGAGGAGAAGAAGGCGCTCAAGCGCAGCGAAGTGACGCACGAGGCGCTCGACGAGGCCTGCCCCAAGTGCGGCAAGCAGCTGACCATCCGGCTCGGCAAGCGCGGCCGCTTCATCGGCTGCTCGGGCTACCCCGAGTGCGACTACACCCGCGACCTGAACGAGACCGCCGAGCAGCGCGCCGAGGCCGAAGCGGAGGCGCCGCAGGTGATCGAGGGCCGGGTCTGCCCGCTCGACGGCGGCCAACTGGTGGTGAAGTCCGGCCGCTACGGCAAGTTCATCGGCTGCGCCAACTACCCCAAGTGCAAGCACATCGAGCCCTTGGAGAAGCCCAAGGACACCGGCGTGACCTGCCCGCAATGCAAGGTCGGCACGCTGACCGAGCGCAAGTCGCGCTACGGCAAGCTGTTCTACAGCTGCAACACCTATCCCAAGTGCACCTACGCGACCTGGAACCCGCCGATCGCCGAGACCTGCCCGCAGTGCAAGTGGCCGGTGCTGACGCTGAAGACCACCAAGCGGCGTGGCCTGGAGAAGGTCTGCCCGCAGAAGGAGTGCGGCTACAGCGTGGTCGTCAAGACCCCTGAACAACTCGCCGCCGAGGGCGGCGGCGAGGGCTGATCCAGGCTCGCGGATCGGGCCGGAAGGCTTGTGGCGCAAGGGCCCGGCAGACATCTGCCGGGCCCTTGGTGTTTATGCACTCATCATCGATTGTCGCTTCGGGAGTAAGATGCGCATCCTCGAAGGGGCGGCGGGTACGCCGCAGGTCGGAATTCCGGCCGATCGTGGTGTGCGACAGGCACCGGCCGCCCCGAGTTCTGGCAATGTTTCACCGCGCGAACGTGCCATAGTGAAGTGCTCGCCGAGCACGAGCGCCGGAGAGAGACAACGATGACAGCCCGCCGCGACTTCGCCGAAGTCGTCCCCAACGCAACAGCACGCGCGACTTCCTGGAGGCGCTCGACGCCGTCAGCCAGTTGATCACCGATGCCGGCGAGGACGCGCTCGCGCGCACGCTGATGGTGATCGGCCAGGCCGCGCGGGCCGGTGCGGCGGCGCTCTACCGTCACCAGGCCGGCGGCCTCAGTGCCCAGCACGTGGCCGGCTGGCGCGGCGACGTGAGTCTGCCGGCCGACGTCGCCGCCAAGCTCGCCCGGCTCGACTACCGCATCTACCGCGACCTGCACGACACGCTGTCGGCGGGGCTGATGCTCGAGCGCCACGTCAGCGAGCTGCTGCCCGCCACCCAGGTGATGCTCGGCCCGATCGGCCTGCAGCACCTCCTGTGCGTGCCGCTGCTCGACGGTGGCGAGCTGGTCGGCTTCATCGCGTTGGCCTATCTCGACGCGCCGCGCCGGCGCGAAGCCGGCGAGCCGCGCTTCCTCGCCACGCTGGCCAACTACCTCGCCTTGGCGCTGGTGCGCCACGAGGCCGAGAGCCGCCTGCGGGTCAATGCCCAGCGGCTGTCCACCCTGGTCGGCGCGACCGAGGACATGGTGTTCGAGCTCGACGGCGGCGGCATGGTGATCAACGTCTGGTCGAGCCATCCGGCGCTGCCCTCGGCCTCCCTGGTCGGCCTGCCGCTCGACCGTGCCTTTCCGCAGGACATGGCCTGGGCGCTGCGCCAGGCGATGCCGCGCGCGCTGGCCAGCGACGGCCGCGAGCAATTCGAATTCACCCTGCCGCGGCTCGAAGGCGCGATCTATTGCATCGGCCGGCTGCAGGCGGTACCGAGCGAGAACGGCAACGGCCGCCACCTGGTCGCGCTGGTGCGCGACGTGACCGAGCTGATGCGCGAGGAAGCGCGCCGCCGCTCGATGGTGGAGACGCTGGACCTGCTGGAGGAGGCGGTGATCGAGCTCAGCGCCGACGGCCGGCTCAGCCGCGTCTCGGCCGCCTGGTCGCAACTGCGCGGCGGCGACGAGTCCGATCCGCAGAGCCTCGGTCAGCCGCTCAGCGAATTCGTCCACCCCGACGACCATGCCACCCTGGTGCGCGCCTACGGCGAGGTGCTGCGCTCGGGCGAGCCGGTGACGGTGCGCTTCCGCCTGGTGCGTGCGGTCGGCGAGCCAGTCTGGCTCGAGGCCAAGCTGCTGCCCAACTGGGGTGCCGACGGCCTGGCGCAGGGCCTGCGCGGCGTGCTGCGCGACGTCACCGCGGCCCACCTGAGCGAAGCCCACATCCGCCAACTGGCGCTCTACGACGGCCTGACCGGCCTGCCCAACCGCGTGCTGCTGGACGACCTGCTCAACCAGGCGCTGGCGCGCGCGCGCCGCCACGGCAGCCGGGTCGCGCTCGGCTTCATCGACCTCGACCATTTCAAGCAGATCAACGACGCCTTCGGCCACCAGGCCGGCGACCAGGTGCTGGCCACGCTGGCGCGGCAGATCCGCTCGGTGCTGCGCGAGGAGGACGTGCTGGCGCGCTGGGGCGGCGACGAATTCATCGTGATGCTGCCCGACCTGCCCGATCTCGCCACGCTGAGCAACGTGGCCGAGCGGCTGCGCGAGATCGCCCGCCAGGGCGTGGTGCTGGAGGGCATCGAGACGCGGCCGACCATCTCGATCGGCATGGCGGTCTACCCCGACAACGCCGACAACGCCGAATCGCTGCTGCGCGCCGCCGACAGCACCATGTACCACGCCAAGGCGATGGGCCGGAACAACGTGCAGTTCTACGGCGACATCGTCCACCTGAAGAGCATCGGCCGCGAGCACATGGCGATCCAGACGCGGCTCAACCACGCCGTGCTCGGCAACGAGCTGCAGGTGTTCTATCAGCCGATCGTCAACGCCCGCACCGGCGAGGTCAGCAGCGTCGAGGCGCTGGCGCGCTGGCACGACGACGTGGCCGGCTGGATCACGCCGCAGCTGTTCATCCCCATGGCCGAGAAGCTCGGCCTGATCAGCGAGCTGTCCGAGCAGATCACGGTGCAGGCGCTGACCAAGCTCAAGGGCTGGCGCGAGCGCGGCCTCAAGCAGCAGCTGGCGCTCAACGTCTCGCGCAACCTGCTGTTCTCGCCGCGCTTCGTGAAGAACCTGATCGCCACGGTCGAGGAATACGGCCTCAGGCCCGCCGACGTAATGATCGAGGTGACCGAGAGCCTGGCGCTGACCGACCACGCGCGCCAGTCGCGCCACCTGCGCCAGCTGCACGAGGCCGGCTTCCGCATCGCCATCGACGATTTCGGCACCGGCTATTCCTCGCTGTCGCAGCTGCACGACATGCCGGTCGACGTGCTCAAGGTCGACCTCAGCTTCACCGCCCGGCTCAACCAGGAGGCCGGCCGCCGCATCATGCAGGCGATCGTGCAGATGGCCCATTCGCTCGGCATGGAAGTGGTGGTCGAGGGCGTCGAGACGCTCGACGCGGCGCGCTTCCTGCAGGGGCTCGGGGTCGAGAAGATGCAGGGCTTCCACTTCAGCGAGCCGGTGCCGGCCGGCGTCTGCGAGCTGCACATGCAGTTGGGGCTCGACGGCAAGATCTGACCGGGGCTGCGGCGCATGGGCGCCGCGGGCACAGTGCGGCGGCCGCAAGGCAAGCGCTCGATATGCCGCCGCGTCGACGGCCTGCTCCGCGGTAGAATCCGCCCTCCTTTCTGGCGACGGACCCAACATGCGCGTGCTGCAGGCGTTTTACGGCATCTACCTCGGCCTGCTGTTCATGGCCGGCGTGGTCGGCGTCATGCCGTTCTACGTCGTCGCTTCCTTCCTGTCCGACCGGCCGCGGCTGGCCCTGATGTTCGGCGCCAACCGCGTCGCGATGCGGCTGTGGTCGCTGCTGACCGGCGTGCGCATCCGCGTCGAGGGCCAGGCGGTGTGGCAGCCGGCCCACGTGCTGGTCGGCAATCACTGCAACCTGCTCGACATGCCGGTCTGCGCCGTCGCCTGCGCCCGGCCGGTGAAAGTGCTGGCCAAGCAGGAATTCGCCCGCATGCCGCTGCTGGGATTCCTGTTCCGCAGCTTCGCGGTGCTGGTGGCGCGCGATTCGGCCGACAGCCGCCGCGCCGGCGCCCAGGCGCTGGCACGGGCGCTGGCCGAGGGCTGGCCGGTGCTGCTGTTCCCCGAAGGCACCCGCAACCGCACCGCAGCGCCCTTGCAGCCGTTCCGCGACGGCGCCTTCCGCGCCGCCATCGCCGCCCAGGTGCCGATCCAGCCCTTCGTGCAATTGCGCATGCGCAGCGTGCAGCAGCTCAACACGCTGTGGTTCCGGCCGGGCCGGCTGATCTTCCGCTGGCTGCCGCCGGTGCCGACCGCCGGCCTCGGCGAGGACGACGTGGCGGCCTTGCGCGATCGCGTCTACGCGCTGATCGAGGCCGAGCTCAAGCGCGACGATCCGGCGTTCCGCGACTAGGGCTGCGTCGGCCGGATCGGCAGGTCGGGCTTTACGCCCGACAGCGCTGCCGATCGAGGCGGCTGTCGGGTATAGAACCCGGCCCACGGCCGCAGCATCTCCGACGTTGCGCCGATGGTCTGCTCGACCGTCTTGCCGGCCGCGCGATCGAGACCTTGCCGGCAATCCGCCTTCATCGAAGCTTCATGCCGGCGTCACGGCATCGACACGCCTCCGCCGCAGTCTGCGGCGTCATGACCGCACGACGCCTCCACCTCGCCCTGATCACCGAAACCTATCCGCCCGAAGTGAACGGCGTGGCCATGACCTGCGGCCGCATGGTCGACGGCCTGCGCGCCCGCGGCCACCGCGTCGAGCTGGTGCGGCCGCGCCAGGCCGGCGACGGCCCGGGCGCCGCTGCGTCGGGCGGGCCGGCATCCGCGGCCGCCGTCCCGGGCGGCGACCTGCTGGTGCGCGGCCTCGGCATTCCGCGCTATCCCGACCTCAAGTTCGGCCTGCCGGCGACCGGCCGGCTGCTCAAGCGCTGGCGCGCCGAGCGGCCCGACCTGGTGGTCGCCGTCACCGAGGGGCCGCTGGGCTGGAGCGCGCTGCGGGCCGCGCGCAAGCTCGGCATCCCGGCGCTGTCCGAGTTCCACACCAATTTCCACAGCTACAGCGCCCATTACGGCCTCGGCTGGCTCGAGCGGCCGGTGCGCGGCTACCTGCGCGCCTTCCACAACCGCAACCTGGCCACGCTGGTGCCGAGCGAAGACGTGCGCGCCCGGCTCGACGGCCAGGGCTTCGGCCATCTCGAAGTGGTGGCGCGCGGCGTCGACACCGGCCTGTTCGACCCGGCCAAGCGTTCGGCCGGCCTGCGCGCCGGCTGGGGCGCGCAGGAAACCACCCAGGTGGCGATCTACGTCGGCCGCCTGGCCGCCGAGAAGAACCTGCCGCTGGTGCTGGCCGCCTTCAACGCGATGCGCGCGATCCGGCCCGACAGCCGGCTGGTGTGGGTCGGCGACGGCCCGAGCGCGCCGCGCTGCAGGCCGCCCATCCGGACCACTGCTTCGCCGGCATGCAGCGCGGCGAGGCGCTGGCACGCCACTACGCCTCGGGCGACGTGTTCCTGTTCGGCAGCACCACCGAGACCTACGGCAACGTCACGGTCGAGGCGATGGCCAGTGGCCTCGGAGTGGTCGCCTACGACTATGCCGCCGCGCGCGCCCATATCCGCCATCGCGACAACGGCCTCACCGCGCGTTTCGACGACGGCGACGATTTCGTCGAGCAGGCCTGCTATGCCGCGCGCTACCCGGTGCTGATGCGCGAATACGGCGCCGCCGCGCGCCGCACCGCGCAGGGCCTGGGCTGGGAGGCCATCGTCGAGCGCTTCGAGCAGGTCGCGCTGGCGGCGCTGGCGCGTACCGGCGGCCGCCTGCCGTCGGCCGCCCCGGCCTGAGCGGCCCGGCCCGCTTTCGCCAACGGAGCGGCCTGCATCGCGGGATGGGGCCACGCGCGGGTTGACGGCGCCCCGCCATGCGGTTAAACCCACGGTCAATGGCCGTGCCGGCCGCTTCCCCGATTCCCGCGATGAAACTCCGCTTCACCAAGATGCAGGGCCTGGGCAACGACTTCGTCGTGCTCGACGGCGTCCGCCAGTCCATCGACCTCAGCCCGGCGCAGTACCGCGCGCTCGGCGACCGCCATTTCGGCGTCGGCTGCGACCAGATCCTGCTGGTCGAGCCGCCGACCGAGGCCGAGGCCGACTTCCGCTACCGCATCTTCAACAGCGACGGCGGCGAGGTCGAGCAGTGCGGCAACGGCGCGCGCTGCTTCGTCCGCTTCGTCACCGAGCAAGGCCTCACCGACAAGCGCCGCATCCGGGTCCAGACTGCGCGCGGGCTGATCGCGCCGCAGCTCGAGGACGACGGCCTGGTCACCGTCGACATGGGCGCGCCGCGCTTCGTGCCGGCCGAAATCCCGTTCATCGCCGATGCCGAAGCCGTCACCTACCCGCTGCAGCTGGCCGAGCGCAGCGTCGAGATCGGCGTGGTGTCGATGGGCAATCCGCACGCGGTGCAGCTGGTCGACGACGTCGATACCGCGCCGGTGGCGGCCGAGGGGCCGCAGATCGAGCATCACCCGCGCTTCCCGGCGCGCGTGAACGCCGGCTTCATGCAGATCGTCTCGCGCGGCGAAATCCGCCTGCGGGTGTTCGAGCGCGGCGCCGGCGAGACGCTGGCCTGCGGCACCGGCGCCTGCGCCGCGGTGGTGTCCGGCATCCGCCGCGGCCTGCTCGATGCCACGGTGCGGGTGCAGGCGCGCGGCGGCCAGTTGACCGTCCGCTGGGACGGCCCGGGCCAGCCGGTACTGATGACCGGTCCGGCAGTCACCGTGTTCGAGGGCGAAATTGAGCTTTGACTGTTTGATCTTCGACTGCGACGGCACGCTGATCGACAGCGAGCCGATCGGCCATCGCGCGATGGCCGAGGAGTTGGCGCTGCTCGGCATCGAGGAGGACGCCGCCGACATGCAGCGGCGCTACCTGGCCTGGCGCCTGCGCACGCTGTTCGACGACCTCGAGGCCCGCCACGGCGTGCGCTTCGACGACGGCATGGAGGCGCGCTGGCGCGCCCGCGTGGCGCAGCTGTACGACGCCGCGCTGCGGCCGATCGACGGCGTCGCCGCCATGCTGGCCGCGCTGGCGCAGCCCAAGTGCGTCGCCTCCAACGGCCCGCGCGCCAAGATCGAGCACGGCCTGCGCGCCACCGGCCTGCTCGGCCATTTCGGCGACCGGCTCTACAGCGCCTACGACGTCGGCGCCTGGAAGCCCGATCCGGCGCTGTTCCGCCACGCCGCCGCCAGCATGGGCGCGGCGCCCGCGCGCTGCGCGGTGATCGAGGACAGCCCGGTCGGCGTCGAGGCCGCGCTGGCGGCCGGCATGCCGGCCTTTTTCTATGATCCAGACGGCAGCCAGCCGGTGCCGCCGGGCGTGGTCGCCTTCGCCGACATGGCCGGCCTGCCTGCGCTGCTGGCCGCTTCTTCCCAACCGTAATCGACACGAGATCCGCCCATGTCCCTGCCCGCCGCCGACGTCGCCAGCTGGCTGCAAGCCAATCCGGAATTCTTCGAGGAATACGCCGACCTGGTCGCCGAGATCTTCATCCCCCATCCGCACGGCGGCCGCGCCATCCCGCTGGCCGAGAGGCAGATCCTGACCCTGCGCGAGAAGAACAAGCTGCTCGAGGGCAAGCTCGGCGAGCTGCTGCAGTTCGGCGAGGAGAACGACCAGATCGGCGACAAGGTGCACAAGCTGTGCGTGGCGCTGCTGCAGTCGCGCGACCTGGCCGGCGTGCTCGGCACGCTGAACTACCACCTGCAGGAGCATTTCCGCGTGCCGCACGTGGCGGTGCGGCTGTGGGGCGGCGAAGCGGACGAGACCCTGGCCGAGTTCGCCCCGGTCGGCGACGCCGTGCGCGAGCTGGCGCACAGCCTGGCCACGCCCTACTGCGGCCCCTACGTGACCGACGAGGTGCTCGGCTGGCTCGGCGAATCGGCGCCGCGGCTCAAGTCGTTCGCCCAGGTCGCGCTCAAGGGCGAGGACGGCCCGTTCGGCCTGCTGGTGCTGGCCAGCGAGGACCCGCAGCGCTTCTATCCCGAGATGGGCACGCTCTACCTGGCGCGCATCGGCGAACTGGCGGCCGCCGTGCTGGCGCGCTGCATCGATTGACGCGATGACGGCCGCCGGCCCGAGCGCGCTCGAGCGCTTCGAACGCCACCTGGCCGGCGAGGCCGGCCGCTCGGCCGCCACGCGCGAAGCCTACCTGGCCGATGCGCGCCTCTTGCTCGAGCTGGCCGGCGCGACGCCGCTGGAAGCGCTGACGCCGCGGGCGATCCGCGGCTGCGTGCGCCAGCTGCGCCAGCGCGGCCACGATCCGCGCAGCATCGCGCGGCGGCTCAGCGCCTGGCGCGCCTGGTTCCGCCTGCTGCGGCGCGAGGGGTGGTGGAGGCTGACCCGGTCGCCGGCATCAAGGCGCCGCGTGCCGAGAAGAAGCTGCCGCGGCCGGTCGGCGTCGATGCGGCGGCCGGCTTCCTCGACTCGCTCGACCAGGACGAACCGCTGGCGCGGCGCGACCGTGCGATCTTCGAACTGGCCTATTCCTCCGGCCTGCGGGTGTCCGAGCTGGTCGGCGCCGACCTGGCCGATTTCGAAGAGGCCGGCACGATGCTGCGGGTACTGGGCAAGGGCGGCAAGACGCGCACCGTGCCGGTCGGCGCGGCCGCGCGCGCGGCGCTCGATACCTGGCTGGCCGAGCGCGGCACGCTGGCGCGGCCGGGCGAGCCGGCGCTGTTCGTGAGCCGGCTCGGCGGCCGTATCGGCGTGCGCGCGGTGCAGCAGCGGCTGTCGCAGTGGTCGGACCGGCTGGGTCTCGCCGACAAGCTGCATCCGCACCGCTTGCGCCATGCCTGCGCCAGCCATTTCCTGCAGGGCAGCGGCGACCTGCGCGCGACGCAGGAGCTGCTGGGGCATGCCAGCATCGCCAGCACCCAGATCTATACCCACCTCGACTTCGACCGGCTGGCGGCGGTGTACGACGCCGCGCATCCGCGCGCCAAGGCGAAGTCCTGAACGGCTCGCCGACAGATCACCGGTAGATGCTTCCGTCGGACGGGAGGAGGAAAGACGCTTACCGCAGAGGACGCAAAGGACGCAGAGGTAAAAGCCATTCGCTCGAGCCGCCTGTGGTTACCCTCGACCAGCCCGTTTTCCTCCGCGTCCTTGGCGTCCTCGGCGGTGTATTTTCGAATCGGCCGTGCCATCGCATCGGCGATTTGCGCGCATCGCAACCGTAGGAGCGGCTTCAGCCGCGAACGCGCAACGGGATTGATCGCGATTCGCGGCTGAAGCCGCTCCTACGACACCGTGCCTGGCCGTCCTGGTCAAGCCGACCAGTTCACCAGCCCGCTATACGCCGTCGCCAGCACCAGCAGGCCGAAGCCGATGCGGTACCAGGCGAACGGCACGAAATCGTGGTTGGCGACGAAGCGCAGCAGCGCGCGTACCGCGATCAGCGCGAACACGAAGCTCGCCACGAAGCCGGCGGCGAACAGCGCCACGTCCTCGCTGCCGAGCGCATGGCGGTGCTTGTACACGCTGTACAGCGATGCCGTGCCGAGCACCGGGATGCCGAGCAGGAAGCTGAACTCGGTGGCGGCGCGGCGCGACAGGCCGAAGAACAGCCCGCCGATGATGGTGCTGCCCGAGCGCGAAGTGCCCGGGATCAGCGCCAGGCATTGCGCCAGGCCGACCTTGAGCGCATCGAGCGGGCCGAGGTCGTCCAGCGTCTGCACCGTCACGCGGTGTTCGCGCTTCTCGGCCCACAGGATGACGAAGCCGCCGACGATGAAGGCGATCGCCACCGCCACCGGATTGAACAGCACCGCCTTGATCTGCTCGCCCAAGAGCTTGCCCAGCGCCAGCGCCGGTACCGCCGCCACCGCCAGGTTGACCAGCAGGCGGCGCCCCGGCCCCGGTTCGCGCGCGTGCAGGATCGCGCCGGCCAGCCGCGCGCGGTACTCCCATACCACTGCCAGCATGGCGCCGAGCTGGATGAAGATCTCGAAGACGTCGCGCTTCTCCTTGTCGAGGAAGCCGAGCAGGTGGCCGGCCAGGATCAGGTGGCCGGTGCTCGAGATCGGCAGGAATTCGGTCAGGCCTTCGACCACGCCCATCAGCAGGGCCTTGCACAGCAGGATGATGTCCATCAGGAATGTCTAAAATAGTGGAAGGGAATCGGAGGTGGTGCGGCGCAGCACGGATTATATGCGTCGGACGTGCGGCCGAAGGCCGGAACCGGGCGCCGCCAGCGCCTAGAATGGATGACCGGCGCCGCAGTGCGGCCGGGTCGTCGCGGGCGACGAATAACGAAAACGGCGGAGTGCACCCAGCATGATCAAACGCGTTGCCTCGAACGAGCTCAAGGTCGGGATGTACATCCACGATCTGGGCGCCGACTGGTCGGTCCATCCCTTCATGCGTTCGGCCTTCCTGCTCCGCGACGACCGCGACATCGAGACCATCGTCTCCTGCGGCATCCACGAGGTCTACATCGACACCGACCGCGGCCTCGATGTTCCCGACGCGCCGACCCAGGACGAGGTGCAGCGCGAGCTCGAGCGCGAAATGATCGCGATCGCCGCGGCCGGGCCGGCGGCCTCGATCCGCGTCTCGACCGCCGAGGAGATGGGCCGCGCGCGCGCCATCAAGAGCCAGGCCGCCAACCTGGTGCGCAACGTGATGGCCGACGTGCGGCTGGGGCGCGCGGTGGCGATGGAGGCGGTCGAGCCGATGGTGACCGGCATCACCGAATCGATCCTGCGCAATTCGGGCGCGCTGATCGGGCTGATGCACATCAAGAACAAGGACGACTACACCTTCCTGCACTCGGTCAGCGTCTGCACCTTCATGGTGGCGTTCTGCCGCTCGGTCGGGCTCGACGCCGAGACCACCCGCCAGGCCGGCCTCGGCGGCCTGTTGCACGACACCGGCAAGGCGCTGGTGCCCGACGCGATCCTCAACAAGCCCGGCCGGCTCACCGACGAGGAATTCGAGATCATCCGCCGCCACCCGAGCGACGGCCACGCGATCCTGCTCAAGACGCCCGGCGTGGGCGAGATCCCGCTCGACATCACGCTGCACCACCACGAGCGCGTCGACGGCTCGGGCTACCCGCACAAGCTGGCCGGCGACCAGATCAGCACGCTGACCAGGATGGCCGCCATCGTCGACGTCTACGACGCGATCACCGCCGACCGCTGCTACCACAAGGGCATGCCGGCGACCGACGCGCTGCGCAAGATCTTCGAATGGAGCAAGCACCACTTCGACCCGGCGCTGGTGAAGGCCTTCATGCGCTGCATCGGCATCTACCCGGTCGGCACGCTGGTGCTGCTGGAAAGCCAGCGGCTCGGGGTGGTGACCGAGCACAACGAGGACAGCCTGCTGCAGCCCAGGGTCAAGGTGTTCTTCGACGTGCGGCGCGGCTATCTGCCGCCGTTCGAGCTCGACCTGGCCAAGCCGATGGGCAAGGGCGGGGCGGACCGGATCGTGAGCCACGAGAGTCCGGCCAAGTGGAAGGTCGATCCGCAGCGCTTTATGTAATTGAGGGGTGATCGCCCGTAGGCGCGGCTTCAGCCGCGAATCGGCGGTCGTGCCACCCATGATCGATCGCGGCTGAAGCCGCGCCTACGGGGTGCCGGATGTCGACCTGGCTAGTGGCCCGGCCGAGCCGCGCCGGGCGTCGGCGCGAAGCTGCCGGTCTCGCGTTCGAGCCAGCCGAGGAAGCGCAGCGCCTGGCCGCGGTCGTCGCCGCACATCTCCTCGCTGGCCTTGAGCCCGCCGCAGACGGCCGGCCGTTCGGGCCGGCCGAAGATCCTGCAGCGCAATTCTTCATCGAGCTGGATGCACGGCACGCCGGCCGGCTTGCCGTCGGGCATGCCGGGGATCGGCGAGCTGATCGACGGGGCGATGCAGCAGGCGGCGCAGCGCGGCCGGCATTCCATCTTCGGCACCCTCAGGCCAGGCCTTCGGCGCGCAGCGCGGCGAGCACGGCGGGCCGGGCGGCGACGCGGGCGGCGTAGCGTTGCAGCGCCGGCCAGCGGTCCAGGCCGATCTTGAGGAAGTTGCACCAGTTGAGCAGCGTGAACAGGTAGCCGTCGGCCACGCCGAACTGCGCGCCCATCAGGTAGTCGCGCTCGCGCAGCTGGCCGTCGAGCCAGTCGAGCCGGGTGAACAGCTTGTCCTGCGCCGCCTGCCGCGTCTCGGCCGGCGCCGCGCTGTTCCACAGCGGCGAGAAGCCCTTGTGCACCTCGGTGCTGAGGAAGTTGAGCCATTCCTGCAGCCGCACCCGCTCGAAGCTGCCGGCGGCCGGGGCGAGATTGGCCTCGGGCGCGCGGTCGGCCACGTATTGCAGGATGGCCGGGCCCTCGGTGATCAGCGCGCCGTCGTCGAGCTCCAGCGCCGGCACGTAGCCCTTGGGGTTGATGGTGTAGTAGTCGGTGTCGCGCTCGGTGCGGTGGGCCTTGAGGTCGACGCGCTCGAGCGTGAAGGCGAGGCCGGACTCCTGCAGCGCGATATGCGGCGACAGCGAGCAGGCGCCGGGGGCGTAGTAGAGCTTCATGGCGTTTCTCCGGGGCTGGGGATCAGCGGGGTGGTCATTTCGGGGCGGTAGCGCGCCACCCGGTCGCGGCCGTCGCGCTTGGCGGCGTACAGCGCCAGGTCGGCCTCCTTGAGCAGGCTGTCGACATCCGGGCTGGTCGATTCGGACAGCGTGCAGCCGATGCTGACCGTGACGCTCAGCACCGACCCGCCGGGCAGCTTGATCGCGGTGGCGGCGGTGACGGCGCGCAGCCGTTCGGCAGCGTCCAGCAGGCCGCGTTCATTTTCCTCGGGCAGCAGCACCGCGAATTCCTCGCCGCCGAGCCGGCCGAGCAGGTCGGTCTCGCGCAGCTGCTGGCGGATGGCATCGGTGAAGGCGCGCAGCACGCGGTCGCCGGCATCGTGGCCGTAGCGGTCGTTGATCGACTTGAAATGGTCCAGGTCGAGCAGCATCAGTCCGAGCGGATGGTCGTAGCGCAGCGCCCGCTGCCATTCCTGCTGGGCGCGTTCGAGGAAATAGCCGCGGTTGGCCACGCCGGTCAGCGGATCGATCGTGGCGCGGCGCCACAGCGTTTCCTGCGCCGCCTTGCGCTCGCTGATGTCGATGAAGCCGACGAAGTAGGCGGTCTCGCCCTGGTATTCGATCAGCGAGGCCGACAGCGAGGCCCAGAAGCTTTCGCCGTCGCAGCGCTTGAGCTTGAGCTCGTACTCGCTGAGCGCCTTGTGCTGGGCCAGCTGGGCGGCGATCTCGGCATGGTGCTCGCCGCGCAGGTAGAGCGAGTCGACCGGCCGGCCGGTCAGCTGGGCCGCGCTGCAGCCGAACAGCAGGCCGGCGCTCTGGTTGGCGGCCAGGATCTCGCCGCTGTCGCCGCGCACCAGCAGCAAGGGGCGCGACAGCGTGTCGAGCGCGCGCAGGATGTGGGCGTCCTGCTCCTGCCGGCGCTGGCTGCCGGCCTGGATCTGCAGCGCCAGCTGCTGCTCGCGCCAGCCGCGCCAGGCGGTGCCGAAGGAGAACACCA
Organism: Chitinimonas koreensis; assembly: GCF_014353015.1. Taxonomy (NCBI): domain Bacteria; kingdom Pseudomonadati; phylum Pseudomonadota; class Betaproteobacteria; order Neisseriales; family Chitinibacteraceae; genus Chitinimonas; species Chitinimonas koreensis. The sequence goes on from NZ_CP060704.1 coordinate 127,516, forward strand.
ACAGCAGCAGGTAGGCCGTCACGTAGGCCGCGGCCTTGAGCCGCCAGTCGGCGAAATAGGCGTGCTCGGGCACGCCGACGAAGACGATGAAGGGGAAGTTCTCCAGCCGGTGGAAGTAGAAACCGCGCTCGACCCGGTCGTAGGGCGAGGCGAATACCGCGTAGCCGGTGCTGCGGCCGTTCACCCAGTCGGTGAGCCAGGCCGCGTCGCGCACCTGCTTGCCGACCATGCCGGGCAGGTCGGGATAGCGGCCGACCAGCACCAGGTCGTTGTCGAGCAGGGTGAAGGCGCTGCCGTCGACCGCTTCGAGCCGGCGCGCCAGCTGGTTGAAGTATTCGAGCTTGACCAGCGCGGTGGCGGCGCCGCCGAGCTGGCTGCCGGCGCCGTCGATGCGGCGCGCGACCACGAAGCCGAGCTCGGTCGAATGCGGCAGTTGGAACGGCGGCGAGAACGACAGCGCCTGGCCGGGGTTCTCGCGCAGGTGGCGGAAGAAGGCCTGCTGGCCGGCGTCGGCCTCGGCCAGCCGGTCTGGCGTCAGCGCGGTGCGGCCGTCGGGCGACAGCAGCGCCAGCGTCTCCACCTGCGGCAGGGTGGCGAGCTTCTCGCCGAGCAATTCGCCCAGCCGGCTGCGCTCGGCCTCGGGCAGCTCGGCCAGCCGCGCCACGGTGGCCGGCGGCACCTTGCCGACCAGGTCGCGCAGCACCAGGTCGGTCTCGCGGAAGGCGCCGTCGAGCTGCTCCTTGAGCAGCAGCGACAGGTTCTTGGCCGCCAGCTGGGCGGCGCTGCGGGTATCGCGGTAGGACTGGCGCAGCTCCCAGCCGATCAGCCCGGCCACCCCGATGCTCATCGCCACGATCGAGGCCAGCACGCTGCTCCGCGCCCGCAGGAAAGCGCGCCAGGTGACGGCGGTGCGGGCTAGCGGGGCGGAAGACTGGGGCATGGCGGGTGCCGGCGAGGAGGTCACCGCTGATTATAGAGGCCGGTATGGGCGCCTACCGGGTCGTTGCCGTCCGTCTGCGCGGGCGTGCCGGCGGTGTCCGTGCGGCAGCGGTCCATCACGGGTTGCCAAGGGCGTTTTACCGCAGAGGACGCCGAGGACGCAGAGGAAGCTGGCGGCCTGACAAGGCCCGGACTTGAGCGATCTGCAGGCCGATCCGACGGGCCTTCCTCCGCGTCCTCGGCGTCCTCTGCGGTAAGGCTTTGGGCGCCGCCGCCTCAGCCGCGCAGCCAGCGCGCCGCCTTGGGCGCGAAATACGTCAGGATGCCGTCGGCGCCGGCGCGCTTCATCGCGATCAGCGATTCGAGCGCCACCTTGCGCTCGTCGATCCAGCCGTTCTGCGCGGCGGCCTGGATCATCGCGTACTCGCCCGATACCTGGTAGACGTAGGTCGGCACGCGGAATTCGTCCTTCACCCGGCGCACGATGTCGAGGTAGGGCAGGCCCGGCTTCACCATCACCATGTCGGCGCCCTCGGCCAGGTCCAGCGCCACCTCGTGCAGCGCCTCGTCGCCGTTGGCCGGGTCCATCTGGTAGGTCTGCTTGTCGGCGCGGCCGAGGTTGGCGGCCGAGCCGACCGCGTCGCGGAACGGGCCGTAGTAGGCCGAGGCGTACTTGGCCGAGTAGGCCATGATGCGCATGTGGATGTGGCCGGCCTCGTCGAGCGCCTGGCGCACCGCGCCGACCCGGCCGTCCATCATGTCGCTCGGCGCGAACACGTCGGCGCCGGCCTCGGCATGGCAGAGCGCCTGCTTGATCAGCACTTCGACCGTCTCGTCGTTGAGCACGTAGCCGCTGTCGTCGATCAGGCCGTCCTGGCCGTGGCTGGTATAGGGGTCGAGCGCGCCGTCAGTGATCAGGCCGAGTTCGGGGAAGCGGGCCTTGAGCGCGCGCACCACGCGCGGCACCAGGCCGTCCGGGTCGTAGGCGGCGCGGCCGTCGGCGGTCTTCTCGCCCTGGATCACCGGGAACAGCGCCAGCGCCGGGATGCCGAGCGCGACCGCTTCCTCGACCTGCGGCAGCAGCGACTCCAGGCTCAGCCGGCTCACGCCCGGCATCGACGCCACCGGCTCCTCGCGCCGGCCCTCGCCGTCGAGCACGAACACCGGCCAGATCAGGTCGTTGGTGGTCAGCACGTGTTCGCGCATCAGCCGGCGGCTGAATTCGTCGTGGCGCATGCGGCGCGGGCGGTAGAGCGGGAGGGAGCGGTTGCTGTGCATGGGAAAGCCTCTGCGGGAGCGGTGATGCGGTGGCGCGGCCGGCGGCGCTTCAGCCGGCCGGCTGCCAGACCATGTCGAGGTGCGGGATCTCGTCTTCGAGATAGACCTCGCTGGCCGGCGCGAAGCCGAGCGAGCGATAGAAGTCGGCCAGGTGGGCCTGGGCGCCGATGGTGTTGGCCTGGCCGGGATAGTGCCGCGCATGGCCGGCCAGCCCTTCGCGCACCAGCGCGCGGCCGCTGCCGCCGCCGCGGGCGGCGGGGGCGGTCAGGATGCGGCCGAGCGAGGGCGTGGCGTACTTGAGGCCGGCCGGCACCAGCCGCAGATAGGCCTGCAGCGTGCCGGCTGCGTCGCGGCCCAAGAGGTGCAGGCTGGGCGGATCGAGCGCGTCTAGGTCGGGATAGGGGCAGGTCTGCTCGACGATGAACACCGCCTGGCGCAGCACGGCGACCTCATGCCATTGCAGCGCGTCGAGCCGGTCGAGCCGGACCCACTGCCAGGCCAGCGGCGCAGCCGCCATCAGGCGTCGCCGAGCCGGGCGCGGACGCGGGCGATGGCGGCGCGGACCTGGGCCGGCGCGGTGCCGCCGACGTGGTTGCGGCTGGCCAGCGAGCCCTCGGGCGTCAGCACGTCGAACACGTCGGCCGCGATCAGCGGCGAGAAGGTGCCGAGCTCGACCAGGCTCAGCTCGGCCAGGTCCTTGCGCTGCTCGCCGGCGTAGCGCACCGCCAGCGCGACCGCCTCGTGCGCATCGCGGAACGGCAGGCCCTTCTTGACCAGGTAGTCGGCCAGGTCGGTCGCGGTGGCGTAGCCCTGCTTGACGGCGCGGCGCATCGCCTCGGGCTTCACCACCACGCCGCGCATCATGTCGGCGACGATGCGCAGGGTGGCGGACAAGGTGTCGACGGTGTCGAACAGCGGCTCCTTGTCCTCCTGGTTGTCCTTGTTGTAGGCCAGCGGCTGGGCCTTCATCAGCGTCAGCAGCGCCATCAGGTGGCCGTTGACGCGGCCGGTCTTGCCGCGCACCAGCTCGGGCACGTCGGGGTTCTTCTTCTGCGGCATGATCGACGAGCCGGTGCAGTAGCGGTCGGCCATGTCGATGAAGCCGAAGCGCGGGTTGATCCACAGCACCAGCTCTTCCGACAGGCGCGACAGGTGGGTCATGACCAGCGCGGCGGCGGCGGTGAATTCGATCGCGAAGTCGCGGTCGCTGACGGCGTCGAGCGAGTTGTAGCAGACCTCGTCGAAACCGAGCTGGCGGGCGACGAACTCGCGGTCGATCGGGTAGCTGGTGCCGGCCAGCGCGGCGGCGCCCAGCGGCAGCCGGTTGACGCGCTTGCGGGCATCCAGCAGCCGCTCGACGTCGCGGGCCAGCATCTCGACGTAGGCCATCAAGTGGTGGCCGAAGGTGATCGGCTGGGCCACCTGCAGGTGGGTGAAGCCGGGCATCACGGTCTCGGCGTTCGGCTCGGCCAGCTCGATCAGCGCGCGCTGCAGGTCCTCGGCCAGGTGCACCAGCGCGTCGATCTCGTGGCGCAGCCACAGCCGGATGTCGGTGGCGACCTGGTCGTTGCGGCTGCGGCCGGTGTGCAGGCGCTTGCCGGCATCGCCGATCAGGTCGGTCAGCCGCTTCTCGATGTTCATGTGGACGTCTTCGAGGTCGAGCGACCAGTCGAAGCTGCCGCCGCGGATCGCGGCCAGGATCTGGCTCATGCCGCCGGTGATGGCGGACAGGTCGGCCTCGCTCAGCACGCCCACCTTGTTCAGCATCTGCGCGTGGGCGAGCGAGCCCTGGATGTCGTATTCGGCCAGGCGTTTGTCGAAGGACACCGAGGCGGTATAGCGCTTGACCAGCTCGGCGACGGGCTCGGAGAAGCGGCCCGACCAGGTTTTCGGGGAGGCGTCTTGCATGAACACGGGTTCCAGGACGGTGCGATGGCGCGATTATAGGGCAATCGTTACTTTTGCCGCAGCGCATCAAAGGCGCGGGACAGTAAGCGGCGATTCAGCATGCGCCGCTATAATGCGCCGCATTCATCCGCGGCCGCCGCCGCACATCGAGTCAGGTCATGAGCAGGGATTACAAGCAAAGCGGCAGGAAACCGGCCGGCAACGGCAGCAAGCGCGGCGGAAACGGACGCAGCGGGGACGGCGGCAGCTCGGCCTTCGCCGGCTTGTTCATCGGGCTCTGCCTCGGCATCGCGGTGGCGGTGGCCGGCGCGCTCTATTTCAACAAGCTGCCGACCGGCTTCAACAAGAAGGTCCAGCCGCCGGCGCCGCTGGCCAATGCCGGCAAGGGTGTCGGCGGGCCCGAGATGATGTCGCCCGGCGTGCAGGGCGGCAGCACGGCGCCGTCCCAGCCGGCCGTGCTGCCGGCGGCCCAGCCGCCTGCTCCGCCCGCGGCGCCGGCCGCCCACGGCAACCCGCCGGCGCAGGAAGGCGACCGTTTCGACTTCTACACCATGCTGCCCGAACTCGGCGGCGGGGAACCGAAGGCGCAGCCGCCGGCCAAAGCCGCCGACGCCACCCCGCCCGCCTCGGTCGTGCCGCCCAAGGGCGCCTACCTGCAGGTCGGCGCCTTCCAGAACGAGACCGATGCCGACAACCTCAAGGCCAAGCTCGCGCTGGTGGGCGTCGAGGCCAGCATCACCACCACCGAGATCGCCGGCCGCGGCGTGATGCACCGCGTGCGCGTCGGCCCGCTGGGCAAGCCCGAGGACATCGACCGCGTGCGCGCCCAGCTCAAGGTGAACGGCGTCGAATCGACCCTCGTCAAGCAGTAATCCCCGACCAACCGACTACCGAAACAGGAGCCACCATGCGGATCGCCAAGCTGTTCGCCCGCGTCCTCGCCGCCGGCCTCGCGCTGGCCGCCCTCTCCACCCAGGCCGCGCCGCGCGCGGGCGTCGACTTCGACTACATGCCGAACGTGATGCCGGTCGAGCAACCGGGCAAGATCGAGGTGATCGAATTCTTCTGGTACGGCTGCCCGCACTGCTACCACCTCGAGCCCGGCGTCGAGGCCTGGGAGAAGAAGCTGCCCAAGGACGTCAACTTCCGCCGCGAGCACGTGATGTGGGACGGCCGCAGCGACATGGCCGGCCACGCCAAGCTGTTCGTCGCGCTGAAGGCGCTCAACCAGGTGGATGCGCTGACGCCCAAGGTGTTCGACGCGATCCAGAAGGACGGCATCGAGCTGCGCGAAGAGAAGACGCTGTTCGACTGGGTGGCCAAGCAGGGCGTCGACCGCGCCAAGTTCGAGGCGGCCTACAAGTCCTTCGGCGCCCAGGCCGGCTTCTCGCGCGCCACCCAGCTGTCGCGCGACTACCGCATCGAAGGCGTGCCGACCTTCATCATCAACGGCAAGTACAAGACCTCGCCGAGCAAGACCGGCACCGAGGACAAGTTCTTCCAGGTGGTGAACGAGCTGATCGCGCAGGAACGCGCCGCGCAGGCCAAGAAGAAGTAAGCGCCGCCGCCGGATCGGATTCGAACGAAAAGCGCCCCGCGGGGCGCTTTTCGTTTGCCCGGTTTGCCCGGCCGGTTCAGCGGGGAGCGCGGGCCAGGAGGATGTAGCCCATGATGGCCGACAGCGTCGAGCCGACCAGGATACCGAGCCGGCTGACGTCGGCCAGGCGGGCCGATTCGGCGTCGAAGGCCAGGCCGGCGATGAACAGGCTCATGGTGAAGCCGATGCCGCACAGCACCGCCGCGCCGTAGATATGGCGCAGCCCGACGCCCTCGGGCAGCTTGCCCAGCCCGAGCGCAGCGCCAGCCAGGCGAAGCCGAACACGCCGAGCTGCTTGCCGAGCAGCAGGCCGAGCGCGATGCCCAGCGGGGCCGGCTCCAGCAGGCTGGCCGGGCCCATGCCGGCCAGCGGCACGCCGGCATTGAAGAAGGCGAACACCGGCAGCACGAAGAAGGCCACCGAGCCGTGCAGCGAGCCTTCCATCGCCCGCAGCGGCGATTCGCCCTGGGCATTGCGGGCGCGCAGCGGCAGGAAGAAGGCCGCCGCCACCCCGGCCAGCGTCGCGTGCACGCCCGACTTGAGCACTGCCGCCCACAGCACCAGCCCGATCAGCAGGTAGGGGAACCAGTCGGTCACGCCGCGCCGGTTGAGCGCGTAGAGCAGCAGCAGGCAGCCGGCGGCGATCGCCAGTGCGGCCAGCGACAGGCCCTCGCTGTAGAACAGCGCGATGATCAGCACTGCGCCGAGGTCGTCGATGATGGCCAGCGACACCAGGAACACCTTGAGGCCGGCCGGCACGCGGCGGCCCAGCAGCGTGAGCACGCCGAGCGCGAAGGCGATGTCGGTGGCGGTCGGGATCGCCCAGCCGCGCAAGGCGAGCGGATCGCCCTGGGTGCAGGCGAGATAGACCAGGGCCGGCACCGTCATGCCGCCGATCGCGGCGATCGCCGGCAGCAGTGCCTGGCGCCGGTCGGCCAGCTCGCCCTCGAGCAGCTCGCGCTTGAGTTCGAGCCCGACCAGGTAGAAGAAGATCGCCATCAGGCCGTCGTTGACCCACAAGAGCAGCGGCTTGTCGATGACGAAGCCGCCGATGCCGAACACCGTCGGCGTCTGCAGCAGGGCGGCGTAGTGCGCGGCCAGCGGGCTGTTGGCCACGACGAGCGCGAACGCGGTGGCGGCCATCAGCGCGAAGCCGCCGGCCGATTCGTGGTGGATGAACTTCTGGATCGAGGTAAGCAAGGTATTCCCTCCTGATCGTGCGGGCGGCGAAGCGCCGCGCGGGTGGTAAGACAGACCGGCCCGCAGGGAAGGCGGGGATCGAGCCGGCGGCGGCGGGCCTAGTCCCGGGCGGCCGGGTCGGCCTTCTTCTGGATGAACTCGATCTTGTAGCCGTCCGGATCCTCGACGAAGGCGATCACGGTGGTGCCGTGCTTCATCGGCCCGGCTTCGCGCGTCACCTTGCCGCCGCGGGCACGGACCGCGTCGCAGGTGGCGTAGGCGTCGTCGACCTCGATCGCGATATGGCCGTAGCCGCTGCCGAGCTCGTAGCGTTCGGTATCCCAGTTGTGGGTCAGCTCGATCACCGCGCCCTCGGCTTCCGGGCCGTAGCCGACGAAGGCCAGGGTGAAGCGGCCGTCCGGATAGTCGTTACGGCGCAGCAATTGCATGCCCAGCACCTCGGTGTAGAAAGAAATTGAACGATCGAGGTTGCCGACTCTCAACATGGTGTGCAAAATGCGCATCTCGTGACTCCTGTGGCGGACGAACGGGAAACGACTTAGTGTAACCGCAAGGTCGATCGTTCCCCGCCAAACTCGAATCAATGTTCGAAAGAGTTGACACCCGGAAAAGCGCAGCTATAATGCGCGGCTCCCTAGGGTCGTTAGCTCAGTCGGTAGAGCAGCGGACTTTTAATCCGTTGGTCGCAGGTTCGAGTCCCGCACGACCCACCAAGGGAAACTTGGGGCGTTAGCTCAGCTGGTAGAGCAGCGGACTCTTAATCCGTAGGTCCACAGTTCGAATCTGTGACGCCCCACCAATAGAATCAAGGCCTTGTGCGGTTTTCCGCACGAGGCCTTGTGCCTCTTTAAGCGGCATATTCCCCGCTTGGGGAATATTCTCCGGCGTCTCCGTCCTCATCTCCCGCATGTTCGGCATCGCCACGTCGGGCAGCCGGGCCTTCAGGTAGATTTCCGTCGTCGTCACGGACTCGTGGCCGAGGAGCTGCTGGATGCGCTCTACGGGCGTGCCGGCCCGGTACATGTCCGTGGCGCCCTTCCCCTTCAGGTCGTAGATGCCGAAGTCGGTGAGCCCCGCCTTCGCCACGTAGCGGCGGAACATCGCCACCAGCCCCGAGTAGGTGTACTGCTTGTCCGCCCGGGTATGCACGAAGGTCGGCCAGACGGACGGCGCGGCCATGTGCTCGTCCACGACGCGCTCCAGGTCGCCCGCGAGCACGATGTCCACGGTCTTCCCCGTCTTGCCCTGCCGGACGCGCAGGACGCGCGTTTCCCGGCCGTCCAGGTCGATCGTGCGGACGTTGGCGGGTCCCGCCTTGATGAGGTCGTCCGGACGCTGGCAGGTGCGGTAGACGAGGTCCATGAGGCGCCGCATGGAATTCTCGGCGTAGCCGTAGACCAGCCGGAACTCCCAGTCCTCGACCATCCGCTCGCGCGGCTTCTCCGCGTTGCGCCATTTGATGATGGTGGCGACGCTGACGTTGAAGCGCTGGGCGAGTTCGACATGAGTACCGCTGGCAGCCTGGATTTCGGCGCGAATGGCAGGGGTGGTGCGGGCTTGCTTGTGGAGGCGAACGATCATGTGGCTACAGCCTGGAGCGAGGCTAGGAGTTTACCCATCGCTTGTCGGGCGAGGGCCAGCTTCCAAATACGTTGGCTGATATGATCATCCGGGATGCGACAATTAGGGAATTAATTATGTAAGTCCCTAACTAAGGCGGAAGGATTCTATGCGGGTTTAAGTGATTGCCGCATCCTCCATATGGGGAGAATCCTATGGATTCCCCCCGGTTCGGGAGGTGAGCCCTACACCATCGGGGGGACTAAACCACCACCGGGAACATCGACCCAGACCAAAAGGTTGGGCAATAGATATCTGAGAAAAATACGCAAAAACAATGTGCTACGAGCGTTAGTTCCCCGATAGTATAGCCCGCCGATTTTCAATGGTGGTTTACTGATACGGATAAAGCGTTAATCGTCGTCAAGGATCGTATTTTGTCACTGCCGGTACGAATAAAAAATTTAGCCCGCAGGGCGCGCTATGGTGAGGCGAACCAATGTCGGTCCCGTTGCAGGATCAACGGATCCGATCGGGCTGAAGGACGGAATCAATACCTACGCTTACCATGTCGGGAAAGTCCGCTGTATGGGCTAGTCCGTGGCGTTGGCTAAAGGAGAATCCGGGGAAGTTGGGTGGATTCCGGCCGTGTCCTCTCCCGAGAAGGGGAGATTATGCTATGAAAGATATTTATATTTCAAGCCGGGCTTTATAACTACGAGAATTTATTAAGAAGTGAGATTGTAAGAGAAAATAATTTCCATGAATTTTCTGGGTGTGAATATGTCTTTCTAAGACGGCGTTAGGTTGAGATGTGGCTCGCTGAAATGTCTACACTGGGGCGCAATGAATCGTCATGAAATTATGCGAGCGGTCCGACGTACTAATACTAAGCCGGAACTTGCGGCTCGACAGACACTACACTCTTTGGGTCTACGATTTCGTTTGCATAGAAAGGACCTGCCCGGGACGCCTGATATTGTTTTGCCAAAATTTAGGACAGTGATTTTCGTTCATGGATGTTTTTGGCATCGGCATACAGGATGTCGATTGACAACGACACCGAAGTCGAACTATGAATTCTGGCAGCGAAAATTCGAAGCGAACATTGAGCGTGATAAACGCAATGAGGCGCAGCTTGAAGAGCTGGGATGGAGAACGTTGGTAGTCTGGGAATGCGAAACTCAATGCCTAACAACGCTTAGGCATCGACTCGTACAGGCATTCCTAGCTCAAGACAATTTCGAACATGAGCCTGGAGACTCTCGCCTATGACTTCGCCTAGACGAACAGGGACTGCATTGCCGATCATGCGGCCAATGGCCTTGAAGTTGATTTCATTGGCAGGCATGAATTCATATGTGGTGGGAAAGGACTGTAGTAAAGCAGCTTCGCGTAATGAAATGCCTCTATGTTGCTCTGGATGGCCAAAACGACCATTTCCAAAGCCATAACACAAAGTGGTCATGGTTGGGCTAGGTAACTCCCAAGACATGCGACCGTACACGCTTGGATATGTCTTTCCGCTTTTCTTTCGATGGCAGTGTGCACGCAATTCCTCTGGCCAATCTCTCCAGGATCCGCCCGGACGAGAGTGCAGCATACGCATGAAGTTGATTGGTGAAAGTCGTGCTGCCCGATGTAATGGATCGTCTGGATCGCATCCACCCGCTTCGATAGGACTGAGTTTTCCGATCGTATCTGCCACGGTGACGGGCGTATCCGCGTGTGTCGGTGCGATCAAACTGATGGGGCCAAGCCTAGATGCCAGTAATACATGTCTACGTCGTTGCTGTGGTAGGCCATATTGAATGCATGAAACTGCATCCGCCCACACAAAATAGCCTTCATTTTTCAAGCCAGCAACGAAGTCATGATAAACCTCGTGCTTTGTCACGTCAGGCACATTCTCCATCGTAACTAATTCGGGCCTAATTTCTTCAATAAGACGCCTGAACGAACGCAGCAATGGCCATTTTTTATCGCTACGAGTGTCCTTGCCTTGATTATAGCGAGAGAAGGGCTGGCAGGGCGCGCAACCCGCCAATAGTCTAACAGACTCGCAATTATACCAAGCCATTACCTGGTCTGAAGTCACTGTCTCGACGGATTCGCCGATAAATTCTGCGCCATTGTTTTTTTCGTAAGCATATTTGCAGCGTAGATCAATATCGTACCCAGCACGCACTGACACCCCAGCTTGACGCAAGCCGGCCGTAAGTCCCCCCGCACCGCAAAACAAATCGACCGCATCTATTTGCAATTTTCAAACTCCTTTCTTGATATTATACTTCATTTCTCTGGCGGCATCAAGGCGTGGGCGAGCGTGTAGTGTCGTCTTATGGCGTTGTTACCTATGCGCGTGCAACGTAGCAGCTATACTTTGATAAAGAGTCCTTTCCCTGGCGGCATGATGTACGTCGCTTGAACGAAGGAGGGGTTGCAACCAAAGGCGGCTAATTTGAGATGACTGGTCCGAATATCATGCAGCAACAAGATCTCGGGGACGAAGGGGAGCGCTATACCTTCACGGTAGCGGCTGCGCTACTGAAGGAACTTGGTGAGCGCCTCGTTGGTAAGCCATTTGTGGCACTTGCTGAGCTGGTCAAGAATGCCTATGACGCTGATGCCACACGAGTGCATATCAGATTCGAGCCGGACGCCATAGAAGTTGTCGACAATGGCGATGGAATGTCAAAAGAGGACTTCAAGAATTATTGGATGCGGGTTGGTACCACTCATAAGCAAGGGCTTGCAGAAACTAAACTTTACAGCAGACAGGTGTCTGGTTCAAAGGGCGTTGGCCGTTTATCAGTACAATTCTTGGGGAATATACTTAATCTCTGGAGTGTGTCGCGAGCGGAATTGGGCGTCGCCTTTCGAGCGCATGTTGACTGGCATTCTGCACAAAGTACCCAGGATCTTGTCAACGCAGGAGCAACAGTATTTCGCGCAGATGCTGAGGGCGCATTGCCTTCAGATTTTCGTCATGGGACACGTGTCAGGATTGAGGGCCTTAACCAAGAGTGGACCGATGAAATGTTGGAGAGCTTGGCGACCGAGTTATGGTTTCTTCGTCCTCCAGCGCAATTGCATGGGGCCGTACAGCCTAAAGATAAATTCGATATTCATGTGGAGGGAGTATCGGACAAATCACAGGACGCGTTTGATACTAAACTTGGACAGGCATTCGCTAGCTGGATAGCTGAAATTGAAGGTGAGATTAAAGACGGTAGATCTGGCCAAGAGGCATCGGTAACCATCACTCTTAAAGGGCGCAAGCCCGAAAAAAAGAAGTATCCGTTGAAGCATGGTGCGCTTGATCTTGCTACTTTTCGGATTCGCGTATACAAGCTGACCGGAAAACAATCAGGTGGGATCGCAGTCCAGGATGCGAGAGACTATTTTCGAAAGTTCGGTGGTGTCCATATATACGATCAAAACTTTCGACTGCCATTTTATGGTGGTGAAGGTGATGATTGGCTCGGTCTCGAATACGATCATTCGCATCGCTTGATTCTCTCCAAGCTTGTGCCAAATGAACTGAGAGGTGATGGCGATTTACGTTTTTTGCCTACGAATGGGCGTGTTTTCGGAATCGTGAATGTTTCTACGAATCATGAACGAGAAGTTGCATCCGTGGAGCAGCGTGAGAAAGGTGCGCATCTCAATGTTCAGGTGACGAGAGATCGCTTAATTGACAATGCGGCCATGGATGACCTTCGCACTCTGGTGCGATGGAGTCTTGATTATTATGCATATCTTGCATCCGCAAGGAAATATAAGGAGGATGAGCTGGGTGGCGGCCGGCCCATAAAACCAACCGAGCCCGTCTTCGATGAAATTCGGGAGCGGCTATCAAACTTGCGGGCCGATGTTCCCCCGCAAGCCGCAGCGGTATTGCATACGATTGATAATCGAATTGCCGAATTATTTAGCATTGAGAAGGATCGCGAGAAGCGATTTCATCGTGAGCGAATATTACTTGGCGCTCTTGCCACTGCAGGAATGGGCGCAATTGCATTGGAACATGAACTGGGTAAGGAGCTTACCGCGCTTCGGGATGCGATCGCTAAACTTTCTGAACTATCTCCGGATTTTTCGACCGAGTTAGATGTTGGTGAAATCAAACAGGGCCTTGATTCGCTTGTTAATCGAATAACTGACGCACGTAAGCTTTTGTCTCCATTGATGGAACCGGACAATAGGGATCTGGAGGCTCCTATGCGGCTGAAACCATTAATCGAAAGTATAATTCTAGACATAAAACCATTGCTTCGTAGCGCAAAGGTCGAAATCGCCCCTATTGATGAAAATCTTCGACTTCCAAAAGCTACCCAAGCGGCATGGTCTGCCATATTTCAGAATGTCGTCGTGAATGCGGTGAACGCGACAATCGACACTCCTGCGAAGCGTATTCGAATTTCGACCCAACAATTATCAGGAAATCGAGTGTCCGTTTTGGTCGAGGACAATGGTGTCGGTGTGGATTTGGAGGAGGCCTCCGTATTATTTGAGCCATTTGAGCGGCGACTTGAACTATCCGATGAGCGTAAGCGCCTTGGTCTAGGAGGTGTCGGACTTGGACTGACGATCGTACGCATGGTGGCTCAATCGGTTGGATGTGATGTGCAATTTACAAAACCGTCTCCTAATATGAAGACGGCTTTTGAACTTTCCTGGAAGCAAGATAATGAAAAATCATCCGGTACGGATTCGCATCGTAGACGACGAACCTGAACGGTCCAAGGGATGGGTCAAGGCAATTAAAGCGCTCAAAATCCCAAGCATGGACATTGTCGCTCTCGAAAAAGATAAGAGTCGAGAATTGATGAAATTGGTTGCCGATCGCCAGCATGGAATTCGCAATTCCCAAGTGATACCGACGAGTGATGACAGTCCGCTACAAGATATTGATGTATTGGTGGTCGATTATGATCTGCAGGAATTATTGACCGAGGGGCAGTGGTCAACAGGGCTGCAAGTTCTTGCGCTCGCAAGAGCGTTCAGCGGAGTGAAATTGATTGTGTTAGTGAATCAATTTGGTTCCAATATATTCGACCTGACATTGACGAAGTCTGTACGTTCTCCTGCGGATCTTGATGTTGGAAGCGATCAATTGGTGAATCCAGCATTCTGGGATCGATCACTGGCGGAAAGTTTCGCCCTTGGGCTTGGGGAGACGGTGTGCTTAGTGCAGTGGACCGCATGGTTCAATCGATAGAATGGGCAAAGAAAAGTCTGGATCAACCAGTGCTGGAATGCTTGGGCTTTACTTATGGATCCGATCACGTGGATTCTCCTTCGTATATCTCAAGCGAACTTTGGCAACAATGCCTGGTTAACCCGGTGCATACGTTGCGTGAAATGGTTGGTGCATCCGATTTTTTAACGCAAAAGGATCGGGATAATGCCATTCTCAAATCTGAAGAATCGTGTGCACGTGTTGCCACTATGTTGATTACCCGTTGGTTGGACCGATGGGTTGTTCCGGCAAATGAAGTGCTTGCAGATTTGCCCCATCTGGTTTCATTTTATCCATGGCTACTTCTCGATAATACTAATTTGGCAGGCTGGAAAAAATCTATCACAGATGGATTCAATGGGCTCCATATGGCAGCTTCGAATTACTCATTCAATCCGAAATTTTTATTACCCAGGCCGGTAGTATGGAAAAATAAGATATTGAGCGATCCGATGTTGGCTGAGCCTAAGGGATTTAATTACGAAGGAATTCCAGACCTGGTTTTTTGTGAGGATACATCAAGCTTTGTGGATTTCGTCAATGCAAAGCCTTTTACCTCGCGGTTGCCCGGTCTAGATTCACAGCGATTCGTAGTTGACCAGAAAAAGCTGGACATCCTTGGGGTATGGACGCCAAAGGGTGTGGCGTATGAACCTTCAGTTCTATTCGCGTTGTAAATATAAAAATGATAGACGCTAGACAGAATCAAATGTTGGGAAGGGACATCGTCGACCAAGTTGACGAAGTGCTGAAGAAGCTATTTACCGAAGGGAAAGCGTGGCTAAAGGGATTCGAAGCGGGGGATCCCCGAAAGTCTCAGTATTCTTCTAACCGTCCCAATCGGGACAGTAAAGCACCAGATGTTAAAGACATCGTTACGGAGATTCAGTGTGTTACAAATTACATAAAAAATCGGGCAAGTTCGAGTACTGAAGCAAAACACATGTACGTGATTGTAAAGCCTGATGCACCATGTCACGATGATAACGTAGTTACTCTTATTCGCCCGGTTCTGAAGATTAATAAGAATCATGAGCCATGCCTGAATTTTCACGTCTGGTTTCATCATCTCGCGACGAATGGGAGCGAGCATTACATGGCAGGTTGGCGATTGGAAGGGCCGGAAGGTGATGAAACTAGCCATGACTACTATCATGCGCAACCATTAAAGAAATTTGGCGAAGCAGCTTCGACTCATGGTGCACCAGGAAGACAATCCGAAAGATTTCCAACCATACCATTACAGGCGAACAATATAGTGGAGCTTTGCCTGACTACTGTGTTAATGGTCGGGGTAAAGAGGCTTTACGGCGATTGATTTGCACAAGTACCAATAAGGCATTGAGAAATTCGGCTAGAGAGTATTGGAAAAGAGTGTTCAGTGGACCATTTCCTAACCTGACGGAAGAAAAGTAGTAGATGGCTTCGACGCTCAATATTGATATGCTCTAGCTATGTACTGCCTATGAAATTAAGCTCAATGGTTTCAGGGTTGAGATATTTAAGTTCAAATTCAAATCCCTATTTTTATTCAATACCACAGCCCCTCGTGCTAGTTACCACCGCAGTGGCCGCCGATACCAGCAGACCCTCGGCGTCCAATTCGGCCTCGCACAGGAGCTGGGTCAGAACGCGCAAGTCGCCGTAGCCCAGTTTGAGGGTGTGGTCGGGGGGATGTCGAACATGGGAATTTATGGTCCTAATGCCGATCCGCTTAGCATACAACTCGTCTTCCTTGCCGACTGAATCCGCTGGCGGGCTGTCGCCGGAAGCTCATTTAGGTATCAAAAAAGCGGGGAATAGTTTCAGGGTGAGCCACGCAAAATCAACGCGTTGCGAGCGTGAATTCCGGGAAACTATTCCCCGCCAATTTCTCAGCAATGGCTTACCGCTGCGGATAAGCCGTCAATCCTCCTCATGACTCTTAATCCGTAGGTCCACAGTTCGAATCTGTGACGCCCCACCAATAAAACAAGGCCCTGTGCGGTTTCCCGCACAGGGCCTTGTGCATTTCAGGCCGGAAATTCCCCATCCGGGGAACAGGTTCCGGCGTTCTGATCCGCTTTCCTGCATGTTGGGCACTAGCCCCCCTGCCTGGCTATGCGTACGTCCCGGGCGCATGCGAGCCTGCCCGCGCAGGTGATTCCAGGCCTGCCTCCTGCTTCACATCCGTCCAGCCCGACTTCCTGCGATCCGCCACACCTGATCCGCGCCCGTTTCCGGCCGCAGCCTGGTCTTATGATTCCATATTTCTAGAATCATATTGATACAGGTGGGAAAGGTGATTATTCTGGAAATATGGAAACAATGCTCTTCAAGAGCACTGCGTCCGTTCCGATCCATCGCCTCTGGAGCCCCGAATGTCCACCCCATTGATCAAGGAGCACGGTGTCGCCGTTCTCGGCGCTGGGCCGGTCGGCCTGGCCGCCGCGGCGCACCTGTTGTCGCGCGGCATCGTCCCGACCATCTTCGAAGCCGGCGCGGAAGCCGGGCACAGCTTTCGTTCCGCCGAGCACGTGCGCCTGTTCTCGCCCTGGCGCTACAACATCGACCATGCCGCCCGCGAGCTGCTGGAGCGGCAGGGCTGGCAGATCCCCGCGCTCGATGCCTTGCCGACGGCGGGCGAGTTGCGGCGCCGTTACCTCGTTCCTCTGGCCGGGGCGCTGGCCGGCTATCTCCGCTTCGACAGCCGGGTGCTGTCGCTGTCGCGGCTGGGGCTGGACAAGATCAAGACCGCCGGGCGCGACCGGGCCCCATTCGTGATACGGGTCCTGCAGCAGGGCGAGATGCGCGAGCACCTTGCCGGCGCCGTCATCGACGCGACCGGTACCTGGGGCCAGCCGAACCCGCTCGGCGCCGACGGCCTGCCCGTGGCCGGCGAAGCCGGGCAGCGCGATCGCATCGTCTACGGCATTCCCGACGTACTGGGGCGGGATCGCGCCCGCTACGCCGGCAAGTCGGTGCTGGTGGTCGGCTCCGGCCATTCGGCCGTCAATGCGCTGCTTGACCTGGCCGAGCTGAGCCGCGAAACCGGGACCACCCGCATCCACTGGGCCGTGCGCGGCGACAATCTGCGGCGCGTGCTCGGCGGCGGCAGCGCCGATCGGCTGCCTGCGCGCGGCGAGCTGGGGCTCCGCCTCGGGGCGCTGCTCGAAGACGGCCGGTTGAGCCTGCATACCGGCTTCCGCATCCGCGCACTGGAGGCCGGCGCAGCCGGCCTGACGGTCCGGGCCGATACGCCGGCCGGCTTGGCCGAGCTGGCCGGCATCGACGAGATCGTCTGCGCCACCGGCGCCCGGCCGGACCTGGCGCTGAGCCGCGAATTGCGCGTGCGCCTCGACGCTTGGCTCGAAAGCGTCGACGCCTTGGCGCCGCTGATCGATCCGAACGAGCACAGCTGCGGCACGGTCAGGCCACATGGGCATCGCGAACTGGCGCATCCGGAGCCGGGCTTCTACATCGTCGGCGCCAAGAGCTACGGCCGCGCGCCCACCTTCCTGATGGCGACCGGCTACGAGCAGGTGCGCTCGATCGCGGCTGCCCTCGCCGGCGACATGGCGGCTGCGGACGAGGTCCGGCTGGAGTTGCCGGAGACCGGCGTCTGCAGCGCTTCCCCCGCTCTCGGCTCGTCCGGCGCCTGCTGCGGCGCCCCGGCCCCATTGCGGATCGAGGAGCCGGCCGCGGCGTGTTGCGGCGGCGAGGCGCCCGCTGGCGTCGATGCCTGCTGTGCGCTGGATGCGCAGGCCAGGCAGGCCGGCCGATCGGGTTGCGGCTGCGGTCCCGCCGCCCGGCCCTCGCCCGTCATCGACGCCGCGCGCGCCTGAGCGGCCATGGAAACCTTCGACGCCATCGTGATCGGTGCCGGCCAGGCGGGGCTGGCCGCCGGCTACCACCTGCAACGCGCCGGCCTGCGCTTCCTGCTGCACCCGCTGGCTCAGCGACCAGAGCACGCCCGTGCTGGACGGCGGGCCGTATCGGCGGGCGGTCCGGTCCGGCAGGCTGGTGCGCGAGGCGATGTTCCGCGCGGTGGTCGAAGACGGCGTGATCTGGGCCGACGGCCGCCACGAGCGTATCGACGTGCTGCTGTTCGCCACCGGCTTCCGGCCGCGCATGCCCTGGCTGGCCCGGCTGGGCGTGCTCGATGCCGAAGGCTGCCCGCGCCAGCGCAACGGCGTCGCGCTCGACCTGCCGGGGCTGTACTTCGTCGGGCTGTCGCGCCAGCGCAATTTCGCATCGGCGACCTTGCGCGGCGTGGGGCCGGATGCGGCCTACGTGACCGATCTCATCGTGCGCGGCGCGCCGGCTGCGATCCGCGTGGGGCGCGGATCAGTCGCGTAGCGGCGTCACGGTCCGGTCTTCGCCGGCGTTGGCCAGCAGATCCAGCGACAACGGCGCCTTGTCGCGCAGCAGCCAGCCGAACACCAGCGTGGCGGCGACCGCGCCGGCCAGTTGCGCCGCGATGAAGCCGGGCGCGTCGGCCGGCCGGATGCCGGCGAAGGTATCGGTGGCCGCGCGGGCCAGGGTGACGGCCGGGTTGGCGAACGAGGTCGACGCGGTGAACCAGTAGGCCCCGACGATGTAGGACGCCACGGCGAACGGCACGGCCTCGGGCCGGCTGCGCGAGCAGCCGAAGATCACCGCGAGCAGGCCGAAGGTGGCGACGAACTCGCTCCACCATTGCGCCGGCCCGGTGCGGACATGCTGCGATGCGAAGAACAGCGGCTCGCCGAACATGCCGTGCGCCGCGGCCACGCCGCAGAAGGCGCCGAGGATCTGCACCGCCATGTAGAGCAGGGCGTCGCGGCCGCCGAGTTCCTGCCGCAGCGCGGCGGCCAGCGTCACCGCCGGGTTGAAATGCGCGCCCGAGATGCCGCCGAAGGTCAGGATCAGGGCGATCAATCCGCCGCCGGTGGCCAGCGCGTTGGCGAGCAGGGCGAGCCCGGTGTTACCGCCCGACAGGCGTTCGGCCATGATGCCCGAGCCGACCACGACGGCCAGCAGGAAGGCGGTGCCGAGCCATTCGGCAAACAGGCGGCGACGCAGGTCCATCATTGTTCTCCGGATTTGATGAAGGGCACGGCGTAGACCTCGTCCGACATGGCGGTCTCCATAACTGAGGCGGATTGAATGGTTGCAGGCGAGCGGGCTCGGCCCCTCGCCCGCCGCCGAGTAAAGCCAGGCGCCGGGCCGCGGACGTCAGGCGCCGATCAGGCCGATACGATCGAGCTCGGGCTTGAGCCTGGCCGGGTCGGCCAGCACCTCGGGCGGCAGCGCCAGGAAGGCTTCGATGCGGTTGCGCAGGATGCGGTAGGCGTTCTCGAAGGCGGCATCGATCTCGGCGTCGGTGCCGCTGGCGTGGGCCGGGTCTTCCACGCCCCAGTGCGCCCGCAGCACCGGGCCCAGATAGGCCGGGCAGACCTCGCCGGCCGCGCTGCCGCAGACGGTGATGACGACGTCGGGCGTGGTCGGCAGGCTGTCCCACGACTTGCTGTGCAGGCCCTCGACGGAAATCCCTTCGCGCTGCAGCAGGGCGAGCGAGCGCGGGTGGACGTGGCCCGCCGGCCTGCTGCCCGCGCTGACGGCCCGGATCGTCGGCGGCGCCAGGTGGTTGAGGGTGGCTTCGGCCAGGATCGAGCGGCAGGAGTTGCCGGTGCAGAGGATCAGGATGTTCATGCTTGGCTTCATTTGCAGGGTGGAGATGGGCTGGCGGATTTGCGTCGGCTCGGCGCACCGCTCGGGATGGCCGCCGCAGCATCGCTGGTTCAGGAAATGCGTCGCCTCGCGCATCCGCGCGAGATTGGCGCGGTAGCGCTGGAAGCGGCCTTCCTGCTCGACCGACACCAGGCCGGCATGGGTGAGGTTCTTCAGGTGAAAGGACAGCTTGGACGGCGCGATGTCGAGCCGGCTGGCGAGCTCGCCGGCGACCAGGCCGGCGGTGCCGGCCTCGACCAGCAGCAGGTAGACGTCGAGCCGCGCGCTCGACGAGAGCGCTTCGAAGACTTGTCGTACGGCCGGCTTGTCCATCACATCTTTCAAATAAAATTGAAATGTTGGGGTTTTAAGCGATCAGCCGCAGCAGCCGGCCTGCTGCCCGGCGTCGCCGGCGGTGCAGCAGTTCTCGGTCATGAAGCCCAGCAGCGCGTTCATCGTGTCGAAATTCGCCGAGTAGTGGATGAAGCGGCCTTCCTGCCGCGCGACGATCAGGTTGGCGCGCGCGAGTTCCTTCAGGTGGAAGGACAGGGTCGCCGGCGGCACCTCCAGCGTCTCGCCGATCCGGCCGACGGTCATGCCCTGCGGCCCTTGGACGATGAGCAACCGGAAGATCGCCAGACGGGTTTCCTGGGCGAGCGCGGCGAGCAGGGTGACGGCAGCCTTGTTTTCCATGTTTCAACTATATTCGAAATGTGGAAGCAAGGTCAATCGCCGGGAAGGGACGCCCCGGCGGGCTCGGCGCAATCGTGAGCGACGGCCCGCCGATCGAGGGTCCGGTGGGCCGTCACGGTTTCCGGGCGGATATTTCCGGCCGCGGAATCGCTGTGTTCGCCTGCCTGATGGCTCTAGGCGCGGTCATCGGCCTGCTTGCGTTGCGTCGGACGACGAGCGGAACCCGGCCCGACCTGCGTCAGGAGGCGCTCGAACCGCGTGCCGCGCGACGGCGGCTGACGGCCGCGATCGCCAGTGCGGCGAGCACCAGCAGCGCCGCGACCGCGAAGGTGGTCCGGGTCGCCGCGGCGACGGCCGCCGGGCCGGCGGTGCCGACGTCGGCCGCCGCCGTCGCCAGCGCGAACACCGCGCCCATGGCCGATGCGCCGGTGAACAGGCCGAGGTTGCGCGACAGGTTGAGCAGGCCGGACACGCCGCCGCGCTGGTCCGGCCGCACTTCCTTCATGACCGCCGTGTTGTTGGCCGCCTGGAACAGCGCATAGCCGGCGGTGAGGACGACCAGCGGCGCCACGTAGCCCGGCACGCCGGCGCCGAGCGGCATGGCCGCGAGCAGGATGCTGCCGGTCGCCATGCCGGCCAGCCCGAGCCCGATCATGCGGACGGGGCCGAAGCGGTCGACCAGGCGGCCGGCCGGGGCGCCGGTCAGCGCCGAGACGGCCGGGCCGGCCGACATGGCGAGGCCGGCCAGCGCCGCGTTCAGCCCGAGCGCGTGCGCGAGGTGAAACGGTCCGACCACCAGCGTGGTCATCATCACCGTCATCACCAGCCCGCTCGTCAGGAGGCCGGCGCTCAGCACCGGATCGCGGAACGCGGCGAGCCGGATCAGCGGGCTGGCCGCCTTCGCCTCGGCCAGCACGAACAGGCCGGCGCCCAGCCCGGCCGCCGCCAGGAGGCCCAGGTTCAGCGGGCCGAAACGGCCGCGGCCCAGCGTCGTCGCCAGCGCGTAGGCGGCGAGCGTCGCGGCCAGCAGCAGCGTGCCGACCTTGTCGAAGCGCTGCGCGCCCTGGGCCGCCGCCGGCCGGTCCGCCGGCAGGTAGCGCCGGGCCAGCAGCAGCGCCAGCAGGCCCAGCGGCACATTGGCCAGGAACAGCGCGGGCCAGCCGAAGGCGGAGAGCAGCAGGCCGCCGAGCGAGGGCCGAGCGCGGTGCCGACCGCCGACATGGTGCCCAGCAGCCCCATGGCGCTGCCGGTCCGTTCCTTCGGCACCGCCTCGCCCACCATGGCCATGGTCAGCGCCATCATGGCGGCCGCGCCGAGGCCTTGCGCCGCCCGCGCCGCGATCAGCGTCCCGAGCGAGGGGGCGGCGCCGCAGGCGAGCGAGGCCAGCGTGAACAGGCCGAGCCCGCCCAGCAGCACCCGGCGCCGGCCGGCCAGGTCGCCGAGCCGGCCGGCGCTGACGATCAGCGCGGTGACGGCGAGCAGGTAGGCGAGCACCACCCACTGCACGTCCTGGAACGGCGCGGCGAAGGCCTGCGCCAGGGCGGGCAGGCCGACGTTGGCGATGCTGGTGCCGAGCGAGGCCAGCAGCGTGGCCAGCGCCAGGCTGGCGAGCGCGCCGCGTGCCGGCGGCCGCTCCGCCCGGGTGATGTCCTGATTGCTTGTTGCGAGCGTGGTTTGCATGGTTGCCTCGTCGATGCCGATGAGCGGCGTGGGATAAGCCTGGAGGCTAGTCCGCCGACCGGCATGGCGGAAGGCGCACCATTTGCACTTCATCCATGCGTTTGACGCCATATGTGAACCGTGCCACGGTGCGGCCATGTCCACGCCCGATTTCAACCTCTTGGTCACCCTCGACGTCCTGCTGGCGGAGGGCAGCGTCGCGCGGGCGGCGCGGCGGCTGCGGCTGAGCCCGTCGGCCATGAGCCGCGCGTTGGCGCGGCTGCGCGAGACCACCGGCGATCCGCTGCTGGTCCGGGCCGGCCGCGGCCTGGTGCCGACGCCGCGCGCGCTGGCATTGCGCGAGCAGGTCGGCCGGCTGGTGCAGGAGGCCGAGGCGGTGTTGCGGCCGGCCGGCGGGCTCGCGCTGGGGCAATTGGTGCGCGTGTTCACGCTGCGCAGCCGCGACGGTTTCGTGGAGAACTTCGGCCCGCGCCTGCTCGCCCGCGTGGAGGCCGAGGCGCCGGGCGTGCGGCTGCGCTTCGTGCAGAAGCCGGACAAGGACGGCGCACCGCTGCGCGATGGGGAGATCGATCTGGAAACCGGCGTGGTCGGGCCGGACACCGCGCCGGAGCTGCGCGCCCAGGCCTTGTTCCGCGACCGCTTCATCGGCGTGGTGCGCGCCGGCCATCCGCTCTGCGCGGGCGAGATCACGCCGCAGCGCTATGCGGCGGGCCGGCACGTGGCGGTGTCGCGTCGCGGCCTGGAGAAAGGCGCGATCGACGCGGCGCTGCTGTCGCTCGGGCTGGAACGGCAGGTCGGCACCCTGGTCGCGGAATTCTCGACCGCGCTGGCGCTGGCCCGCGCCTCCGACCTGATCGCCAGCGTGCCCGAGCGGCACAGCGGCAACCTGCGCGACGGCATGCACAGCTTCGCCTTGCCGCTGCCCTTGCCGGAATTCACCGTGTCGCTGCTATGGCATCCGCGCTTCGATGCCGACCTGGCGCACCGCTGGTTGCGCGGCTGCATCCGCGAGGTCTGCGCGGCGCCGTGAGCCGGGCGGCGCCGCGGCGCCGGGCGGGCGCTCACTCCGTGGTGCTGAGATTCCAGAACGCCTGCCGAACATGGTTCTCGCCCGAGAGCTGGGCGACGATGCGCTCCAGCTGCGCCGATTCGACCGAGGTCGACAGCAGCGTGGCCTTGATCTCGACGGCGTCCTCGCCGAACGGCTCGACCTCGAGGTCGCCCACCGGGTAGCTGGCCTCGGCCAGCGCGGTTTCCAGCAGGTCCAGCACCTGCTTCTGCTGATCGCTGCGGACCACCAGGCAGAGCTGGTAGGTCACCTCGCTGGCGCGGTCGTCGATCGGCCGGCGGTTGATCGAGTTGACCAGCGGCCGCAGCAGGGTATTGGAGGCCAGCACGAAGATCGCCGCCAGCAGCGCCTCGGCCACCAGGTCGGCGCCGGCGCAGGCGCCGACGGCGGCCGAGCCCCACAGCGTCGCGGCGGTGTTGAGGCCGCGCACGTTCAGCCCTTCCTTCATGATGGTGCCGGCGCCGAGGAAGCCGACGCCGGACACCACGTAGGCCGCCACCTGGGTCGCGCCGGCCGCGCCGTTGAGGCGGTAGGCCATGTCGACGAAGACCGCGGCGCTGACCGCCACCAGGGTGTTGGTGCGCAGGCCGGCGGTGCGCTGCCGGTACTGGCGCTCGTAGCCGATGATCGAGCCGAGCACGAAGGCGGTGGCGAGGCTGACCAGCGAATCGAGGAAGCTGGCGAGGTCGAAATGCAACAGCGCTTGCATCGGGTGGGCTCCTTGGCGGCATCGGCGCGACCGCTCGCGCCGCCGTCGAGCATATGACAGCCGCACGGCCGATAGGCGATGAACATGCGGTCGGCGCTGAGGGATTCCGTGCCGCCGGGCGGGCTGCGCTACGGCGTCTGGAGTTATCCACAGCCGAGCCGGCGCCGTCGGTCGGCGGCACCGCCAGGTCTGCCAGGGCGAAGCCCTCGAGTTGGCCGGAAATTTGCCGATTCACCATCTAGACTCATGCTGTATTGCCGTCGGTTCCTGCACCAGGCCGGTGCATCGACGGCTCCACGCAACAGCAGGATTGGTCCATGCCGCAGCCCTCCAGCCCGTCCCGAACCGCCATCCCGCTGCCGTTCCGGCAGTCCGCCCGCCCGCTCGTCCGAGGCGGTGCACGGGGCCGATCGCCGGCCCGCTGAACCCCGACATTCCCAGGCGCTTCCCCGCTTCCGTGCTCCAGACCAGAGTGACCACCATGCCTTTCAAAGACGACGTGGCTTCCTGCTTTCCCGTTGCGGCTCCCGCGCGGGCCGTTTCCCTGCGCCGCGCCGGCCTGCTGGCCGCGTTCTGCCTGCTGGCGCCCGGCGCCGCCTTCGCCGCCCTGCCCTCGGTGACCGAGCCGGGCCGCGAAGCGCCGCAGCCGGTGCTGCCGCAGCCGACTCCGCCCGGCCAGCCGATCACGGTGCCCAAGGCCTCGGCCGCGCAAGCGCCGGCCGGGGCCGAGCAGCTGACGTTCACGCTGAACGAGATGGCGATCGAAGGCGCCACCGCCTACGGTCCCGAGCTGCTCCGCCCGCTCTACGCCGACCTGATCGGCAAGCGCATCACGGTGGCCGACGCCTTCAAGGTCGCGGGCGAGATCGAGCTGCGCTACCGCTCGGCCGGCTACGTCACCTCGCGCGTGATCGTGCCCGAGCAGACCATCGACCAGGGCCGCTTCCGCATCGTGGTGGTCGAGGGCTACGTCTCCGACATCGCCTACGACGCCGACATCGGCCCGGCCAAGGCCGCGCTGGCCAAGCTGCTCGAGCCCCTGCGCGGGGTGAAGCCCATCAACGTGGCCGAGATCGAGCGGCGCCTGCTGCTGGCCAACGACCTCGGCGGCCTCGCCGTGCGCGCCTCGCTCGAACCCTCGCCCGACCAGGTCGGCGGCTCGCGCGTGGTGGTGCGCGCCGAGCGCGACGCCATCGACGGCTCGGTCAGCATCGACAACCGCAATACCCGCTATCTCGGCTCGCACCAGCTGTCGGGCAGCCTGGTGTTCAACTCGTTCGGCGAGCGCGCCGACCGCGTCTCGCTGACCGCCAAGGCCTCGACGCCGGCCTATCGCTCGTCGGCCGTCAGCGCCGCCTACGACGCGCTCTTGAGCAGCGACGGCATGACCGGCGGCATCAGCGCTACCCGCGCGCGTTCGCGCCCGGGCCGCGAACTGGCCGCGCTCGACGTGCGCAGCAAGGTGCGCAACCAGACCGCGACGCTGACCTACCCGCTGATCCGCTCGCGCCTGCAGAACCTGCGCCTGGTCGGCGAATTCGAGCACCGCGACGTCGATACCGACATCGGCGGCGACCCGTTCACGCGCGACAAGCTGCGCATCCTGCGCGTCGGCCTGAGCTACGACCGCAGCGACGACTGGAACGGCATCACCGCGCTGCGCGCCACGCTGCACAAGGGCCTGGACGTGATGGGCGCGACCGACCGCGGCGCCGACCTCGCCTCGCGCGAGAACGGCCGCAGCGACTTCGCCAAGCTGACGCTGGACCTGACCCGGGTACAGCAGCTCGGCGAACGCACCAGCCTCCTGGCCACCTTCACCAGCCAGTTCAGCGCCGATTCGCTGCTGGCCAGCGAAGAGATCTCGCTCGGCGGCCCGACCTACGGCCGCGGCTACGACGACGGCGAGATCGCCTCGGACAACGGCATCGCCGGCTCGCTCGAGCTGCGCTACTCGCCCGAGGCGTCCTTCCTGCCCGGCGGCCTGCAGCTCTACACCTTCGTCGATGGCGGCCGCATCCGGGCGCATTCGGGCAGCGCGCCGGTGGTGCGCCGTTCGATCTCGTCCTACGGCGGCGGCCTGCGGGCCAACCTCAGCAGCGTGGTGTTCGCCACGCTGGACCTGGCCAAGCCGATCAGCAGCCCGGTGCAGAGCAGCGGCGACAAGAAGGCCCGCCTGTTCTTCAAATTGACCGCCCAGTACTAGGGCGGCACCCCCGTCGATGCGTCCGCGCTTGCCGGCGCGGCGCATCGGGCGGCCAGTTCGACCCCGCGGCGCCACCTCGCAGGCGCTGCGGACGTTTCGCCAGTCACGTCACGGCATGAGCCGCAAACCACCCGTTGAGCCAAAGGAGCAGGGGATCATGAACTCGCGCAAGATCACCCGCAGCCGCAGCACCCCGTCCCCTCTCTACCGCTTCTTCCGCCGGCTGCGTCCCCGCCGGATGCCCAAGACCACGCTGAGCACGCTGGCGATGCTGGTCGGCTCGATGCTGTCGGGCAACCTCGCGCACGCCAACCCGACCGGCGGCCAGGTGGTGGCCGGCTCGGCGACGTTCGCCAACAGCGATCCGAACACGCTGAACATCTTCCAGTCGACCAACAAGGCGATCATCAACTGGAAGGGCTTCAGCATCGGGGCCAACGAGACGGTCAACTTCCTGCAGCCGGGCGCGTCCAGCGTCACGCTGAACCGGGTGCTCGGCAACGATCCCTCCTCGATCTTCGGCCGGCTCAACGCGACCGGCACGGTGATGCTGGTCAATCCCAACGGGGTGATCTTCGGCGCCGGCTCGCGCATCGACGTCGGCGGCCTGGTGGCGACCACCGCCAACATCCGCGACGACGACTTCATGGCCGGCCGCTATGCCTTCGACCAGGCGTCGAACCAGGCCGGTGCGCGCATCGTCAACCAGGGCGAGATCACCATCCGCGACAGCGGCCTGGCCGCCCTGGTGGCGCCCAGCGTGCAGAACTCCGGCGTGATCGAGGCCCGGCTCGGCCGCGTCGCGCTCGGCGGCGCCAAGACCTTCACGCTCGACTTCCACGGCGACGGCCTGCTCAGCTTCGACGCCGGCTCGGCGGTCAGCGAGCTGCCCGACGGCGCGCTGGTGGTCAACAGCGGCGAGATCCGCGCCGAAGGCGGCTCGGTGCTGCTGTCCGCGCGCGCGGTCAAGGGCGTGATCGACCACGTCATCAATACCGACGGCCTGATCGTGGCCACCTCGGTCGGCAGCGAGAACGGCCGCATCGTGCTGTCCGGCGGCGGCGCCGGCACGGTGGCGGTCAAGGGCACGGTCGACGCGTCCGGCCGCGGCGCCGGCGAGCACGGCGGCCAGGTGATCGTCACCGGCGAGCACGTCGCGGTCGGCGCCGGCACCGTGGTCGACGCCTCGGGCGCGGCCGGCGGCGGCGAGATCGCGCTCGGCAGCTCGGGCCTCAACGGCGCCGCGCCGCACAGCGCGGCCGGCCAGTTCGCCGACAAGTCGCAGACGGTCGAGGTGGCCGCCGGCGCGGCGCTGAAGGCCGATGCGCTGGCGAACGGCGACGGCGGCGCGGTCACGCTGTGGTCGAGCGACACCACCCGCTTCGGCGGCAGCATCTCGGCCCGCGGCGGCGAGCAGGGCGGCGACGGCGGCTTCGCCGAAGTGTCGAGCAGCAAGAACATCGGCCTGACCGGCACGGTCGACCTGCGCGCGCCGCAGGGCCAGACCGGCCTCTTGCTGCTCGATCCGACCGACCTGCGCATCGTCTATGCGGCCTCGGGCGCCGGCAGCCAGGACAGCAACGCCGGCGACGGCACCGTTGCGTCGGGCGATGCCGACCAGGGCAGCGGCGCGACGCTGAACACCGTGTCGAGCACCCTGCTCGAAGGCCTGGCCGGCAACACCAACATCCTGCTGCAAGCCACCGGCCAGATCACGGTCGAGGCGATGGGCTTGGGCAACCGGCTCGACCTGCAGACCACGGGCGGCAACAGCTTCACGCTGCAGTCGACCCAGAGCGGCGGCATCCGCTTCCTCGATGCGAACACCGAGATCCGTACCCAGGGCGGCGACATCAAGCTCGAAGCGCTCGGCGTCGGCAGCACGCTCGGCAATATCGGCAAGCTGACCAGCAACGGCGGCGCCATCACGCTGAACTCGACCGGCGACATCCAGCTGGCCGGCGACATCAACGCCAGCTCCGGCATCGTGACGCTGCAGTCGATCGCCGGCTCGATCGCCAACAAGGCGGCGACCAGCCCGCTGGTGACCGGCGGCGCGGTCAAGCTGCTGGCCGCGGCCGGCAGCGTCGGCGCCAGCGGCTCGGCCATCTCGGTCAGCACCGCCACCCTGTTCGGCCAGACCGGCGGCAATCTGTACGCCGGCAGCGACACCCAGCTGACCCAGCTGTCGCTGACCCTCGACGACGTGGTGGCCGGCACCTCGACCTTCCAGCTCACCGCGCCGAGCCAGAGCTTCGTGCTCAGCGAGGGCGGCGACGGCCGCTACCTGCTGGGCGCCGCCACCAGCACCGCCGACCTCGACTTCAGCCTCAGCGTCGACCGCACGCTGCAACTGGGCACCGTCGACGTGGTGGCCGGCCCGCTGGCGCTGACCTCGCGCCAGGGCGACATCCTGGCGGTCGATTCCAGCTCGCACCTGACCGCCGCCGGGCTGACGCTGACGGCCAAGGGCAGCACCGGCAGCAACGGCGCCATCGGCAACGGCAGCCAGTCGATCGTCACCAACGTCAATACGCTGACCGCCACGGCCGGCAGCGGCGGCGTCCACCTGAGCGAGGACGGCTACCTGACGCTCAACCACCTGGTCGCCAGCGGCAACAGCTCGGTCTCGGCCGGCGACGACCTGACCGTCGGCAACGTCGCCATCGGCAGCAACGCGCTGACGCTGTCCGCCGGCGGCGCCCTGCTCGACGACGGCGACACCAGCACCACGATCGGCGCAGCCCAGGTGACCCTGAGCGGCGCCACCGAGATCGGCACCAGCGTCGACCGCATGGTCACCAGCGCCAGCACGATCAACGCCTCCTCGACCTCGGGCGGCGCCTACCTGAAGTCGACCGCCGCCTCGGTCACGCTCGACATCACGGCCGGCAACGGCGACATCTCGGTGCTCACCGGCGGCACCACCACGGTCACCAAGCTGGAATCGGGCACCGACGCCAGCGGCAACGACATCGACCTGACGCTGACCGGCACCGGCGAGCTCTATCTCGGCATCGTCGATGCCGGCACGCTGGGCAACGTGTCGCTGACCACCGCCAACGGCAGCATCACCAGCATGGGCAGCGACCCGGTCACCGGCAACCGCGTCAGCTTCAAGACCGCCACCGGTCTCTTCGACTACAACAGCCTCAACGCGATCACCAAGGCCAACGTGCTGGTCGCCGACATCGGCGCGGGCGGCATCATCCTGACCCAGCAGGGCTCGGCCACGGTGGAGAAGCTGAACACCTCCGGCTACTACGCCTATCTCACCGCCACCAGCGGCGATCTGACCCTGGGCAGCGTCAAGACCGGCGCCGGCGGCATCGCCAGCATCACCGCCAGCGCCGGCAACATCGTCGGCGACACCGACGTCAATACGCTGATCGATGCCTCCTCGATCACGCTGGCCTCGGCCGGCCACCTCGGCCAGAGCGGCAGCCAGCTGCAGACCAGCACCACCACGCTGAGCCTGTCCGGCGTCGGCGACATCAATCTCAAGAACACCGGCTACACGCTGTCCAGCCTCACCATCGACAACAAGCACGCTACCCCGGGTGCGGCCAACACCCTGGCGATCGATTCGCCCTACCTGACCTTCGGCATCTTCGACACCGGTACCGAGTACCAGATGGACGACCTGGTCGGCCAGGGGCTCAGCACCGTCAGCTTCACCGGCGACCAGTCGATCCGGGTCGGCCAGGTCATGCTCCCCGCCGGTGCGCTGTCGCTGACCGCCAGCGCCGGCGACATCACCGGCGACAGCAACGACCAGACCCGCATCACCGCCAACAGCATCAAGCTCAGCGCCGCGGCCGGCGGCATCGGCAGCGCCGGCACGCCGATCGACGTCAACACCAACACGCTCGACCTGACCACCCGCGGCGACCTCTACATCCGCGACCTGGCCGACCTGACCAAGCTGACGATCTCGAGCAAGCACGCCGACGGCACGACCAGCTACGGCATGGACATCGTCGCGCAGTCGCTGAACTTCGACGTCAGCGACTCGGCCGGCGGCCACAGCCTCAATACGCTGACCGACGCCAGCGGGCTGACGCTGAGCTTCACCAGCGACCGCAGCATCACCATCGGCGACGTCGACGTCACCTATACCGGCAGCGCGACGCTCAACTCGACCAACGGCAACCTGATCGACGACGGCAACAAGTCGACCTGGCTGCTGGCCAAGGACACCACGCTCAAGGCCAGCCAGGCGATCGGCGCCAGCGGCGCCGGCTACCTCGACGTGATCACCGGCACGCTCGGCGCGCAGGCCAGCGGCGGCGGCGTGTACGTCACCCTGCCGATGCCGACCGGCAACGACAACTACGTCGGCGCGGTAACGCTGGGCAGCCTGCTCAACGGCAGCGTCAGCGCCGTCGGCGGCCCGGTGGTGATCAAGGCCAGCCATGGCGACATCGCGCTCGGCACCAGCATCAGCGTCAGCGGCGCCAGCAACAGCATCACGCTGGAGGCGACCGCCGGCAGCATCCTCAACGCCAGCGCCAGCATGCTGAGCACCGGCAGCAATGCCGGCACCGTGAGCCTCAAGGCCGGCGGCGCCATCGGCGCCAGCGACAAGCAGGTCTACCTCGGCGCCGCCACGCTCAGCGCCGAGGCCGGCACCGGCCTCTACGTCAGCGGCACCAGCGGCATGTCGCTGCTGAATCTGGCCGCCGGCAGCGCCATCGCGGTCGGCACCTCGAGCGGCAACCTGACGGTCGGCACGGTCGGCCTCACCGGCGCCGGCGAGGTGGCGCTGACCGCCAGCAGCGGCTCCATCCTCGACGACGGCAACGCCGGCACCGGCATCAGCGCCGACAAGGTCACGCTGAGCGCCGCCTCCGGCTCGGTCGGCAGCACGTCCAGCGCGCTGAACCTCACCGTCGACGAGGCCAGCGTCACCGCCCGCGGCGACATCGGTATCGCCAACAGCCAGGCCTTCGACAGCCTGGCCATCACGCGCGGCAGCTCGTCCTCGGGCAGCTTCGCCATCACGGCCGGCGGCGGCCAGGTGTTCACGCTGTCCGAAGACGCCAGCGCCAGCTACCTGCAGACCGTCAGCAGCGCCACCGCGCTGGACTTCAGCTTCACCGGGGTGCGCGGCCTCACGCTCGGCGACATCGACGTCGGCGCGGCAGGTTCGGCCACGCTGGCCGGCGCCGGCGAGGTGATCAGCGACGGCGTCGCCGGCTCCAAGGTCGCCGCCGGCAAGGTCTCGCTCACCGCCGGCAGCAGCAACTCGATCGGCACCTCGAGCCTGGCCGTCGACGTGGTCGGCACCAGCGACCTCGCCCTCAGCGCCGGCCGGGACTTCTACGTCAGCGACGACACCGCGCTGACCAAGCTGGCGCTGACCAGCACCAACTCGACCACCTCGGCCGGCACCGCCAGCGTATTCGGCCTCACCCTCAACGGCCTCGACCTGGTCGCCGACGACAACGGCACCACCCAGACCGTCGACCTGACCGGCGCCAACGCCGGCCTCCTCACCGACTTCAGCTTCACCAACCGGAAGAACATCCGGATCTCCGAGATCGTCGCCAGCAACGCCAAGGTGACGCTGGCCACCAGCGGCGGCGGCGCCAACTCGAACATCAGCAGCCTGAATCCCTCCGGCCTCGTCAACGCCGCCGAGGCGGTGCTGTCGGCCGTCTCGACCGTCGACGGCAACGGCAACATCGGCACTGCCAGCGCCAGGGTCGGCATCAACGCGCCCAAGCTCACCCTCGTCGGCAGCGGCAACGTCTATGTCGACGACGCCCAGAACCTGTCGACGCTCGACGCCACGCTGAGCCACGTCAACAGCGCCAGCAACTACACCTACGACATCAGCGCCGGCAACATCAACTCCTTCGTCGTGGTCGACGGCAGCACCATGTCGCTCGGGCTGGCCGTCCTCGGCTCGATGAACTTCGCCTGGAGCGTCGACCGCGCGCTGTCGCTCGCCACCGTCGACGCCGGCACCAGCAGCACCGGCTCGATCGCGCTGACCTCGCGCAGCGCGCCCAGCGGCACCAGCCCGCAGATCAACCGCAGCAGCGGCTCGCTGACCGCCGGCCATATCAGCCTGACGGCAATCGGCACCAACAGCGGCATCGGCGCCAGCGCGACGCTCTCCACCAGCACCCAGAACCTGTCGATCGCCACCGGCGGCAACCTGTCGATCAGCAACAGCACCACGCTGTCCTCGCTCAAGCTCGAGGCACTGCACAAGAAGTCGCCGAGCAGCAGCAACAGCTACGCGATCTCGGCGACCGGCCTCACCTTCAGCGTCACCGACAACAACACCGGCCCGGACGGCCTGAAGATCAACAGCATCAGCCAGTCCGGCCTCGACTTCTCGCTGAAGACCGACAAGGTCCTCACCGTCGGCACCCTCAACGTCGGCGGCAGCGGCAGCGTGAGCCTCACCGCCGCCAGCGCCACTGCGGGCAGCTACAACGCGATCCGCGGCGTCGGCGCCAATGCCGTCACCGCCGACTCGCTCTATCTCGAGGGTTCCTCGGTCGCCGGCGCCACCTCCGGCACGCAGTTCTACAGCGTGGTCAACTCGCTGTCGTCCAAGCTCACCGGCCAGCTCTACCTCAGCAACGCCGGCAGCCTCGAGCTCCAGGGCAATACCGTCGGCACCACGGCCGACATCACCGTCACCGGCAGCAGTTCGATCACCCAGAACGGCAGCGGCCTGGTCGCCCCGATCGTCAAGCTGACCGCCACGCAGGGCTCCATCGGCGCCAACGGCAACGCGATCCTGACCGACACGCGCCAGCTGAGCGCGACCAGCGGCGGCAACATCTACGTCGACAACGCCTCCGATCTCTACAGCCTCGCCCTCACGGCCAAGCACAACACGGTCGGCCAGCAGGGCTTCGTCGAAGTCACGGCGCAGGATCTCGCGCTGACCGTGACCGACAGCGTCGCCGGCGACCGCTACACCGTGTCGGACATGTCCGACGGCAGCGGCCTCAACTTCAGCTTCGCCACCGACGTCGATCTCGATCTCGGCACGCTGACCGCCCAGGCCGGCCGCTCGCTGACGCTGCAGACCACCGGCGGCGACATCGAGCGCGTCAGCAGCGGCATCCTCGGCGGCGACACCGTCACCCTCTCCGCCTCCGGCTCGATCGGCCAGAGCGGCAGCGCGATGGAGACCGAGACGCGCAACCTGGCGCTGACCACCGGCGCCAACTTCTACGTCAACAACAGCGCCGACCTGAGCAACCTGAGCCTGACCAGCACCCAGTCCAGCGGCGGCGTCTCGCCGACCTACGAGCTGTCGTCCTGGAACCTCGCGACCTTCGACCTGTTCGACAACGGCACCACCAACGTCAACAGCGTGATCGACACCACGGGGCTCAACTTCTCGCTGTCGACCCAGCGCAACCAGCTGATCCGCGTCATCGACGTCGGCCCCGCGGGCGCCGTGACGCTGACCGGCGCCGGCGACATCATCGGCAGCTCCAATACGGCCGACCGCATCAGCGCCGGCCAGCTCACCGTCACCACCACCGCCGGCGGCGCCGCCGGCGCGCTGGCCGATCCGCTGCGCATCTCGGCCCCGCTGGTCACCTTCAACGTCACCGGCGCGCTCAATGTCGAATCCGATACCCACATCGACTCGCTGATTCTCAACGTCACCCATCCGACCGCCACATACGGCGGCACCTACGACATCCAGTCGGTGCTGCGCACCGGCGGCCCGCAGTACGGCCTGTTCAGCGGCGTGGACGACGTCAGCGGCACCACCGTGACCAGCCTGGTCGACACCGGCGGGCTGGACTTCGCCCTCACCAGCGACCACAAGATTATTGTCGGCACCGTCGACCTCGGCACCCAGGGCGCCGTGGCGATGACCTCCAACGGCAGCGACATCGTCGGCGACGGCAATACCGCCACCCAGGTGCAGGCTGCCAAGCTGACCCTGACCTCGCCGAGCGGCCTGGTCGGCGCCACCGGCAGCGGCAACGCGGTCGAGGCCACCGTCGACTCGCTGACGGTGACCGCCAACAACGGCGTGAACGTCTCGCTGCACGGTTCGGCCAACCTCAACGGCATCATCTCGGGCGGTCCGATCACCCTGACCAACGACGTCGGCGACATCGCGCTCGGTACCATCGACGCCTCGGGCCAGTCGATCACCATCGACAACCAGGGCGGCTCGATCCTCAGCGGCTCGCTGTCCAATACCGGCACCGTGTCGCTGATCGCCAGCGGCTCGATCGGCAACCGCAGCGCCATCAGCACCACTGCGCTCGGCAACGGCACCACCACGCTCAGCGCCTCGGCCAGCGCGGCCCACGGCGCCAGCGGCAGCGTGGCGGTGACCGAGAGCTACAGCCTGATCGCCAGCACGATCACGGCGGCCGACGACGTCAGCCTCGCTGCCGGTTCGGACAGCAACGGCATCACGGTCGGCACCATCACCAGCGGCGGCGACGTGGTGCTCAACGCCGGCGGCGGCAACCTGCTCGGCTCCTCGATCAGCAACCTGATCACCGCCGAATCGGTCAAGCTGGTCGCCAACACCGGCAGCGCCGCGGTCGGCAGCTCCGGCACCCGGCTGCGGGTCGACACCGAGTCGCTGAGCATCAACAGCGTCGGCAGCATCTACCTCACCGACCTGGGCGACCTGTCCAGCCTGACCATCGACCGCACGGGCTCCGGCTCGAGCAGCACCGGCACGCTGAGCCTGGTCGGCAGCAACTTCACCATGGCCGCCACCGACTCGAGCGGCAGCGCCACGCTGACCAGCGTGGTCGACAGCAGCGGGCTCGACTTCAGCTACAAGACCAGCGGTTCGATCGCGGTCGGCACCATCAACGTCGACAGCGGCGCGGTGGTGCTCACGGCCTCGCCCAACAGCGGCAGCGGCAGCATCGGCGCCATCAACTCGTCCTCGCTGATCACCGCCGGCGACCTGACGATGACCGCCAGCGGCTCGTCCGGCGCGATCGGCACCAGCGGCACCCTGCTCGGCCTGGCCGTCGGCAGCCTGACCGCCTCCAGCGGCAGCGGCGGCATCTACGTCAAGCAGGCCGGCACGCTGACGCTCGATTCGCTGAGCACCAGCGGTGCGCTGACGGTCGATTCGTCGAGCGGCGACCTGACCATCGGCTCGATTTCCACCGGCAGCAACAGCCCGATCACGCTGACCGCCGGCGGCGGCAGCATCCTGTACGGCGGCGGCACGCTGACGGCGGGCGGCAGCAGCGCCGCCATCACGCTCAGCGCGGCCAACGGCATCGGCACCGCGCTGGCGCCGATCCTGGTGTCGGCCTACAACAGCGGCGGCAGCGGCAGCACCGTGTCGGCCACCGTCACCGGCACCGGCTCGCTCTACATGACCGCCAACGGCGGCATCCAGGGCGGCCTGACCACCTCGGTCAACAACGGCGCCACCTCGGTGCTCGCCGGCGGCGCCATGGTGGTCAACGGCATGAGCTCGGGCACCGACGCGGCCGGCAACGACATCTCGCTGCGCACCTCGAGCGGCGACATCACGCTGCAGGGCAACGTCATTGCCGGCGCCAGCAACGGCAAGATCGAGCTCGACGCCGCCGGCATGCTGCTCAACGGCTCCGGCACCGCCAAGGCGGAGGCCTTCGATGTCGCGCTCAACGGCGCCGGCGGCGTGGGCGGGCTGTCCAACCGCTTCGAGGTCGCCGGCCAGCGCGTCCAGGTCACCAGCTCGGGCGGCGCGATCTACCTGAAGAACACCTCCGCGCTGACGCTGACCTACCTCAACTCCGGCGGCGGCCTGGTCAACATCAGCGGTACCGCCAGCCAGCAGCTGCTCAACCTGATCTCGGGCGGCGCCGGCATCGTCGTCTCGTC
The DNA here is from genome assembly GCF_014353015.1 of Chitinimonas koreensis. Lineage (NCBI taxonomy): Bacteria > Pseudomonadati > Pseudomonadota > Betaproteobacteria > Neisseriales > Chitinibacteraceae > Chitinimonas > Chitinimonas koreensis. The sequence continues at coordinate 163,134 of NZ_CP060704.1, forward strand.
CGGCCCCGGTACCATGGTGCTGGGCAATATCGACGCCGGCGCGGGTACCTTCACCGCGGTGGCCTCCTCCTCCGGTGGTCGCATCATCGACGACGGCCAGGACGGCACCCGCGTGGTGGCCGCAGGCGTCGCGCTGACCGGCAGCGAAGGCGTCGGCACCAGCAGCCGGGCGATCCAGACCACCACCTCGGCGCTGGCGCTCGCCTCCAACACCACCGGCGTCGGCATCTACGTGACCGACGACAACAGCGCGGGCCTCACCGTCAGCAACGCCCGCGCCCGCGGCGGCGACCTGGTGATCAACACCGCCGGCCCGACCACGGTGACCAACGCCCAGGTCGACATCGACGGCAATAGCGTGACCCTGGCCACCTCGAGCGGCGACCTGACCGTCGGCACCGCCACGGCCGGCACCACCTCGGGCGTGGTCAACCTGACCGCGGCCGGCTCCATCCTGGCCACCGGCAGCGGCACCCAGGTGACCGCCCATACCGCCGCGCTCAGCGCCGGCGGCGACATCGGCGTGGTGACCGACGCGAGCACCGGCGCCGGCACGCCGATCAAGCTCAACGTCTCCGCCATCAGCAACCTGTCGTCGACCGGCACCGGCGTGATCTCGGCCGACAACAGCGGCACCGGCGCGCTGGTGCTGGGTTCGGGCGCGCTCAGCATCGGCAGCGGCGGCTCGATCTACCTGAAGACCGCCGGCGACCTCGACGTCACGGCCGGCATCGCGCTGTCCGGCGGCAACCTGTCGCTCGATTCGGCCGGCACGCTCAAGCTCTCCAGCGCGGCGATCTCGACCACCGGCGCGGTGCGCCTGATCGGCAGCACCGACGTGCTGACCGACGCCAGCGGCGCGGCCGCGCGCGAGCTGGCGGTCAGCGCGTCCTCGCTCTACCTGCGCAGCGGCTCGGCCGGCGGCGACACCACGCTGACCACCACGGTCGGCAGCCTCGACGCCGGCCTGACCGGCGCCGCCGGCCTGACGGTGAACAACACCGGCGCGCTGAGCTCGGCCGCGCTGTCGACCAGCGACGGCGACATCACGCTGACCAACAGCGCCGGCGCCACCGTCGACACCGCGGCGGCCGGCGGCACCGGCCGCACCATCGACCTGACCGCCACCACCGGCGACCTGACGGTCGGCACCGTCAACGCCGGTGCCACCGGCAGCATCGTGCTGGAAGCCGCGGCCGGCTCGCTGCTCAGTGCCTCGTCCTCGTTCATCGGCGCCAGCCTCGACCTGACCAGCGCCACCGGCATCGGCACCAGCGGCGCGGCCTTCGACACCTCGGTCGCCAGCGTGGCGGCCCAGGTGACCGGCACCGGCGGCATCTACCTCGATTCCAGCGTCGACGTGACGCTCGGCGCGATGACCACCGCCGACGGCGACATCTCGGTGACGGCGAACGGCGACATCCTCGCCAACGGCAGCATCAGCGTCGGCAACAGCGGCAACCTCGCGCTGGCCGCCACCGGCGGCGACGTCACGCTGGCCCAGGCCTTCACCAACAACGGCGCCGACAGCACCCGCTCGGGCATCACCCTCAGCGGCGACAACATCAGCCTGGCCGGCGTCGTCACCAGCGGCGCCCAGTCCTACACCGGTGCCACCACGTTCGGCGCCGACCTGACCGGCAAGTCGATCGTCATCGACGGCGCCGTGACCCTGACCAGCAACGCCACGCTGAGCACCGAGGCCGCCAACGGCAACATCACCGTCGCCGGCGCGCTGGTCGGCGCCGGCAGCGCCGCCACCTTCAAGGCCGGCAGCGGCAGCGTCGACCTGCAGAGCGTCGCCAGCGGGCTGTACTCGCTGACCGTCACCGCCGGCGACATCACGCTGGCCGGCGTCGGCTCCACCGGCAACCAGAGCTACACCGGCACGACCACGCTGTCCGGCAACTACACCACCACCAGCGGCGGTTTCAACGTGATCGGGGCTGCCACCCTGGCCGGCGACGTCACCATCGGCACCACCAGCGGCACGGTCGACTTCAGCAGCACGGTCGACGGCGCCCATGGCCTCGACATCGACGGCGGCAGCGGCGCGGTGACCTTCGGCGGCGCCGTCGGCGGCACCACGCGGCTCGGCGCGCTGGCGGTCGAGAGCAGCAGCGCCATCACCTTCGTCGATTCGGTCAAGGCCGCCTCGCTCGACGTCACCGGCTTCTCGATCGCCGGCGGCGACATCGATACCGCCAGCGGAGCCCAGAACTACAGCGACCGGATCTACCTCACCAACGACCTCACCCTGACCGGCAGCACCGTCACGCTGTCGCAGGGCGCCGACTCCTACGGCACGCCGGCCCACAGCCTCGCCATCGCCGGCGACGCGGTGCTCGGCGATTCGATCGGCGGCATCTACCTGATCTCCGACTTCTCGGTCAGCGGCGCCACCACCATCAACGGCGGCGGCATCTACACCAGCGGCGACCAGACCTACACCGGCGCGGTCACGCTGAACGTCGACCTCGGCATGAACACCGGCGGCGGCGACATCGGCTTCGGCAGCACGGTGGACGGCGCCCACGAGCTGTACATCACCGCCGGCGCCGGCGACGCGACCTTCAACGGCGCGGTCGGCGGCACCACCCGGCTCGGCATCCTCACCGTCAACAGCAGCGGCGCGACCACTTTCGGCGCAGCGGTCAAGACCGCCTCGGTCAGCACCGACTCGGTCGGCACGCTGGCGCTGAACGGCGGCAGCATCGACACCACCTACGGGCAGAGCTACGGCGAGCGGGCCGTGCTCGGCGCCGACACCACGCTGACCGGCAGCACCGTGACCCTGAACGGCGGTGCCGACGCGGCCACCGCCGGCAGCCAGTCGCTGAGCATCGTCGGCGACGCGATGATCTCCGGCGCGGTCGGCGCCAACGCGGCGCTGGGCAGCCTGTCGATCAGCGGCGCCAGCACGCTCGGCGGCGCGACCATCGACACCAGCGGCAACCAGACCTACACCGGCGCGGTCACGCTGACCACCGTCACCACGCTGAATGCCGACGACGCCGACATCGCCTTCGGCAGCACGGTGGATGGCGGCTATGCGCTCAATGTCGTTACCGGTTCCGGCGACGCGACCTTCAGCGGCGCGGTCGGCAGCACCGGTCAACTCGGCGCGCTCGACGTCGACAGCGGCGGCGCGACCACCTTCGGCGGCACGGTCGGCGCGACCTCGGTCAGCACCGATGCGGCCGGCACGCTGGCGATCAACGGCGGCGGCGTCACCACCAGCGGCACGCAGAGCTACGGCGAACTGGCCGTGCTCGGCGCCGACGCCACGCTGACCGGCAGCGCGGTGAGCCTGCTGGGCGGCGCCGACGCGGCGGCGGCCGGCACGCAGTCGCTGATCGTCGACGGCAACGCGGTCATCGGCGGCGACCTCGGCGCCGGCGCGATGCTGGGCGGCCTGTCGGTCAGCGGCAGCACCCAGCTCGGCGGCTCGGTCTCCACCAATGCCAACCAGACCTACACCGGTGCGGTCACGCTGACCGACGACGTGACGCTGACCGCCAACAGCGCCAACGTCAGCTTCGCCAGCACGGTCGACGGCGCCCACGCGCTCAGCGTCGACACCGGCTTCGGCGACGCGACCTTCAGCGGCGCGGTCGGCGGCGTCACCCGGCTCGGTGCGCTGGTGGTCCACAGCGACGCGGCCACCACCTTCGGCGCGGCAGTCAGCGCGGCATCGGTCGCGACCGACGCATCCGGCACGCTGGCGATCAACGGCGGCGGCGTCGACACCACCGGCACCCAGAGCTACGGCGAACTGGCCGTGCTCGGCGCCGACACCACGCTGACCGGCAGCACGGTGAGTCTCCTGGCCGGCGCCGATGCGGCTTCGGCCGGCAGCCAGTCGCTGAGCATCGTCGGCGACGCGGTGATCGGCGGCGACCTCGGCGCCGGCGCGATGCTGGGCGAACTGTCGATCAGCGGCACCAGCCAGCTCGGCGGCTCGGTCTCCACCAATGCCAACCAGACCTATACCGGCGCGGTGACGCTGACCGGCGACGTCACGCTGCAGGCCAACAGCGCCAACATCGGCTTCGGCAGCACGGTCGACGGGGCCTACGCGCTGACCGTGAGCACCGGCTCCGGCGACGCGACCTTCAGCGGCGCGGTCGGCGGCGGCACGCGGCTCGGCGCGCTCGAGGTCGACAGCGGCGGCGAGACCACCTTCTCCACGGCGGTCACGGCGGCTTCGGTCGTCACCGACTCGGCCGGCACGCTGACCATCGGCGGCGACATCGACACCACCGACGACCAGAGCTACGGCGAGAGCGCCCTGCTGACCGGCAACACCACGCTGACCGGCGACACGGTGAGCCTGCTCGGCGGCGCCGAAGCCGCGAGCGCCGGCGGCCAGTTCCTGATCATCGACGGCGACGCGGTGATCGGCGGCGCGCTCGGCGGCAGCGCGGCGCTGGCCAGCCTTTCGATCAGCGGTACCAGCAGCCTCGGCGGCGGCACCGTCAACACCACCGGCAGCCAGACCTACACCGGCGCGGTCAGCCTGACCGCCGACAACACGCTGCACGCCACCAGTTCCAACATCGGTTTCGGCGGCACGGTCGACGGCGCCCATGCGCTGACCGTCGGCACCGCCTTCGGCGATGCGACCTTCGCCGACGCGGTCGGCGGCACCACGCGGCTCGGCGCGCTCACGGTCAACAGCAGCGGCGCGACCACCTTCGGCGGCGCGGTCAGCGCGGCCTCGGTCACGACCGACGCGTTCGGCACGCTGGCGATCGACGGCGGCAGCGTCGACACCACCGGTATCCAGAGCTACGGCGAGCGCGCCGTGCTCGGCGCCACGACCACGCTGACCGGCAGCACGGTGACCCTGTCGAACGGCGCCGATGCATCCAGCAACGGCGGCCAGGCACTGACCATCGCCGGCAATGCGGTGATCGGCGGCGACGTCGGCAGCGGTGCGGCGCTGGACCAGCTGACCGTCACCGGCACCAGCGCGCTGAACGGCGGCACGATCCACAGCCTCGGCGACCAGCTCTACAGCGGCGCGGTGACGCTGGGCGGCGACGTGAGCCTGGTCAGCGGCGGCGGCGACGTCACCTTCTCCGGCACCGTCAACGGCGCCCACGGCCTCGCCATCGACAGCGACGCCGGCGACGTGCAGTTCAACGGCGCGGTCGGCAACACCACGCGGCTCGCTGCGCTGTCGATCGACGCCAGCGGCGCCACCGGCTTCGCCGGCTCGGTACGGGCGGCCTCGGTCAGCACCGACGGTGCCGGCACGCTGGCCATCGACGGCAGCAGCATCAACACCACCGGCACCCAGAGCTATGGCGAGACGGCCGTGCTCGGCGCCGACACCACGCTGACCGGCAGCGAGATCACACTGCTGAACGGCGCCGACGCGACCAGCTCCGGCGGGCAGAGCCTGGACATCATGGGCAACGCCGTGATCGGCGGCGCCGGCATCGGCGCCGGCACCGCGTTGAGCGGCCTGTCGATCAGCGGCACCGGCACGCTGCACGGCGTGGTGATCGATACCCTCGGCAGCCAGAACTACAACGGTGCCGTGACGCTGCTCGGCGACGTGTCGATGAGCAGCGGCGGCGGCAACGTCGGCTTCAACGGCGGCATCGAGGGCACGCACGACCTGGCCATCGACAGCGGCGCCGGCAACGTGCTGTTCTCGGGCGCGATCGGCGGCACCACCACGCTCGGCGCGCTCAGCGTCGTCAGCAGCGGCCAGACCCGCTTCGACGCGGCGGTCGACGCCGCCTCGGTGAGCACCGACGCGGCCGGCACGCTGGCGCTGAACGGTGGCAGCGTGACCACCAGCGGCACGCAGAGCTACGGCGAACTGGCCGTGCTCGGCGCCGACACCACGCTGACCGGCAGCACGGTGAGCCTGCTCGGCGGCGCCGACGCAGACGTGGCCGGCAACCAGTCGCTGACCATCGTCGGCAACGCGGTGATCGGCGGCGACATCGGCGCGGGCGCGATGCTGAACAGCCTGTCGGTCAGCGGCAGCACCAGCCTCGGCGGTTCGGTCTCCACCGACGGCAACCAGACCTATACCGGCGCAGTGACGCTGACCGCCGATACCGCGCTGCAGGCCACCGCCGCCGACATCGGCTTCGGCAGCACGGTGGACGGCGCCCATGCGCTGAGCGTGGACACCGCCTTCGGCGACGCGACCTTCGCCGGCGCGGTCGGCGGCACCACCCGGCTCGGCGCGCTGACGATCGACAGCAGCAGCACGACCACCTTCGGCGGCACGGTCCGCACGGCCTCGGTCGTCACCGACGCCGCCGGCTCGCTGGCGCTCGACGGCGGCAGCGTCGACACCACCGGCACGCAGAGCTATGGCGAAGTCGCCCTGCTCGGCGCCAATACCACGCTGACCGGCAGCACGGTGAGCCTGCTGGCCGGTGCCGAAGCCTCCACCATCGGCGGCCAGTCGCTGGCCATCGTCGGCGATGCGGTGATCGGCGGCTCGATCGGCGCCAGCACCGAGCTGAGCCAGTTGTCGATCAGCGGCGCGAGCGCGCTGAACGGCGGCGTGGTCGACACCACCGGCACGCAGAGCTACGGCGGCCTCGCCACGCTCGGCACCGACGCGGCGCTGTCCGGCAGCACGGTCAGCCTGCTCGGCGGCGCCGAGGCGGCCACGGCCGGCGCCCATTCGCTGAGCATCGACGGCGACGCGGTGATCGGCGGCGCGCTCGGCGCCAGCGCCGCGCTGGAAAGCCTGTCGATCACCGGCGCCAGCGAACTCGGCGGCGGCATCATCAATACCGCCGGCAGCCAGATCTACACCGGCGCGGTCACGCTGACGGCCGACGCCACGCTGCATGCCGACAGCGCCAACATCGGCTTCGGCAGCACGGTCGACGGCGGCCACGGCCTGACCGTCGGCACCGCCGCCGGCGACGCGACCTTCGCCGGCGCGGTCGGCGCCACCACCCGGCTAGGCGCGCTGGCGGTCGACAGCAGCGGCGCGACCACCTTCAGCGGGGCGGTCCGTGCGGCCTCGGTCGGCACCGACGGGCTCGGCTCGCTGGCGATCGACGGCGGCAGCGTGAATACGACCGGCATGCAGAGCTATGGCGAAAGCGCCGTGATCAGCGACAACACCACGCTGACCGGCAGCACGGTGAGCCTGCTGGGCGGTGCCGAAGGCACGAGCGCCGGCGGCCAGTTCCTGAGCATCGTCGGCAACGCGGTGATCGGCGGCGCGATCGGCGGCAGCATGGAGCTGGCCAGCCTGTCGATCAGCGGCGCCAGCAGCCTCGGCGGCGGCACCGTCGACACCACCGGCAGCCAGACCTACACCGGCGCGGTCGCTCTGGCTGCCGACAACACCCTGCATGCCAGCAGCGCCAACATCGGCTTCGGCAGCACGGTCGACGGCGCGCATGCGCTGACCGTCGGCACCGCCTTCGGCGATGCGACCTTCGCCGGCGCGGTCGGCGGCACCACGCGGCTCGGCGCGCTCACGGTCAACAGCAGCGGCGCGACCACCTTCGGCGGCGCGGTCAGCGCGGCCTCGGTCACCACCGACGCGTTCGGCTCGCTGGCGATCAACGGCGGCAGCGTCGACACCACCGGCACGCAGAGCTACGGCGAATCGGCCGTGCTCGGCGCCGATACCACGCTGACCGGCACCGCGGTGAGCCTGCTCGGCGGCGTCGATGCGACTACGGCCGGCGGGCAGTCGCTGGCGATCGTGGGCGATGCCGTGATCACCAATGGGCTCGGTGCCGGTACGGCCTTGAACGCGTTGTCGATCAGCGGCGCCAGCACGCTCGCCGGGACCTTCAAGACCATCGGCGGGCAGCAGTACGGTGATGACGCGGGCGACGCGGTGACATTGGCCGGCGACGTGAGCCTGGATTCGGGCGGTACGATCACCGTCCCCAGCACGGTCGATGGCGCGCATGACCTGAGCATTCGTACCGATGGCGCGCTCGCCCAATTCACTGGTGCGGTCGGCGCCGGCACGCGAATCGGCGTGCTGAGCACGGCCAGCGACACCAATGTCCAATTCGATGGAACGGTGCGTGCAAGCGCGGTACAGGCAACTGGCAGCAGCCACTGGAACGTGAACGGCGGTAGCGTGGATACCACCGGCGATCAGAACTATGGCGGGCTGTGGCTGGGTAGTGCGTCGCATCTGACCAGCAATGGCGGAGATGTCCACTTCGGCGGCACTCTCAACACGGCCTCTGACCTGACCGTCGACAGCGGCAGCGGCAATGTCAACTTCTCCGTGTTCGGGGTGGGCGGCGCGCTGATCGTCAACAGCTCCGGCGTGACCACCCTCAGCGCGTTGTCGATGGGCGCGGGTTCGGTCACGACCGACGCCGCCGGCAGTACGGTGTTGGGCGGCAATCTCTCGACCAGCGGCGGTCAGCACTATGGCGATGCCGTGACCCTGGCCGGGGATACAGAGCTTTCCGGCGACTCGATCTACTTCGGCAGCACCGTGGATGGCGGCCACAACCTGACTATCAGCTCCACCTCGACCGGCTTCGGCGGCGCCGTCGGCGGCACCGAGCGGCTGGGTGCGCTCACGTCGAACGCCAGTCTCTACACCGGCTTCGCCGGCACGGTGGCGGCGGCATCGGTGACGACCGGCAGCGGCGAGGCGTACCTGGACGGCGGCAGCGTAGACACCACCGGCGCGCAGCACTATGCCGGCCATGTCCAGCTGGGCGTCGACACCACCCTGCACGGCACGACGGTCAGCCTGCTGAGCGGTGCGGATGCGGCTTCGGCCGGCGGGCAGTCGCTGAACATCGAAGGCGATGCCGTGATCGGCGGCGGCCTTGGCGCCAATACCGCGCTGAACCAGCTGTCGATCAGCGGCAGCAGCAGCCTGAACGGCGGTACGGTCGAAACTACCAGCACGCAGAGCTACACCGGTCTGGCGACGCTCGGCGCCGACGCGACGCTGATCGGCAGCACGGTGAGCCTGCTCGGCGGCGCCGATGCGGCCAGCGCCGGCAGCCAGTCGCTGACCATCGTCGGCGGCGCGGTGATCGGCGGCGCCGGCCTCGGCGCCGGCGCGGCGCTGAACCAGTTGCAGATCGCCGGCCCGGCCGTGCTGAACGGCGGCGTGGTGAACACCAGCGGTTTCCAGTCCTACGGCGACGCGCTGACGCTGGCCGGCGACGAAATCCTGAGCAGCGGCGGCGTGGTCAGTTTCGCCGGTACCGTCGATGGCGCCCATGACCTGACCATCTCCAGCGGCAATGCGGACGTGCAGTTCAGCGGCGTGGTCGGCGGCGACACCCGCCTGGGCGACCTGGCGATCAACAGCAGCGGCCAGGTCTACCTTGCTGCCGCGGTGAACGCGGCCTCGCTGACCACCGACGCGGCAGGCGGCCTGAACGTGAACGGCGGCAGCGTCGACACCACCGGTGCGCAGAGCTACGGCGAAGCCATCGTGCTCGGTGCCGACGCCACCTTGACCGGCAGCACGGTCAGCCTGCTCGGCGGCGCCGATGCGGCGGCCGCCGGCGGCCAATCGCTGACCATCACCGGCAACGCGGTGATCGGCGGCGCCGGCCTCGGCGCCACCACGGCGCTGGGCCAGCTGGCCATCAGCGGCGCGAGCACGCTGAACGGCGGCGTGGTGAACACGACCGGCGCCCAGACCTACACCGGCGCGGTGACGTTGGCCGGCTACGAAGGCCTGAACAGCGGCGGCGGCGACGTGACCTTCGCCGGCACCGTGAACGGTGCGCACGGCTTGGCGGTGCACGCCGGCACCGGCGACGTGCAGTTCGCCGGCAGCGTCGGCGGCACCACTCGCCTCGGCGCGCTGGCAGTCGACGGCAGCGGCGCGACCACCTTCGGCGCGGCGGTCAGCGCGGCCTCGGTGACGACCGATGCGGCCGGCACGCTGGCCCTGAACGGCGGCAGCGTGAACACCACTGGCGCCCAGAGCTACGGCGAGCTGGCCGTGCTCGGCGCCGACACCACGCTGACCGGCAGCACGGTGAGCCTGCTCGGCGGTGCCGATGCAGCTGCTGCGGGCAGCCAGTCGCTGACCATCGCCGGCAACGCCGTGATCGGTGGCGCGGTCGGTGCCAATGCGGCGCTGAGCAGCCTGGCGGTCAGCGGCAGCAGCGCGCTGGACGGCGGCACGGTCGATACCACAGGCACGCAAAGCTATACCGGCGCGGTGACGCTGGGCGCCGATACCACGCTGACCGGCAGCACGGTCAGCCTGCTCGGCGGCACCGATGCCGCCACGGCCGGCGGCCAGTCGCTGACCATCGCCGGCAACGCGGTGATCGGCGGCGGCATCGGTGGCGCAGCCGCGCTGAGCCAGCTGTCGATCGGCGGCGCCAGCACGCTGAACGGCGGCGTGGTGAATACCACGGGCGACCAGACCTACAGCGGTGCGGTGACCCTGGCCGGCGACGAAAGCCTCGCCAGCGGCGGCGGTGACGTCACCTTCGCCGGCACGGTGAACGGTGCGCATGGCCTGGCCGTGAACAGCGCAGGCGGCGACGTGCAGTTCACCGGCAGCGTCGGCGGCACCACGCGGCTCGGCGCGCTGGCGGTCAACGGCAGCGGCGCGACCACCTTCAGTACGGCGGTCAACGCGGCCTCGGTCGCGACCGACGCGGCCGGCACGTTGGCGATCGACGGCGGCAGCGTGAACACCACCGGCATGCAGAGCTACGGCGAAGTCGCCATGCTCGGTGCCGATACCACGCTGACCGGCACCACGGTGAGCCTGCTGGGCGGCGCCAATGCCGCTGCGGCCGGCGCGCAGTCGCTGACCATCGCCGGCGACGCGGTGATCGGCGGCGCCGGCCTTGGTGCAACGGCTGCGCTGAGCCAACTGGCTATCAGCGGCGCGAGCACGCTGAACGGCGGCGTGGTGAACACGACCGGCGATCAGAACTACGGCGGCGCGGTGACGCTGGCCGGCGACGAAAGCCTGAGCAGCAATGGCGGCGACCTGAGCTTCGCAGCCGCGGTCGCCGGTGCGCACGACCTGAGCGTGGCCAGCAGCGGCGGCGACGTGACGTTCGGCGGTACGGTGGACGGCGTGCAGGACCTGACCGTGAACGCCGGCGCGGGCGACACGAGCTTCGCCGGCAGCGTCGGCGGCAGCGCGCGGATCGGTGTGCTGGCGGTCAACGGCAGCGGTGCGACCACCTTCTCGGCAGCGGTCAACGCGGCCTCGGTCGCGACCGATGCAGCCGGCACGCTGGCGATCGACGGCGGCAGCGTGAACACCACCGGCACGCAGAGCTACGGTGAAGTCGCCGTGCTCGGCGCCGACACCACGCTGACCGGCACCACGGTGAGCCTGCTGGGCGGCGCCGATGCCGCTGCGGCCGGCGCGCAGTCGCTGACCATCGCCGGCGACGCGGTGATCGGCGGCGCCGGCCTCGGCGCGACGGCTGCGCTGAGCCAACTGGCGATCAGCGGCGCGAGCACGCTGAACGGCGGCGTGGTGAACACGGCCGGCAATCAGACCTACGGCGGCGCGGTGACGCTGGCCGGCGACGAAAGCCTGAGCAGCAACGGCGGCGACCTGAGCTTCGCGGCCGCGGTCGCCGGCGCGCACGACCTGAGCGTGGCCAGCAGCGGCGGCGACGTGACGTTCGGCGGCACGGTGAACGCCGTGCAGGACCTGACCGTGAACGCAGGTGCGGGCGACGCAAGCTTCGCCGGCATCGTCGGCGGCACCACGCGGATCGGTGCGCTGGCGGTCAACGGCAGCGGTGCGACCACCTTCTCGGCAGCGGTCAACGCGGCCTCGGTCGCGACCGACGCGGCCGGCACGCTGGCGATCAACGGCGGCAGCGTGAACACCACCGGCATGCAGAGCTACGGCGAAGTCGCCGTGCTCGGTGTCGACACCACGCTGACCGGCACCACGGTGAGCCTGCTGGGTGGCGCCAATGCCGCCACGGCCGGCGCGCAATCGCTGACCATCGCCGGCGACGCGGTGATCGGCGGCGCCGGCCTCGGCGCAACGGCTGCGCTGAGCCAACTAGCGATCAGCGGCGCGAGCACGCTGAACGGCGGTGTGGTGAACACGACCGGCAATCAGACCTACGGCGGCGCGGTGACGCTGGCCGGCGACGAAAGCCTGAGCAGCAATGGCGGCAACGTGAGCTTCGCGGCCGCGGTCGCCGGTGCGCACGACCTGAGCGTGGCCAGCAGCGGCGGCGATGTGACGTTCGGCGGCACGGTGAACGGCGTGCAGGACCTGACCGTGAACGCCGGCGCGGGCGACGTGAACTTCGCCGGCAGCGTCGGCGGCACCGCGCGGATCGGTGCACTGGCGGTCAACGGCAGCGGCGCGACCACCTTCTCGGCAGCGGTCAACGCGGCCTCGGTCGTGACCGATGCAGCCGGCACGCTGGCGATCGACGGCGGCAGCGTGAACACCACCGGCATGCAGAGCTATGGCGAAGTCGCCGTGCTCGGTGCCGATACCACGCTGTCCGGCACCACAGTGAGCCTGCTCGGCGGCGCCGATGCTGCGACCGTGGGTAGCCAATCGCTGACCATCGCCGGCGACGCGGTGGTCGGCGGCGCCGGCCTCGGCGCAACGGCTGCGCTGAGCCAACTGGCTATCAGCGGCGCGAGCACGCTGAACGGCGGTGTGGTGAACACGACCGGCAATCAGACCTACGGCGGCGCGGTGACGCTGGCCGGCGACGAAAGCCTGAGCAGCAATGGCGGCAACGTGAGCTTCGCGGCCGCGGTCGCCGGCGCGCACGACCTGAGCGTGGCCAGCAGCGGCGGCGACGTGACGTTCGGCGGCACGGTGAACGGCGTACAGGACCTGACCGTGAACGCCGGCGCGGGCGACGTGAGCTTCACCGGCAGCGTCGGCGGCACCACGCGGATCGGTGCGCTGGCGGTCAACGGCAGCGGCGCGACCATCTTCTCGGCAGCGGTCAACGCGGCCTCGGTCGCGACCGATGCAGCCGGCACGCTGGCGATCGACGGTGGCAGCGTGAACACCACCGGTACGCAGAGCTACGGCGAAGTGGCCATGCTCGGTGCCGATACCACGCTGACCGGCACCACGGTGAGCCTGCTCGGCGGCGCCGATGCTGCGACCGTGGGTAGCCAATCGCTGACCATCGCCGGCGACGCGGTGATCGGCGGCGCCGGCCTTGGTGCAACGGCTGCGCTGAGCCAACTGGCGATCAGCGGCGCGAGCACGCTGAATGGCGGCGTGGTGAACACGATCGGCGATCAGACCTACGGCGGCGCGGTGACGCTGGCCGGCGACGAAAGCCTGAGCAGCAATGGCGGCAATGTGAGCTTCGCAGCCGCGGTCGCCGGCGCGCACGACCTGAGCGTGGCCAGCAGCGGCGGCGACGTGACGTTCGGCGGCACGGTGAACGGCGTGCAGGACCTGACCGTGACCACCGGCGCGGGCGACGTGAGTTTCGCCGGCAGCGTCGGCGGCACCACGCGGATCGGCGCACTGGCGGTCAACGGCAGCGGCGCGACCACCTTCTCGGCAGCGGTCAACGCGGCCTCGGTCGTGACCGACGCAGCCGGCACGCTGGCGATCGACGGCGGCAGCGTGAACACCACCGGTACGCAGAGCTACGGCGAAGCGGCCGTGCTCGGCGCCAATACGACATTGACCGGCACGATGGTAAGCCTGCTCGGCGGCGCTGATGCGGCCACCGTCGGCGGCCAATCGCTGACCATCGTCGGCGACGCACTGGTCGGCGGCAGCCTCGGCGCCAACGCGGCGCTGGCCAGCCTGTCGATCGACGGCGCCAGCACGCTGGACGGCGGCGTGGTCAACACCAGCGGCAACCAGGCCTATACCGGCGCAGTCACGCTGGCCGGCGCCGAAACGCTGACCAGCGGCGGCAACGTGAACTTCGGCGGCACGGTGAACGGCGCCCATGCGCTGAGCGTGAACGGCAGCGGCGAGACCCGATTCGGCGGTGCGGTGAACCTGGCCTCGCTGTCGACCGACGCGGCCGGCACGCTGGCGATCGACGGCGGCAGCATGACCACCACCGGTGCGCAGAGCTACGGCGAAACGGCAGTGCTCGGCGCGAATACCACGCTGGCCGGCACGACGGTGAGCCTGCTCGGCGGTGCCGATGCGGCCACGGCCGGCGGCCAGTCGCTGACCGTCACCGGCGATGCGGTGATCGGCGGCGCCGGCCTCGGTGCCTCGGCAGCGCTGGCCGGCGTTTCGATCAGCGGCGCGAGCACGCTGAACGGCGGCGTGGTGAACACGACCGGCGACCAGAACTACGGCGGCGCGGTCACGCTGGCCGGCAACGAAACCCTGAGCAGCGGCGGCGGCGACATCCGCTTCGCCGCCACGGTCGACGGCGCGAGCCGCCTGGCCGTGAACGCCGGCGCGGGCGACGTGAGCTTCGTCGGCATCGTCGGCGGCAGCACGCGGCTCGGCGCGCTGGCGATAAACGGCAGCGGCGCCACCACCTTCGGCGCGGCGGTCAACGCGGCCTCGGTCGGCACCGACGCGGCCGGCACGCTGGCGATTGACGGCGGCAGCGTGAACACCACCGGCGTGCAGAGCTACGGCGAAGTGGCCGTGCTCGGTGCGAACACCACGCTGACCGGCACCATGGTGAACCTGCTCGGCGGCGCCAACGCAGCAAGCGCGGGTGCGCAATCGCTGACCATCGCCGGCGACGCGGTGATCGGCGGCGCCGGCCTCGGCGCGACGGCTGCGCTGAGCCAACTGGCGATCAGTGGTGCGAGCACGCTGAACGGCGGCGTGGTGAACACCAGCGGCGATCAGGGCTACGGCGGCGCGGTCACGCTGGCCGGCAACGAAGTCCTGAACAGCAACGGCGGCGACGTCGTCTTCAGCGGCACGGTGAACGGCGCGCGCAACCTGAGCGTGAACGCCGGCACCGGCGACGCGAGCTTCGCCGGCATCGTCGGCGGCAGCACGCGCCTCGGCACGCTGGCAGTCAGCGGCAGCGGCGCCACCACCTTCGGCGCGGCGGTCAGCGCGGACTCGGTCGCGACCGATGCGGCCGGCACGCTGGCGCTCAACGGCGGCAGCGTGAACACCACCGGTACGCAGAGCTACGGCGAAGCAGCCGTGCTCGGCGCGAACACCATGCTGACCGGCACGACGGTGAGCCTGCTGGGTGGCGCCAATGCCGCCGCGGCCGGCGCGCAGTCGCTGACCATTGCCGGCAACGCGGTGATCGGCGGCGCCGGCCTCGGCGCCACGGCGGCGTTGAACCAGCTGTCGATCAGCGGCGCGAGCACGCTGAACGGCGGCGTGGTCGACACCACGGGCGACCAGGCCTACGGCGGCGCAACCACGCTGGCCGGCGACGAAGTGCTGAACAGCACCGGCGGCGACATCGTCTTCGGCGGCACGGTGAATGGTGCACGCGGCCTGACGGTGAACGCCGGCGCGGGCGACGTGAGCTTCGCCGGCATCGTCGGCGGCGCCGCGCGCCTCGGCGCGCTGGCAGTCAACGGCAGCGGCGCGACCACCTTCGGCGCGGCGGTCAACGCGGCCTCGGTCGCGACCGATGCGGCCGGCACGCTGGCGCTCAACGGCGGCAGCGTGAACACCACCGGTACGCAGAGCTACGGCGAAGCGGCCGTGCTCGGCGCCAACACCACGCTGACCGGTACCACCGTCAGCCTGCTCGGCGGCGCGGAAGCAGCCACCGCCGGCGCACAGTCGCTAGCCGTCGTCGGCGACGCGGTGATCGGCGGCAGCGTCGGCGCCATCGCGGCGCTGAGCCAGCTGTCGATCAGCGGCACCAGCCTGCTGAACGGCGGCGCAGTCAACACCACCGGCAGCCAGACCTACACCGGCGTGGCCACGCTGGGTGCCGACACGACGCTGACCGGCAGCATGGTCAGCCTGCTCGACGGAGCGGGCGCCAGCACGGCCGGCGGCCAGTCGCTGGCCATCGTCGGCGACGCGGTGATCGGCGGTGCCGGCCTCGGTACCTCCGCAGCGCTGAGCCAGCTGTCGATCAGCGGCGCGAGCACGCTGAACGGCGGCAGCATCGACACCACCGGCGACCAGAACTACGGCGGCGCCGTGACGCTGGCCGGCGACCAGGCGCTGCACAGCGCAGGCGGCGACATCGCCTTCGCCGGCACGGTGAACGGCGGCCATGCGCTGGACATCGACAGCGGCGCCGGCGACGTCCGCTTCGCCGCCGCGGTCGGCGATGCGGCCCGCCTCGGCGCGCTGTCCATCGCCAGCGCCGGCCAGACCCGCTTCGACGCGGCCGTCAGCGCGGCTTCGATCGCGACCGACGCGGCCGGCACGCTGGCGCTCAACGGCGGCAGCGTGAACACCACCGGTACGCAAAGCTACGGCGAAGTGGCCATCCTCGGCGCCGACACCACGCTGACCGGCAGCCTGGTCAGCTTGCTGGCCGGCGCGGAAGGCGGCCCGGTGCCGGTCGGCGGCCTGGTCGCGGCGGCCGTCGCGGGCGAAGGCCACAGCCTGACCATCACCGGCGACGCGGTGATCGGCGGCGCAGGCCTCGGCGCCCGGCAATCGCTCGGCAGCCTGTCGATCAGCGGCGCGAGCACGCTCGAGGGCGGCGTGGTCAACACCAGCGGCAACCAGAGCTACGGCGCGGTGACCCTGCTCGGCGACGAAAGCCTCAGCAGCGCCGGCGGCATGGTGACCTTCGCCGGCACCGTCGATGGCGCGCACGATCTGACCATCGACAGCGGCAGCGGCGACGTCCGCTTCGCCGCCGCGGTCGGCCAGGCCGAGCGCCTCGGCGCCCTGCTGGTGAAGAGCGCCGGCAACACCCGCTTCGACGCGGCGGTCGGCGCGGCCTCGGTCAGCACCGACGCGGCCGGCAGCCTGTCGCTCAACGGCGGCAGCGTGAACACCACCGGTGCGCAGCGCTACGGCGAAGTCGCCATCCTCGGCGCCGACACCACGCTGACCGGCAGCCTGGTCAGCCTGCTGGCCGGCGCCCAGGCGGCGGCAGCCGGCAGCCAGGGCCTGAGCATCGTCGGCGACGCGGTGGTCGGCGGCAGCGGCCTGGGCAACCAGGCGGCGCTCGAGCAGCTGTCGATCAGCGGCAAGACCACGCTGAACGGCGGCACGGTGAAGACCACCGGT
The DNA here is from genome assembly GCF_014353015.1 of Chitinimonas koreensis. NCBI lineage: Bacteria > Pseudomonadati > Pseudomonadota > Betaproteobacteria > Neisseriales > Chitinibacteraceae > Chitinimonas > Chitinimonas koreensis. The sequence continues at coordinate 180,229 of NZ_CP060704.1, forward strand.
ACCCAGCTGTACGGCGGCAAGGTGCTGCTGGGCAGCGATGCGCTGCTGTCCGGCACCACGGTCAGCCTGCTCGGCGGCGCCGACGCGCTGGCGGCCGGCGAGCAGGACCTGAGCATCGTCGGCAACGCCCGGCTGGCCGGCGCCTTCGGGGCCGACCAGGCGCTCGGCGCGGTCTCGGTCAGCGGCGACAGCGAACTGGGCGAAGGCAGCATCCGCACCACCGGCGGGCAGCACTACGCCGGCGCGGTCAAGCTGGTCGGCAACCAGTCGCTCGGCAGCGTCAACGGTTCGCTGGTGTTCGGCAGCACGCTGGACAGCGCCAACGGCTCCGACCTCGCGCTGACCGCCACGGCCGGCGCGATCGAGGTCGCCGGCGCGGTCGGCGGTACGCAGGCGCTCGGCGGCTTGACGCTGGCGGCCGGCTCGACCGTGACCTTCGCCCAGCAACTGCACGTGCGCAGCCTGCGCCAGACCGGCGCGACCGGCACCACCCGCTTCGGCGGCGCGGTGCTGGCCGACGGCGCGGACGGCATCGTGCTGAGCGGCGACAGCTTCGCCTTCGACGGCACGCTCACCGCCGCGCAGGGCAGCATCGCCATCGCCAACAGCGCGAGCGGTACGCTGACCTTCGCCGCCGGCAGCGCGATCAGGGCGCTCAGCGGCTTCACCCAGACCGGCGGCAGCCGCGTCGTGCTGCCGGCCAGCATCCAGATCTCGGCCGGACCGTTCAGCGTGGCGGCGCCCGCCGAACTGCGCGCCGGCGCGGCGAACTGGGTCATCGACGGCTCGGTCACGCTGAGCGGCCTGTCGGGTCCGGAAACGGTGCTGACGCTGTCCTCGCACGGCGCGCTGCTGATCGGCCTGAAGGACGGCACGGCGGAGCAGAAGGTGAACCTGCTGCAGCTGATCGTCCCGAGCGCCGCCTCGGCCCAGCTGTACGGCACCGTGGCCGGCAAGGACGGTTCGCTCGCCGCATCGGTGATCGACGGCCCGCTGCGCGGCAAGCCGTACTACATTAACGATACCGAGTGGGGACCGACCGACGCGGTCAGCCGCATCATCTCGACCCAGGTGCCGCAGCTGCCGGTGCCGAGCACCCCGGACGCCGCCGCCCTGTTCACCGGCGCGGTGCAGCCCGACGGCATCGGACCGGACGCCCTGGCGGCCTTCACGGCGCCGCAGGTGCTGACGATCGACGAGGTGTTGACCGGCGGTACCGGTGGCGACGACGATGACGACGCCAAGAAGAAGTCGAAGCAGTCCTCCGCAGGTGGCCAGTAGCCGGCAGCCGGCCACGGGCAGATTCAATCAACGTTTCGCCGATCGAAAGAAACCATGACTGCAAACACCCTTCCGCTGTTCTACCAACAACCGCATGCGGTGCAGCCGGGCCGCCACGGCGACAAGTCGCTGGCGCGCCAGCCGGATTACCGTTTCGCGGCGCAGACCAACTCGGTGCCGCTGGCGATCACCGAGCTGCCGATCGCCAGCCGTCATTTCCCGATCGTCTTCACCGCCGGCGAGGTGCCGCAGCCGGTGGCCGTGCTGGGCCTGCGCGGCCAGCAGAACATGTTCGTCGACGCCGACGGCCAATGGCAGGCCGGCACCTACATCCCGGCCTACATCCGCCGCTATCCGTTCATCTTCCTGGAGAACGAGGCCCGCACCGAGTTCACCCTGTGCATCGACGAGGCCTCCGCCGCGCTGGTCGACGGCCGCGACAACCCGCTGTTCGACGCCGAAGGCAAGCCGAGCCAGCTGACCAACCATGCGCTGGCCTTCTGCCGCGACTACCAGAGCCACTACAAGGCCACCGCCGAGTTCGCCCAGGCGCTGGCCGCGGCCGACCTGCTGGTCGAGAACCGCGCCGACATCACGCTGCGCGACGGCCAGCGGCTCAGCCTGTCGGGCTTCAAGGTGATCGACGAGGCACGCTTCAACAAGCTGCCGAACGAGACCTTCCTCGAATGGCGCGCCAAGGGCTGGCTGCCTTTCGTCTACTGCCACTTCCTGTCGACCGGCACCTGGACCAACCTGATCGACCACCTGGCCGAGAAGCCCGCCGAGGCCTGATCCGGCCCCGCCCGCAAGAAGCAGAAAGGCCCGGCCGCTCGATGAGCGCCGGGCCTTTTGCCGTCTGCCGTCGTCCGGAACACCGGCCGCGGACCGTACGGTTCACATGTCACAGGCCATGGTAGTCGCGATACCAGGCCACGAACCGCCCGATCCCCTCCGCCAGCGGCGTCGACGGCGCGAAGCCGGTCAGCGCGGCCAGTTCCGAGGTGTCGGCATAGGTGGCCGGCACATCGCCCGCCTGCATGCCGACCGGCTCCTTGATCGCCTCGCGGCCGACCGCGGCCTCGATGGTCTCGATGAACTGCATCAGCGGCACCGGCTGGTGGTTGCCGATGTTCAGGAGCCGCCACGGCGCCCAGCTCCGGTCGGGCCGGCTGCCGTCGCCGTCGGGCGCGGGCGGCAGCGGCAGCAGCTTGACGATGCCGTCGACGATGTCGTCGACGTAGGTGAAGTCGCGCCGCAGCTGGCCGTGGTTGAACACCTTGATCGGCCGGCCCTCGAGGATGGCCGAGGTGAACAGCCAGGGCGCCATGTCGGGCCGGCCCCAGGGGCCGTAGACGGTGAAGAAGCGCAGGCCGGTGCAGGGCATGCCGTAGAGATGGGCGTAGCTGTGCGCCATCGCCTCGTTGGCCTTCTTGGTGGCGGCGTAGAGGCTGACCGGGTGGTCGGTGTTGTCGCGCTCGGCGAACGGCACCTTGTCGTTCTGGCCGTAGACGCTCGACGAACTGGCGTAGACCAGGTGCTGCACCGGATGGCGGCGGCAGGCCTCGAGCAGGTTGGCGAAACCGACCAGGTTGGCCTGCACGTAGGCGCCCGGGTTCTGCAGCGAGTAGCGCACGCCGGCCTGGGCCGCCAGGTGGATCACCGCGTCGAAGCCTTCGGCGGCGAACAGCGCCATCAAGGCCGCGCCGTCGGCGATGTCGAGCCGCTCGAAGCGGAAGCCGGCCAGCGGCTCGATCTGCGCCAGCCGCGCCTCCTTGAGGCTGACCGGGTAGTAGTCGTTGAGGTTGTCGATGCCGACCACGCGGTGGCCGGCCGCCACCAGGGCGCGGGCGGTATGCATGCCGATGAAGCCGGCGGCGCCGGTGAGCAGGATGTTCATGTGCGTTCCGAATCGTGCCGTTGCCAGCGCTCGGCCAGCTTGGCGTATTTGACGAAGGCGAAGAAGCTGCCGATCAGGATGTGGGCGAAGCCGCCGGCGCCGTCGAGGAAGCCGCGCCGCACGAAATAGAAGCGGATGAAGCGCGTCAGCGGCGACAGCGCCATCTTGCCGATGCCGGCGCGGCGGCCGGCGGCGAACAGCGCCTCGGCCTGCAGGTCGGTATAGCGGTTCTGCTTGGTGAGGTAGCTGGCCAGGCTTTCGGCCGAGTCGTGCAGGAGGTCGCCGGCCAGGCTGCCGGTGCCGCCCTCGCGCACCTCCACCTTCTCGTGCACCGCGTCCGCGCTCCAGCCGGCGCGGCGGCGGTCGAACAGCCGCAGGCACCAGTCGGGATAGGCCTCGCCATGGCCCAGGTAGCGGCCGAAGAAGCGGTTGCGGCGGGCGAAGCGATAGGCGGCGTGCTGCGGATCGGCCAGCGCGGCGCGGATCGAGGCGGCCAGTTCGGGCGTCAGGCGCTCGTCGGCGTCGAGGCAGAGCACCCAGTCGTATTGCGCCAGCGCCACCGCCGCGCGCTTCTGCGGGCCGAAGCCGAGGAAGGGCTGGCTGGCGATCCGCGCGCCGTAGCGTTCGGCCAGCGCGAGGGTGCCGTCGTCGCTGCCCGAATCGAGCAGCACGATCTCGTCGGCCAGGCCGCGCGCCGAGTCGAGGCAGGCGGCCAGCTGGCCGGCGGCGTTGCGGGTGATGAGCACCAGGCTGAGTTTCTGCATCGCGCCATTCTAGCCGAGCCGGCCGTTGCGACCGCCGTCGCTATAATCGCGCCATGCCGAAAATCCTGATCGTCCGCCTGTCGTCGATGGGCGACGTGATCCACAACCTGCCCGCGGTCACCGATCTCGCCGCCCATTACCCGAACGCCGAATTGCACTGGGTGGTCGAGGAGGGCTTCGCCGAGCTGCCGGCGCTGCACCCGGCCGTGGTCCGGACCATCCCGTTCGCGCTGCGGCGCTGGCGCAAGAAGCTGCTGGCGCCGGTCCACCGCGACGAGATGCGCGCCTTCCGCGACCGGCTGCGGGCCGAGCGTTACGACCTGGTGATCGACTCGCAGGGCCTGCTCAAGAGCGCGCTGGTGGCGAAGCTGACCGGCGCGCCGATCGCCGGCTACGACCGCCGCAGCATCCGCGAACCGCTGGCGAGCTGGTGCTACGACCAGAAGCTGGCGGTGTCGCGCAGCCTGCACGCGATCGCCCGCAACCGGCTGCTCACGGCGCGCGCGATGGGCTACCAGCCCGGCGAGGCGATCGACTACGGCGTGCAGCCGCCGGCGGTCGACCTGGCCTGGCGGCCGCGCGGCGACTACGCCGTGCTGCTGACCGCCACCAGCCGCGACGACAAGCTGTGGCCCGAGGCCGACTGGGTCGGGCTCGGCCAGTCGCTGGCGCGGCGCGGCATCGTGCCGGTGCTGCCCTGGGGCGGCGAGGCCGAGCGGCTGCGCGCCGAGCGCATCGCGGCGCAGCTGAGCGGCGCGGTGGTCGCGCCGCGGCTGCTGCTGGGCGAGGCGGCGCGGCTGTTGGCCGATGCGCGGCTGGCGGTCGGCGTCGATACCGGCCTGGTCCACCTGGCCGCCGCGGTCGGGGTGCCGACCATCGCGCTGTTCTGCGCCTCCGAACCGGGCCTGACCGGCGTGCTGGCGTCCGGTTACGCGGTCAATCTCGGCGGCTACGGCCGCCCGCCGGCGCTGGCCGAGGTCGAGGCGGCCGTCGCTGGGGCGCTGGCATGATCGTGCGGGCGCTCTACACGCTGGCCTGGTGGTGCCTGTTGCCGCTGGCCTTCGTCTACCTGTGGCGGCGCGGCCGCCGCCAGCCCGCATACCGGCACGATTGGGCCGAGCGGCTCGGCCGTTATCCGGCGGCGCCGGCCGGCCCGCTGATCTGGCTGCACGCGGTGTCCGTCGGCGAGACGCGCGCCGCAGTGCCGCTGGTGCAGGCGCTGCGCGCACGCCATCCCGATCACGCCATCCTGCTCACCCAGATGACGCCGACCGGCCGCGACACCGCGCGCCAGCTGTTCGGCGACAGCGTCACCGTGGCCTATCTGCCCTACGACCTGCCGTTCGCGGTGGGCCGCTTCTTGCGCCATTACCGGCCGCGCTTCGGCGTGCTGATGGAGATGGAGATCTGGCCCAACCTGCTGCACCGGGCGGCCGATGCCGGCGTGCCGCTCTACCTGGTCAATGCACGGCTGTCGGAGAAGTCGCTGCGCGGCTACCGCAAGGTTGCCGCGCTGGTGCGTCCGGCCATGGCGCGGCTGGCGCGGGTGGCGGCGCAGGGCGAGGCGGATGCGGCGCGGCTGCGCGAGATCGGCGCGGCTGCGCCAGTGGTGACCGGCAACATCAAGTTCGACATGCGGCTCGACCCGGCGCTGCTGGCGCGCGGCCAGGCCTGGCGCGCGCGCTTCGGCGGCCGGCCGGTGTGGGCGGCCGCCTGCACGCGCGAGGGCGAGGAGGCGCTGCTGCTCGACGCGCTGGCGCGCGCCGCCTTGCCGGCCGATGCCTTGCTGCTGCTGGTGCCGCGTCATCCGCAGCGCTTCGACGAGGTGGCGGCGCTGCTGGCGGCGCGCGGCCTGAACGCGCAGCGGCGCAGCGATTGGGCCGACGACGCGCCGCTGCCGGCCTCAGTGCAGGTGCTGCTCGGCGACAGCCTGGGCGAGTTGGCCGCCTACTATGCGGCCGCCGACCTGGCCTTCGTCGGCGGCAGCCTGGTGCCGCTGGGCAGCCATAGCGTGATCGAGCCGTGCGCCCAGGGCGTGCCGACGCTGCTCGGTCCGTCGAGCTTCAATTTCGCCGAGGCGGTGCGCGAGGCGGTCGAGCTCGGCGCGGCGAAGCAGCTGCCCGATGCCGATGCGGTGCTGGCCGAGGTGGGACGTCTGTTGGAAGACGAGACGGCGCGCGCGGCGATGGCGGCGGCCGGGCTGGCCTTCGTCGGCCGCCATCGCGGCGCGGTGGAGCGGGTGCTGGCGCTGCTGCCTTAGTCAGCGGATCCGATCGCCGGGCGACCGTAGGAGCGGCTTCAGCCGCGAAGGCGCGGTGGAATCTCGACCGGCCGTGGAAACGCCGGCATTCGCGGCTGAAGCCGCTCCTACAGGTGGATCGCCGTAACGCATGTGAATGTCCGCGAGCGGGCGATCGCGCCTTCAGCCGCGCCGCTTCGCCACCATCGCGGCCAGCGCATCGCGCAAGGGCGACGGTGGTAGCGTAGTGGCCGCCTCGTCCAACGCGCGTAGCGCGGCATCGCTAAGTGCCAGATTTGATTTCGGTTTCGGCTGCTGGTGCGGCATCCATCCGACTTGAACCTGCCAGCGGATTGCGTTAACTTGCAGGCCATTTTCGGCCAAGCGCATCCTGATGCGCGCTTCCATCTGCCGCAGCTTGGCCACCAGCGCCTGGCTGCGCGCGGTGACCACCAGGCAATCCCCGTCCACGCCCACCACACTGGTCAGGTTCTCCAGCCCGGCCGGCAGGGCGTCCTGCCATTGCTGCTCGATCCTGCGCTGGGCGTTCGCCAGGCGGTTCAGGCGCATCAGCTCGGGCGAGCTCAGCAGGGACTTGAAGGGGCGGGTGCTCATGGGGGCGCGTGCAAGGCACGACGAGGAGTCGGCAGACATGAACATTATTCTGGTTTCCAACCGCCTCTCCAAGGCGGTCACGCTCGGACCGCGCCACCTGTGGCTGGTCGGCGCGCTGCTGGGCCTGGCGCTGCTGGGCCTCGCCACGCTGGCCAGCTGGGCCACCTACACGCTGACCAAGCCGTTCGGCATCCAGCTGCCGGCGCTGCCGGGCACCTCGGCCGCGCAGCAGCGCCAGATCGACACGCTGGCGGTCAAGCTCGGCCAGATGCAGGCGCAGCTGGTGCGGCTCGACGGCCTGACCCGCCGCGTGTCGGAACAGACCGGCATCGACGCCAAGCCCTTCCTCAGCAGCTCGGCCGCACCGCAGGGCGGCGCCGTGTCGCGGCTGCCCGAGCGCGCGCTGGACTTCAAGACGCTGGCCGGCCAGGTCGGCCTGACCGATCGCCGCATCGAGGACGCCATCGACCAGTACGGCCTGATCGACACCGTGCTGACCCAGCGGAAGCTCAACACCTTCCAGGCGCCGGCCAACCTGCCGACCGCGGCCGGCGTGCGCTCCTCGCTGTACGGCTGGCGCATCGATCCGTTCTCGGGCCGGCAGACCTTCCACGAAGGCATCGACTTCGTCGGCGACATCGGCACGCCGATCTACGCCGCCGCCGGCGGCCGGGTGCTGCGGGCGGAGCGCCATCCCGAGTATGGTAATATGCTCGAGATCGACCACGGCAACGGCATCACCAGCCGCTATGCGCATGCTTCGCAGCTGCTGGTGAAGGAAGGCGACCGCGTGACGACCGGACAGCAGGTGGCCCTCTTGGGCAACAGCGGGCGTTCGACCGGCCCCCATCTGCATTTCGAGATTCGTTACAAGGACGTGCCGCAGAATCCGCTCTACTTCCTGCGGCTGGCGCATGCGCCGACCACCGTGCAAGTGGCCGCCGATTGAGCGTTGTTGAATTTGCCGGGTGCGTCCCCATATGTAGCGGACGAGTCGGCCAGCATTGAGCGACACGGCGGATCGGGATACCCGGTCCGCCGTGTTTTTGTGTACCTGCGCGCTGCCAGCGCGGACCAAACTGAAATTCGAAGGGCCCACAAGGCCGTCTGGAAACACGATGATCGCTTCTCTCCTGAAGAAAGTATTCGGTAGCCGCAACGACCGGTTGCTCAAGCAGTACGGCACCGTGGTGCGCCAGGTCAACGCGCTGGAAAGCCAGATGCAGGGCCTGTCGGACGCCTCGCTGCAGGCCAAGACCGAGGAATTCAGGCAGCGTGTCGCCAAGGGTGAGACGCTCGAGGCGATCCTGCCCGAGGCCTTCGCGGTCTGCCGCGAGGCTTCGCGCCGGGTGATGAACATGCGCCACTTCGACGTGCAGCTGATCGGCGGCATGGCGCTGAACGAGGGCAAGATCGCCGAAATGCGCACCGGCGAGGGCAAGACGCTGGTGGCCACGCTGCCGGCCTATCTCAACGCCCTGTCGGGCAAGGGCGTCCACGTCGTCACGGTCAACGACTACCTGGCCCAGCGCGACGCCACGGTGATGAGCAAGCTGTACAACTTCCTCGGCCTCACCGTCGGCATCAACCTGAGCCAGCTGCCGCACGCGCAGAAGCAGGCCGCCTACGCCGCCGACATCACCTACGGCACCAACAACGAATTCGGCTTCGACTACCTGCGCGACAACATGGTCTACGCGACCACCGAGCGCGTGCAGCGCGGCCTGAGCTTCGCCATCGTCGACGAAGTCGACTCGATCCTGATCGACGAGGCGCGCACGCCGCTGATCATCTCGGGCCAGGCCGACGACAACGTCGACATCTACGCCCGCATGAACCAGATCACGCCGCGGCTCAAGCGGCAGGAGAAGGAAGACGGCGAGGGCGACTTCTGGGTCGACGAGAAGGGCCACCAGGTCCTGCTGTCGGAAGAAGGCCACGAGCACGCCGAGCAGCTGCTGGTCCAGGCCGGCATGCTGGCGGCCGGCGACAGCCTCTACGCGGCCGGCAACATCGCGCTGATGCACCACCTTTACGCCTCGCTGCGCGCCCATGCGCTGTACCACCGCGACCAGCACTACGTGGTGCAGAACGACGAGATCGTCATCGTCGACGAATTCACCGGCCGGCTGATGGCGGGCCGGCGCTGGAGCGAGGGCCTGCACCAGGCCGTCGAGGCCAAGGAAGGCGTGACCGTCAACAAGGAAAACCAGACGCTCGCCTCGATCACCTTCCAGAACTACTTCCGCATGTACGGCAAGCTGGCCGGCATGACCGGCACGGCCGACACCGAAGCCTACGAATTCCAGCAGATCTACGGTCTCGAGACGGTCATCATCCCGACCAACCGGCCGATGGTCCGCCGCGACATGAACGACCAGGTGTTCCGCACCGCGGGCGAGAAGTTCGGCGCCATCCTGGCCGACATCAAGTCCTGCCAGGACCGCGGCCAGCCGGTGCTGGTCGGCACCACCTCGATCGAGAACTCCGAGCTGCTGTCCGAGCAGCTGCGTGCCGCCGGCTACCCGCACAACGTGCTCAACGCCAAGCAGCATGCGCGCGAAGCCGAGATCGTGGTGCAGGCCGGCCGCCCCGGCATGATCACCATCGCCACCAACATGGCCGGCCGCGGCACCGACATCGTGCTCGGCGGCAACGTCGAGCCGCAGATCAAGCTGGTCGAGACCGACGAGACGATCGACGAGATCGAGAAGCGCGCCCGCATCGACAAGCTGCGGCAGGAATGGCAGGTGCTGCACGACCAGGTGGTGGCGGCCGGCGGCCTGCACATCATCGGTACCGAGCGGCACGAGAGCCGCCGCATCGACAACCAGCTGCGCGGCCGTTCGGGCCGCCAGGGCGACCCCGGTTCGAGCCGCTTCTACCTGTCGATGGAAGATCCGCTCTTGCGCATCTTCGCCGCCGAGCGCATCGGCGCGCTGATGGAACGGCTCAAGCTGCCCGAGGGCGAGGCGATCGAGTCGGGCCTGCTGTCGCGCGCGATCGAGAACGCCCAGCGCAAGGTCGAGGGCCGCAACTTCGACATCCGCAAGCAGCTGCTCGAATACGACGACGTCTCCAACGAGCAGCGCAAGGCGATCTACGCCCAGCGCAACGAGCTGCTGGAATCGGCCGACGTGTCCGCGACCATCGCCAACCTGCGCGACGGCATGATCGCCGAGCTGGTCGACCAGCACCTGCCGCCGGGCAGCATGGAAGAGCAGTGGGACGCCGAAGGCCTGCAGAAGTCGCTGGCCGAGTTCCAGCTCGAGGTGCCGGTGGCCGAGTGGCTCAAGAGCGAGACCACGCTGGAGCTCGAACAGGTCAAGGAGCGCGTGGTCGAGGCCGCGCGCAGCGCTTACGCCGCCAAGACCGCCGCGGTCGGCGACGACGTGATGCGCCACTTCGAGCGCGCGCTGATGCTGCAGATTCTCGACCAGCACTGGCGCGAGCACCTGGCTTCGCTCGACCACCTGCGCCAGGGCATCCACCTGCGCGGCTATGCGCAGAAGAACCCGAAGCAGGAATACAAGCGCGAGGCCTTCGAGCTGTTCGAGGGCTTGCTGATGCGCGTGCGGCGCGACGTGGTGCAACTGGTGATGACGGTGCAGATCCGCTCGCAGGAAGACGTGGCGGCGCTGGAGCAGCACGAAGAGCCGGCCATGCAGTTCCACCATGCCGACTACGAGGAGGCGCTGGCCGCCGCCAACGCGCAGCCGGAAGGCGCGCAGCCGCTGACCCGCACCTACGACAAGATCGGCCGCAACGACCCCTGCCCGTGCGGTTCGGGGCTGAAGTACAAGCAATGCCACGGCAAGCTCAGCTGATCGTTGCCTGAGCCCCTGAAACGACAACGCCACCTTCGGGTGGCGTTGTCGTTTCAGGGGCGCTTCCGAACGACGATGCGCATGTAGGCGCGGCTTCCGCCGTGAACCGCCGTTCCTGCGCCGATCGTCTTACTTATCGCGGGCGGCCATTCGCGGCTTTAGCCGCTCCTGCGCGATCTGCCGTAGGTCGGGCTTTATGCCCGACAGCACTGTCGATCAGGGCTGCTGTCGGGCATAAAGCCCGACCTACATGGATTGTGCACATGGCTTTAGCGTAGGCGCGGCTTCAGCCGCGAACCGCCGTTCCTGTGCCGATCGTCTTATTCATCCGCAGGCGGCCATTCGCGGCTGAAGCCGCTCCTGCAGGGCCGCCGCCGACCGATCAGTCCAGTTCCTTGAGCAGATTGGCCAGCTCCACCGCCGACTTCACGCCCATCTTTTCCAGCACCCGCGCGCGGTGCACTTCCACCGTCTTCATGCTGATGTCGAGCTCGTCGGCGATCTGCTTGTTGAGCTTGCCGTCGAGGAACAGCGCCATCACCTCGCGTTCGCGCGGCGTCAGGTCGCCGAGCCGGCGCTCGATCTGGCGGCGGCGTTCCCAGGCGCCGCGGCGCTCGGTGTCGAGCGACAGGCAGTTCTCGACCAGGCTGACCAGCGCGTTGTCGTCGAACGGCTTCTCGAGGAAGTCGACCGCGCCCTGCTTGAGCGCGGCGACCGCCTGCGGCACGTCGCCGTGGCCGGTCAGGAACAGCGTGGGCGGGCAGTAGCCGCGGCCGACCAGGGTCTGGAACAGCTCCATGCCGCCCATGCCGGGCATGCGTAGGTCGAGCACCAGGCAGCTGAAGCGGCTCGGGTCGCGGTCGGCCAGCAGCGCGGCGGCGGATTCGAACGAGGCGACGCTGTGGCCGCGCGAGGCGAACAGCCACTTGAGCGCGTCGCGCACGGCGGCGTCGTCGTCGACCAGGGCGATGCGGGGATCGGATGCCATCTAGGGACTCCTTGGTGAGGTCCAGTTATCTGCCAACTCGGTCGTGAACGAGCATATGGTTGAGCGTCATGCGTCCGAGCGAAGCGAGGCTCCCTCGCGGCGGCGAGGGCGGGGAGTAGGAATCGAACAAGGGCGGGACCGCCGGTTCAGCATGCTCTGCTCGTAAGCCCCGGCTTTGCCGGGGCCTGTGCTGCAGATCGAGTCATAGACCATACATTCAGCATTCACGCGGTCCCAACGGCAGGCTGACGATGAAGCGGCTGCCGCCGCCGGCGCGTTCCTCGACCCACAGCCGGCCCTGATGATGTTCGACGATGGTGCGGCAGATGTTCAGGCCCATGCCCATGCCCTCGGCCTTGGTGGTGTAGAACGGGCGGAACAGCTTGTCGACGTCGGCCGGATCGATGCCGGGGCCGCGGTCGGCCACCACCAGGTCGAGCCAGCCCTCCCGCAGCCGCGTTTCCAGCGTCAATTCGCGGTCGCCGGGCTCGCTGTCGATCATCGCCTCGATCGCGTTCTTGCCGAGGTTGAACAGCACCTGCTCGAGCATCACGCGGTCGGCCGACAGCTCGACGTCGTCGGCCAGCCGCAGCTCCACCAGCCGCACATAGTAGCGGTTCAGCGGCGCGGCGAGCAGCGACAGCACGGTGTCGACCAGGTCGCCGATGCGGCAGGGCGAGCGCTTGGGCTCGCGCTTCTGCACGAATTCGCGGATGCCGCGGATGATGGCGGCGGCGCGGCGCGATTGCTCGGCGATCTTCTCCAGCGCGCCGTCCAGCTCCTCGGCGGTGATCTGGCCGTTGGCCACCAGGTTGCGGCAGGCGGTGCTGTAGCTCGAGATCGCCGCCAAGGGCTGGTTCAGCTCGTGCGCCAGGCTCGAAGCGATCTCGCCCATCGCGATCAGCCGCGCGGTCTGCTGCAGCTTCTCGGCCTGCTGCCGCTCGCGGTCGATCGCCAGCTTGCGCTCGGTCACGTCGGTGGCGATGTCGAGCCAGACCTGCGACTGGTCGACCCACAGCGTGGCGCGGCGGTGATGCTGGTACCAGCGGCCGCCGATGGTGTCGTGCCATTCGCCACCGGCATCGGGCTGGCGCAGCGGCAGCGCGCACAGCGGGCCGTCGTCGCCGAGCCGGAAGGCCTCGCGGAAGGTGCGGTTGGACAGCAGCAGCTCGCCGCTCTTGCGGTCGGTCACCGCCACCGCGGCGTCGAGGCCGTTGAGCACCGCCACGAAGCGCTCGTGCGAGGCCTTGAGCGCCTCGCGCTCGCGCCGCAGCTCGGTCACGTCGGTCATCGACGACACCCAGCCGGTATGGCGGCCCTCGCCGTCGATCAGCGGGCTGGAGTAGAGCCGCACGTCGAAGCGCTCGCCGTTGCGGCGGCGGAAGCGCAGCGAGAAGCCGTTGGCCGGGCTCTCGCCGCGCAGGATGGCGGCGAACACCTGCTCGCAGCGCGCGGCCGCCTCGGGCGACCAGAAATCGAACGGCGGCTTGCTGCCCAGGAGCGACTCGGGCTCGGTGCCGACCATCCGGCAGAAGGCGCGGTTGGCGTGCAGGATGCGGCCCTCGCGGTCGGTGGCCAGGATGCCGGACACCAGCGAATCCTCCATCGCGCGCCGCATATTGGTCTCGCGCAGCAGCGCCCGCTCGGCCACCAGCCGTTCGCGCATATGGCGCTTGAGCACCCACAGCGACCACACCATCAGGCCCGACAGCGCCGCCAGCAGCCAGTACAGCGCATGGCGCCAGACCGGCCAGCCGCCCTGCAGCGCGACCGCGCGCAGGCGCAGGCCGTAGCCGGGCGGGTCGAAGGCGATGTCGTAGCTCTGCGGCGAATCGGGCAGCGGCTGCTCGGGCCGCGCCGCCACGGTGCGCCGCTCGATGTCGACGAAGCCGAGCTGGTAGCGCTTGGCGATCCACCACGGCACGTAGGTCTGCAGCAGCGACTTGAGCGAGATGACGGCGACGAAGGCGCCGCGGGTCTGGTTGCCCTGCACCGCCGGAAACGCGATCGCCACCACCGGGCCGACGCCCGGGTAGTCGAACGGCGGCGTGCTGGCCGGCAGGCCGATGCGGCCGGCGCGCTGCACCGGCTCCATCGCGGCCGGCACCCGCTGCAGCGGCTCGAGCGCCTGTTCCGGGTAGCTCCACACCGCTTCGCCGTACTCGTTCGACAGCGCCATCGCCACCACCTCGGCGCTGGCCGACATCAGCGACGCGGCGCGGCCGTAGAAGGCGCCCTCGCTGAGGTCGCCGCGCACGTAGTCGTGGGCCAGCGCCTCGAGCTGGCGCTGGCGGCCCAGCACCTCGTTGCGCAGCGCCTGCTCCTGCCACAGCACGTCCTCGATCAGCGCGTCGCGCTGGGCGTCGCGCTCGTTGGCGCGGATGAACCACAGCAGCGCCACGCCGACCGCCAGGAAGCAGATCAGCGCCAGGTTGGGCATCGCCCACAGCCAGCGTGCCGGGCGGGCAGGTTGTTGTTTCGCTTCATGGTCCGTGGTCGGGCCGGGCCGGTGCGCGTACGCCGGCCGTCGCATAAATGGGGTCGGGCTGCGGGGCCGACGCGTGTTCGAACTCTTATATCAACAGAAGCCGATACCGCGCCGCGTCCATCGCTTGGGGCTTTCCCTGATAGGTGGCCGGCGGCAAAAGGAGGTACCAAGAAAAAGGCGCGCCAGCCGGCCGCCCCAGCCATTTTACGTCCGAACCGATGTCGCCCGCCGCCCGCCGTCTCCTGCCGCTGCTGCTGTTCTGCCTCGCCGCGCCGCTCGCCTGCGCCGACGCGGTGGTGCTGCGCTTCAGCCTGGCCGAGGCGCGCGACACGCCGAACGGCCGCGCCGCCGAGCGTTTCCGCCAGCTGGCGGCGCGCTATACCCAGGGCAAGGTCGAGGTGCGGATCTTCCCCAGCGGCGAGCTGTACAAGGATCGCGAAGACCTCGGCGCGCTGCAGGTGAACGCGGTGCAGATGCTGGTGCCGGCGCTGGGCAAGCTGGCGCGGCTGGGGTTGCGCCGGTTCGAGCTGTTCGACCTGCCCTACCTGTTCCCCGACGACCAGGCGGTGCACCGGGTGCTCGACGGCCCGAGCGGCCGCGCGCTGTTCGAGGATCTCGACGACTACGGCCTGGTCGGGCTGACCTACTGGGACGAGGGCTTCCTGCATTTCTCGGCCAACCGGTCGCTCAAGCGGGCCGAGGATTTCCGCGGCCTCAAGCTGCGGGTGGCGCCGGCGCCGCTGCTCGAGGCGAGGCTGCGCGCGCTCGGCGCCCAGCCGCGGCCGATGGCGGCCGACGAGGCCTTCGGCGCGCTCGAGCAGGGCCTCTTGGACGGCGCCGAATTCACCCTGCCCGATTTCGACGCGCTGCGCATGCAGTCGGCCCAGCGCCACCTGGCGTTGTCCTGGCATGGCTGGCAGGGCAATGCGGTGGTGGTGAACAAGCGCTTCTGGGACGACCTGCCGAACGATCTGCGCGGCGGCCTGATCGAGGCGCTGCGCCAGGCCACGGTCTACCAGCGCAAGCTGGCCGCCGAGGACAACCGCCGCGCGCTGGCGGCGATCACGGCCACCGGCGTGACCGAGGTGCAACCGATCCCGCTGGCCGAGCGCGAGCGCATGCGCCAATTGATGCGGCCGGTGCTCGAGCGCTATGCGGAGAGCGTCGATCGGGCGCTGCTCGAGCGTGTGCAGCGGGTGGTGGGGGCTTCACGGCGCTGAGCAACTGACGCGACAACCCTCTCCCTCCGGGGAGGGAGTAGTAGGCCGCACAGGCGGACACGGCGCACGCTGCATGCCCTTCCCCTTCCCCCTTCCCCTTCCCCCTTCCCCTTCCCGCCGCTCCGTCCGCCCGGGTAGCATCGCCCCACTCCAACGACGATACAAAGAGGGACACGATGGTCAGGGACGACAAGCACGAGGCGCTGGAAGCGGCGCGGCAATGGATCGCGCAGCACGAGGTGGAATACCTGCTGGCGCAGTTCGTCGACATCCACGGCGCCGCCAAGACCAAGGTGGTGCCGGCGCGCCACCTCGACATGCTGGTGCACACCGGCGCCGGCTTCTCCGGCTACGCGATCTGGGGCACCGGCCTGGCCCGCAACGGCGGCGACTACTACGCGCGGGCCGATCTCTCCACGCTGTGCCCGGTGCCCTGGCTGCCCGGCTACGCCCGCCTGGTCGGCGACGGCCACGTGCACGGCCAGCCGCACCCGCTGTGCTCGCGCGTGCTGCTCAAGACCCAGCTGGCGCGGCTGGCCGAGCGCGGCTGGACCTTCAACACCGGCCTCGAGCCCGAGTTCGTGCTGCTGCGCCGCCAGGCCGACGGCGACTACGTGCCGGCCGACGGCTTCGACCGGCTCGACAAGGCCAGCTACGACTACAAGGCGTTGGCGCGGCCCGACAACCGGCGCTTCCTCGAGCGCGTCACCGAGGCGATGGCCGCGGTCGGCGCCGACGTCTACCAGATCGACCACGAGGACGCGACCGGCCAGTACGAGATCAACTACGCCTACTCCGACGCGCTCAAGAGCGCCGACCGCTACACCTGGTTCAAGATGGCCGCGAGCTTCGCCGCGGAGGAGGCCGGCCTCTTGTGCAGCTTCATGCCCAAGCCCTTCGCCGACCGCGCCGGCTCCGGCCTGCACTTCCACGTCTCGATGGCCGACGCCGCCGGCGTCAACCTGTTCGAGGACGACAGCGATCCGCAGGGCTATGCGCTGAGCCAGCTCGGCTACCGCTTCCTGGCCGGCATCCTGCACCACGCGCCGGCGCTGACCGCGCTGTGCGCGCCGACGGTGAACAGCTACAAGCGGCTGGTGGTCGGCAACTCGCTGTCGGGCGCCACCTGGGCGCCGGCCTACGTGGCCTACGGCGACAACCGCACGGTGCTGGCGCGCTGCCCGGCGGCCGCATCGAATGGCGGCTGGCCGACGCCGGCGCCAATCCCTACCTGGTCAGCGCCGCGCTCCTGGCCGCCGGCCTCGACGGCATCGACCGCGCGCTCGAGCCGGGCCAGCCGGTCAACGACGACCTGTACGAATACGACGCGCGCCGCTTGCACGAGGCCGGCATCCGCCACGTGCCGCAGCACCTGGGCGAGGCGGTCGACGCGCTGGAGGCGGATCGTGTGCTGGCCGCCGCGCTGGGCGAGGAATTCGTCGCCGAGTTCGTCCGGCTCAAGCGGATGGAGTGGGTCGACTACCTGCGCCATGTGAGCGACTGGGAACGCAAGCGCTACGCCGACTTCTTCTGATCGGCCGGAGATTTGCCCCGGTCCGCTGAGCGGGCGGTTTTGTAGGAGCGGCTTCAGCCGCGAATGGCCGAGCGTGTTGCTGTCGATCATTCGCGGCTGAAGCCGCGCCTACGGGAACCCGCCGCCCCGGTTACTCCCGCCGCTTGCGGAACGCCCACAGCCCCGCCAGCGCGGTGAAGCCCGCCACCAGCGCCACCAGGAGCCAGAAGCCGTGCGGATGGTCGGCCAGCGGCACGCCGCCGACGTTCATGCCGAAGAGGCCGGCCAGGATGTTGATCGGCAGCGCCAGCACCGTCACCACCGTCAGCGTGAACAGGCTGCGGTTGGTCTGCTCGTTCAGCGTGGCGGCGATCTCTTCCTGCAGGAGCTTGATGCGCTCGACCAGCGCGGCGAGGTCGTCGAGCACCACCGCGAATTCCTCGGTCGACTGGCGCAGGTCCTGCACGTCCTCGCCGTGCAGCCAGCGCGGCGGCCGGTTGAGCAGGCGGAACAGCGCGCCAGGCTCGGGCGCCAGCAGCCGCTGCAGCCGCACCAGCACCCGCCGCAGCGCGCCCAGGTCGGCGCGGTTGCCGTGCAGCCGGCGCGACAGCAGCCGATCCTCGATGCCGTCCACCCGCGCGGTGGTCTCGCGCACGATCTGCACCAGCACGTCGGCCTGGTCGCGCAGCAGGTGCACCAGCAGCTCGGTCGGCGAGCGGAACAATTCGCCGCGCCGCACCGAGGCGCGCAGCTTGTCGACGCTGCGCAGCGGCCGCGCCCGTGCCGTCACCAGCAGCCGCCGGTCGGCGTGCACCCACAGCGTGGCGAGGTCGGAGGCGGCGAAATCGAAGTCGTACAGCACGTCGTTGACCACCGCCACCAGCGCGTCGTCGGCGTATTCGATGCGGGTCGAGCGCGAGCCCTCGTGCAGCGCCTCGAAGAAGGCCTCGGGCACGCCGAGGTTGTGCCGCATCCATTTCTCGCACAGCGCGTGCGACAGGTTGAAGTGCAGCCACAGGAAGCCGTCGAACGCCGCCGCCTGCAGGCCGGCCGCGGCGCTGGCCGAGTCGATCTCGACGCCGGGCTGGCCCGGCTGGAAGCGGTAGCCGCAGATCAGCCCGGCCTGGTCCGAGCCGTACTGTGCGGGGGCGATGTTCGGCTGCATGGCGATCCGGCCTCGGTCTGGCGTCGACGGCGACGCAGCAGTCTAACGCCGCGATGCGACGGGCGGTTTACCCGCAGTCGTCGCCCGCGCTTGATCCGCCTCAAGGCGGCCGCCGCGCGCGGCCGATAGCCTGCCTCCTCCCAAGCGAAGAGACGACCGGCCCGCGCCAAGGCCGGTCCACAGGAGAACAGGCGAACATGAACGGATACGCATTGCTGGAACTGGCCGGGCGCGCGCTCCTGCCGATCGTGCAGGGCGGCATGGGGGTCGGCGTGTCGGCCCACCGGCTGGCCGGCGCGGTGGCTGCCGAGAACGCGGTCGGCACGGTGGCCGCGGTCGACCTGCGCCACCACCACCCGGACCTGATGGAACGCACCCATCGCTGCCGCGACCGCGCCGCGATCGACCAGGCCAACCTCGAAGCGCTCGACCGCGAGGTGCGCGCCGCGCGCGAACGCGCCGGCGGCCGCGGCCTGATCGCGGTCAACGTGATGAAGGCGGTGCGCGAGCATGCCGCGCTGGTGCGGCAGGCCTGCGCCAGCGGCGCCGACGCCATCGTGATGGGCGCCGGCCTGCCGCTGGACCTGCCCGAGCTGACCGCCGAGCATCCGCGCACCGCGCTGATCCCGATCCTGTCGGACGCGCGCGGCGTCGGCATCGTGCTGAAGAAATGGCTGAAGAAGGGCCGCCGCGCCGACGCGGTGGTGATCGAGCATCCGGGCCACGCCGGCGGCCACCTCGGCGCCGCCCGCGTCGAGGAATTGCGCGACGGCCGTTTCGACTTCGCCCGCGTGCTGGCCGAGTGCCGCGCGCTGTTCGACGAGCTGGGCCTGGGCCGCGATGCGCCCAGGCTGATCGTGGCCGGCGGCATCGACAGCCACGCCAAGGCGCGCCACTGGCTCGGCTCGGGCGCCGACGCGGTGCAGCTCGGCACCGCCTTCGCGGTCAGCGAGGAAGGCGATGCGCATCCGGCCTTCAAGCAGGTGCTGGCCGGCGCGCAGCCGGAGGACCTGGTCGAGTTCGTCAGCGTGGCCGGCCTGCCGGCGCGCGCGGTGGCGACGCCGTGGCTGGCCGGCTACCTGCGCCGCGAGGGCCGGCTGCAGGCCGCCGCCCAGGCCGATCCGCGCCGCTGCACCCAGCGTATGGACTGCCTGAGCCAGTGCGGCCTGCGCGACGGCATCGGCCGCATCGGCCAGTTCTGCATCGACCTGAAGCTGGCGGCCGCCCTGCGCGGCGAGGTCGACCGCGGCCTGTTCTTCCGCGGCGCCGGCCGCTTGCCGTTCGGCACGGCGATCCGGCCGGTGCGCGAGCTGATCGACCATCTGCTGCACGGCACCTGGCCGGCCGGGCTGGAGCCCGCGGCGGCCTGAGCGATCCGCAGCAGGCTGCGCTGCCGCTCGATGTCGATGCGCATGCAGGAGCGGCTTCGGCCGCGAATGGCCGGTCGAGTCCCGACCGTCGTTCGCGGCTGAAGCCGCTCCTGCGGGACGGGCGGTAGGTCGGACTTCAGTCCGGCGGCGGCACCGATCGAGATCGCTGTCGGACTGAGGTCCGACCTGCAGGCGTGGCCATCGCCGAGTAGCGTGGTGCACGAGCCGCGGCGGGTGGGCAGGTCGGGCTTCATGCCCGACAGCGACCTCGATCAAGTACCGCCGTCGGGCGCGAGACGGGGCAGGCGCTGGAGCCCCGCCTGCGAACCGCCGGCGGCGCGGGCCGATGGGCGCGGCGGCCGCTGCGGTACAATGCCGGCTTCCGTTTTTCCGGCCCGATCCCACGTGCAGAGCAGCCGCGACCTCTACTTCCGCATCCTGCGCCATACCCTGGCCTACAAATGGCCGCTGCTCGCCTCGATGGTCTCGCTGGCGCTGGTCGCCGCCACCGAGGCGAGCTTCGGCTGGCTGCTGCAGCCGCTGATCGACCTCAACTTCTCGCAGACCGCCAGCCACTTCCCGCTGATCGGCCAGCTGCTGCCGGTCGATCCGACCCGCGGCTGGCCGCTGTGGGGCGTGCCGGTCGCGCTGCTGAGCGTCGCCTTCGTGCGCTTCCTCGCCAGCTACGTCAACGCCTACTCGGCGGCCTGGCTGGCTTCCAAGGTCCAGCACGACCTGCGCGCGCTGATGTTCGGCCGGCTGATGCGGCTGCCGGTGGCGACCTTCGACCAGGAATCGGCCGGCGTGCTGCTGTCGCGCGTCACCTTCGACGTCACCTCGATCACCCAGGCCAACACCCAGGTGCTGACCGTGCTGTTCAAGGACGCGCTGACTGTGGTGTTCCTGCTGTGCTCGCTCCTGGCGATCGACTGGCAGCTCACCCTGTTCTGCTTCGCGGTGATCCCGGCCATCGCGGTCTGCGTCGCGCTGATGAGCCGCCGCATGCGCCGGCTCAGCCTGTTCAACCAGGGCGCCATCGGCGAGCTGACCCGCATCCTCGACGAGGCGCTCGGCGGCCAGCGCATCGTCAAGGTGTTCGGCGGCCAGCCCTACGAGGAGGCGCGGTTCGACCAGGCCGCCAAGCACGTGCGGCAGGCCATGGTGAAGCTCGATTCGACCTCGGCGCTCAACTCCGGCACGGTGATGCTGATCGTCGCCATCGTGCTGGCGGCCATCATCTATTTCGCCAGCCTGCGCAGCCAGTCGGCGGCGCTGACCGCCGGCGCCTTCGTCACCTTCATGGTGCAGATGCTGCAGCTGCAACAGCCGATCAAGAACCTGACCAAGATGAACGAGCAGCTGCAGCGCGGCCTGGCCGCCGCCGAGACGGTGTTCGGCCTGATCGACCGGCCGATCGAGCCCGACCACGGCCGGCGCGAGGTGGCGCGCGCCGAGGGCGCGCTCGAATTCCGCGGCGTGCGCTTCCGCTACGGCGAAGGCCCGCGCTGGGCGCTCGACGGCGTCGACCTGGCCATCGCGCCGGGCGAGGTGGTGGCGCTGGTCGGCGGCTCGGGCGGCGGCAAGACCACCCTGGCGACGCTGCTGCCGCGCTTCTACGACCCGACCGAGGGCGCCGTGCTGCTCGACGGCCACGACCTGCGCGACTACACGCTGGCCAGCCTGCGCCGCCAGATCGCGCTGGTGAGCCAGGAAGTGGTGCTGTTCAACGACACGGTGGCGGCCAACATCGCCTACGGCGCGGGCGAAGTCGACCTGGCCCGGGTGCACGCCGCCGCGCGCGCGGCCCATGCCTACGACTTCATCGAGGCGATGGCCGACGGCTTCCAGACCGTCATCGGCGAGAACGGCGTGCGGCTGTCGGGCGGCCAGCGCCAGCGGCTGGCCATCGCGCGGGCGATCTACAAGGACGCGCCGATCCTGATCCTGGACGAGGCCACCAGCGCGCTCGACACCGAATCGGAGCGCCAGGTGCAGGCTGCGCTCGAAGTGCTGATGCGCGGCCGCACCACGCTGGTGATCGCGCACCGGCTCAGCACCATCGAGAACGCCAGCCGCATCGTCGCCATGCACGGCGGCCGCGTCGCCGAGGTCGGCAGCCACGCCGAGCTGCTCGGCCGCGACGGCGTCTACGCCAATCTCTACCGCCAGCAGCGGGCGGCCGCGGCATGAAGATCGAAACCCGCCAGATCCGGCCGGCCGCGATCCGCCGCGTGCTGGTGACCAAGCTGCGCCACCACGGCGACGTGCTGCTGGTCACGCCGGTGCTGCGCAGCCTCAAGCGCCAGCTGCCGTGGGCCGAGATCGACGCGCTGGTCTACGACGAGACGCGCGCGATGTTGGCCGACAACCCGCACCTGGCGCAGCTGCACACCATCAAGAAGACCCGCGCCGCCGGCGGCAGCCGCGCCAAGCTGCGGCACGAGATCGGGCTGTTCCGCACGCTGCGCGCGCGCGACTACGACCTGGTGCTGCACCTGACCGAACACAACCGCGGCGCGACGCTGGTACGGCTGCTCGGGCCGCGCTGGTCGGTCAGCCTCGACGGGCCGTGGAACCGCTGGTTCAAGCGCAGCTTCACCCATCTGTACCAGCCGCTGTGGCTCAACCAGCGCCATATCGTCGAGCAGAACCTCGACGCGCTGCGCGCGCTCGGCCTGTACCCCAGCGAAGAGGACAAGCAGCTCGAACTGGTGCCCGGCACGGCGGCCGAGGAGGCGACGCTGGCGGCGCTGCACGCGGCCGGCATCGAGCCCGGCGGCTACATCCTGGTCCATCCCGGTTCGCGCTGGGCCTACAAGGTCTGGCCGGCCGAGCGGGTGGCGGCGTTGATCGGCCGGCTGCTCGACGCCGGCCACAAGGTGGTGCTGACCGGCGCGCCCGACGAGGCCGAGCGCGCCATGGCCGCCGCCATCCTGGCCCTGCTCGGTCCGCGCGCGGCGCAGGTGCACGACCGCGTCGGCCAATTGGGCCTGCGCGAGCTGGCCGCCTACATCGGCCAGGCGCGGCTGATGGTCGGCGTCGACTCGGTGCCGATGCACATGGCGGCCGCGCTCGGCACGCCGGTGGTGGCGCTGTTCGGGCCGTCCAACCTCAACGAATGGGGCCGTGGCGGGTGCCGCGGCGCATCGTCTCGGCCGACCTGACCTGCCTGCCCTGCGGCATGAAGGGCTGCGGCAATTCCGGCTACAGCGAGTGCCTGGCCTTCCTGCCGAGGGCGGGTGCTGGCGGCGGTGAACGAATTGCTGGCCGAGACGGAGGGCCGTCGTCCATGAGCGCCTCCGTACGAGTGCCCCGTAGGAGCGGCTTCAGCCGCGAATCGTCGAGCGTGCCACGTCCACCATTCGCGGCTAAAGCCGCTCCTACGTGGTGCCGCCGGCCGATTTCCGGGAAGGATCACTGACATGTGCGGCATCGCAGGCTTTTTCGGTACCCGGCCGATCGCCGCCGCCACGCGCGCGGCCATGCTGGTGGCGCTGCGCCGGCGCGGTCCGGACAGCCAGCACGAGACCGCCTGGGACGCCGCCGGCCGGCCGGTGGCGCCGCACGATGCGGCGCTCGGCGCCCTGCTGCATGCGCGACTGGCCATCATCGACCCGCGGCCCGAGGCCGACCAGCCGATGGTCGACGAGTCCGGCCAGGTCTGGCTCTGCTACAACGGCGAGGTCTACGGCTGGGCCGACCAGGCGGCCGAACTCAAGCGCCAGGGCGTGCGCTTCAATACCCGTTCCGACACCGAATTCATCCTGCGCGGCTACCAGGCCTGGGGCATCGAAGGGCTGCTGGCGCGGCTGCGCGGCATGTTCGCCTTCGCCCTGCTCGATCGCGGCACCGGCAAGCTCTACCTCGTGCGCGACCGCATGGGCGAGAAGCCCCTGCTGTACGCGGCAAGGCCCGACGGCATCGCCTTCGGCTCGACCGTGCGCAGCGTGCTGCCCTGGCTGCCGCAGGGCGAACGCCGGTTCGACGCCGCCGCGCTCGACGCCTACCTGGCCCACCGCTACGTGCCGGCGCCGGCCACCGTGTTCGCCGGCATCCGCCGGCTCGAGAACGGCCACTACCTCGAGATCGACCTGGCCGACTGGCAGCCGCGCAAGCGCCGCTACTGGCAGCCGATCGCGCGCGGCGCGGCGACGATGGACGAGGCGCTGGCCGAGCTGGCCACCGCCACCGAGCTGCGCACGGTGGCCGACCGGCCGCTCGGCGTGTTCCTGTCGGGCGGCATCGATTCGAGCTGCGTCGCCAGCATGCTGGCCGCGCGCGGCCATACCCGACTGCACACCTTCACCGCGGCCTTCCCCGGCAGCCATTTCGACGAGAGCGCGGACGCGGCCGAGATCGCCGCCACGCTCGGCCTCGCCAACCATCCGCTGCCGGTGCCGACCACGCTCGGCGATGCTTTCGAGCGCATCGTCGCCGACCTCGACGAGCCGTTCGCCGATCCGTCGAGCTTCCCGACCTGGTTCCTGGCGCGCGAGACGGTCAGGCACGTCACCGTGGTGCTCGGCGGCGACGGCGGCGACGAGGTGTTCGCCGGCTACAAGCGCCATCCCAAGCACCTGCGCAGCGCCTGGCGCGGCGGCCTGCGGCTGCCGCTGAAGGGCACCGCCAGCCTGCGCGGCCGCGGCTGGGCCAAGATCGCCGACGAGCTCGGCATTAGCTGGCTCGACGGCTACAGCCTGCGCTTCTCCGGCTTCACGCCGGCGCAGCGGCGCTTCCTGCAGGGGGCAAGCCGCTGGCCCGGCTGACCGGCTGGCGGCCGGCCGACGCGCCCGAGCGCGCGCCGATCAAGCAGCTGCTGGCGCTCGACTTCGCCAATACGCTGCCCGAATACATCCTGCGCAAGGGCGACCTGTGCACCATGGCGCACGGCCTGGAGCTGCGCGCGCCGATGCTCGACCACGTCTGGCTGGAGAAGCTGTTCGCGGTGGACGACGGCGCCCGCTTCACCGAGCCGGCCAAGCGCATGCTGGCCGGCGCGATGCCGCAACTGGCGGCGCTGGACCTGTTCGGCCGCAAGAAGCGCGGCTTCAACCCGCCGCTGCGCGACTGGCTGCGGCAGGACCTGGCGCCGAGGCTGGCCGGCCTCGGCGGCCGCCTGGCCGCGGCCAGCGACGGCCTGCTCGACGCCGCCGCGGTCGACGCCTTCGCCGCCGCCTACCAGGCCGGCGACGAAGCGCTGGCCGAACAACTGCTGCAATTGCTGATCCTCGACGAAAGCCTGGCGCAGCTGCGCCGGCTGGCCGCCGAGGCCTGAACCGAAGCTTGCCCATGACCACACCGCATATCGCCGTCCTGGCGCTCGACGACGCCTCCGCCGCCGATCAGGCCCGTTTCCTCGCCGCGCTGTATGCCGCCGAGGCGCTGGCGCGTTGCCGCATCACCGTGCTGGCTGCGGCCGGCGGGCCGGCCGCCGCGCTGGCACGGCCGGCCTGGGTCGAGCTCTCGGCCGTGGCCGGCCTGGCCGAACTGCCGGCCGCGCTGGCCCGATTGCACGCCGCCGCGCCCCTGGCCGCGGTGCACGCCTGCGGCCCTGCCGAGCACCGTGCGGCGGTGGCGCTGAAGCAGGCCAGCGCCACCCCGCTGTTCGTGCTGCGCAACCGCTTCGCCGCCGAGACGCTGCCGCAGGACCGCGCCGCGATCCGGCTGCACAACAAGCAGACGGCGATCAACCTGTTCTTCGACGGCGCCACCTTCGACGCCATGCGCGGCGGCGCGCCCGGCCTGCGGCTCGACAATCCCTACCTGCTGGCGCAGCCCGAGCTGGGCGAGCAGGGGCCGGCGCTGATGCTGGAGCACTGCTACCTGTCGCTGCTGTCGCCCGACCGCGACCACCGCGTCAGCGGCCACAAGCGCGACCATTCGCACCTCGGGCTGGCCTTCGTCACCCACTTCTACTGCAACCAGAAGAGCACCGACTCGGTGATGGCGATGCTGGCGCGCTACGCCCGGATGCGGCCCGACATCCTCGACCGGGTGCACTTCGTGGTGGTCGACGACGGCTCGCCGGTCGAATACGAGATTCCCGACTTCGGCCTCAACCTGACCTGGCTCAAGGTCGACCGCGACATCCGCTGGAACCAGGGCGGCGCACGCAATCTCGGCGTCACCTATGCGCGCGCCGACAAGGTGGTGCTGACCGACCTCGATCACGAATTCCCCGAGGAGACCTTCGAGCGCCTGCTGGCGCGGCGGCCCTGCGGCAAGCGGCTGTACCGCTTCTGGCGCCAGGACGGGCAGGGCGGCTGGCAGAAGGGCCATCCGAACATCTTCTTCCTGTCGCGCGCGCGCTTCATGGAGCACTTCGGCTACGACGAGGAATTCGCCGGCCACTACGGCGCCGAGGACATCCGCTTCGTGAAGTACCAGAAGGCGATGGGCACGCTGCACTACCACCTGCCGCGGCGCTACTGGTGCTACGAGCGGCAGGACATCGACCGCGGCCGCGCCTACCACAGCCTGGGCCGCGACCTGTCGTTCAACACGCCGGTCGACAGCCGCAAGCGGCAGGAGCTCGACGAATACGGCCACGGCGCCGGCCACAGCCGGTCCTTCCTCGGCTTCAGCTGGACCACGCTGCGCGAGGACTGGCGCACGGTCGAGCGGCCGCGCCGGCCCGATCAGCGCTGGAAATGGCGCCAACTGCTGCGGCAGCTGATGCCGCGCGGCTGGTAGGGGGAAAGTCATGGTTACGGCCTTTGTAGGTCGGGCTTTATGCCCGACAGCGATCCGGCCCTGCGGTGCCGTCGGGCATAAAGCCCGACCTACCCTGCCGGGGCGACGATGCCTACGCGAATCCCTTGAACCGGTTCTATCCATCGGGCGGCTCGGCATGAATTCCGACCCGCGGGCCGAATGAGCGAATCCATCGCTCGCCCGCTGACCGTCGTCCTGCTGATCGACGGCCTGCCCGGCGGCGGCGCCGAGAAGGTGGTGCTGACGCTGGCCGCGGCCATGGCGCGCGCCGGCCACGCGGTCACCCTGCTGTCGCTGCGGGCGGTGTGCGAATACCCGGTGCCGCCCGGCGTGCGCTACCTGCTGGTGGAGGACCGCGAGCGCGGCCCGCTGCGCCGCGTCGGCGAGATCGGCCGCCGCGCGCGCGCGCTCGACGCCGCGCTGGCGGCCACCTTCGGCGACGCGCCGATCGACCTGGCGATCTCCAACCTGCCCAAGACCGACCGCATCGTGGCCGCCTCGAAGCGCCTGAAGCGCGCCTGGATGTGCCTGCACTGCGCGCTCGAGGTCGGCAGCCTGGCCGGCCGCAGCGGGCTCAAGCGCTGGATCAAGCATCGCCAGCTGCTGCGCACCTATTCGGGCCGCCGGCTGATCACCGTGTCGGCGGCGCTGCAGGACGACGTGCGCGCGCTCGGCATCGCGCCGGCGCGCATGGTCACGATCTACAACCCGTTCGAATTCGAGGCGATCCGCGCCCAGGCGGCCGAGGCCTGCCCGATCGAGGGCGACTTCGTGCTGCACGTCGGCCGCTTCAACCACCAGAAGCGGCACGACCGCCTGCTCGAGGCCTTCGCGCAGAGCCGCTTCGGCGGCCGGCTGGTGCTGCTGGGCAGCGGCGGCGCGGCCGAGGTCGCGCCGGTGCGCGCTCAGGTCGAGGCGCTCGGGCTGGCCGACCGGGTGGTGTTCGCCGGCTTCCAGGCCAATCCCTACCCCTATATGCGCGCCGCGCGCGCGCTGGTGCTGAGCTCGGACTACGAAGGCTTCGGCAACGTGCTGGTCGAGGCGCTGGCCTGCGGCACGCCGGTGGTCAGCACCGATTGCCCGTCGGGGCCGGACGAGATCCTGACCGGCCCGCTGGCGACCGGCCTCGCCGAACTGACGCCCGAGGCGCTGGCCGCCGCCATCGACCGCGTGCTGGCCGCGCCGCCGCCGATCGACCCGGCTGCGCTCGAACGCTTCGGCGTCGACCACGTCACCCGCCAATACCTGGCCCTGGCCGAACCGACATGACCGCGCTCTCCATCATCATCGCCGCCCACGACGCGGCCGCCTACCTGGGCCGCACGCTCGAGCGGCTGGCCGCCGAGCTGCCGGCCGGCGCCGACGTCGAGGTGCTGCTGATCGACGACGCCTCGACCGACGCGACCGGCGCCATCGCCGCCGAGCAGGCCGGCCGCCACGGCTGGCTGCGGGTGCTGCGGGTCGAATTCCGCAACGTCGGCAAGGTTCGTCAGTTCGGCGTGCAGCAGGCGCGCGGCCGCCATATCACCTTCCTAGACAGCGACGACGCCTTCATGGACGGCGCGCTGGCCTGGCTGCTGGCCACGCTGGCGGCGCAGCAGCCCGACGCGCTGCTGGCGCCGCTGCGCGAGGTGAGCGACGCCGACCGCGCCGAGCCGATCGCGGCCGACCTCGCGGTGCGGCCGATCTCCACCGCCGCGGCGATCGACGCCTTCCTCGACCACCGGCGCATCCAGGGCCACCTGATCGGCAAATGCTTCTCGCGCGCGCTGCTGGCCAGCTGCGAGATTCCCGGCCTCAGCGCCTACGAGGATCTCGCCGTGCTGCCCGAGCTGCTGCTCGGCGCCCAGCGCATCGTGCTGGCCTCGGACGCCTTCTACCTCTACCTCAAGCGGCCCGGCAGCCTGTCCAGCCGGGCGCGCGGCTGGCCGCGGCTGGCCGAGCAGGTCGCGGCGCTCGAGCGGGTCGAGCGGGCGCTGGCGCCGTGGGTGCCGGCGCATCGGCTCGGCGTGTTCTGGGTCGAGCTGGCCCATGCGCTGAGCGCCACGCCCGACGGCGCCGCGCTGCTGCCGGACCATCCGGCCATCGGCCGGCGGGTGGCGGCGCTGCCGCTGTGGCGCTTCCTGCTCTCGCCCTCGGTGCGCACCAGTCTCAAGCGCAAGCTGCTCAAGCTGGGCGCGCTGCGCCGGGCGGCCGGGGCGCGATGAGCGTTTCGCGTTCCGCCTGGCTCGGCGGCCTCGCCGCGCTGGCGCTGTTCGCCCAGCCGGCGCTGCTGGCCGGCTGGCCGGCCGGGTCGCGCGGCCTGGCGCTGTGGCTGTGCCTGATCGGCTTGCTGATGGCGGGCTGGCAGCGCCGGCAGGCGCGCCATGGCGTGGCCGACCGCGGCCCGGCCGATCGCGGCCCGGCCGACCCGCTGGCCGCGCAGGCCGGCCTCGCCTTCCTGCTGTTCGCGCTGGCGCTGGCGCTGGCCCATCTGTTCAACCCGGCCGCCAGCACCGATCACCGGCGCATCGTCGACGCGCTGCTGGCCGGCGGCGCGCTGTGCTTCGCCGCGCGCACGCGCGGCCAGGCCGGCGCCTGGTGGGCCGGCTGCGCGGCGGCGGCGATCGCCATGGCGCTGCAATCGGGCTACGAGGTGTACGTGCTCGGCGCCGAGCGCGCACGCGGCTATCACTTCTGGGTCAGTTGGGGCTCGCTGGGCCTGATGCTCGGCCTGCTGCCGCTGTCGGCCCGGCCGCCGGGCTGGCGCCACGGCTGGCGCCGCGCGCTGCTGTGGGCCGGGGCGGCCGGCGGACTGGCCACCGCCTGGCTGTCGGGCTCGCGCTCGGTCTGGCTGGCCGCCGCGGCGCTGGCGGTGTGGCGGCTCGGCCGGCGGCGGCCGGCGGCGCTGTGGGCGCTGGC
Source organism: Chitinimonas koreensis (assembly GCF_014353015.1). NCBI lineage: Bacteria > Pseudomonadati > Pseudomonadota > Betaproteobacteria > Neisseriales > Chitinibacteraceae > Chitinimonas > Chitinimonas koreensis. The sequence continues at coordinate 209,211 of NZ_CP060704.1, forward strand.
GCTCGGCGCGCTGCTGCTGCTGGCCGCCACCGGCCTGGCGCCCAGCGGCGCGCAGCGCTGGCAGATGGCGCTGTCCGATCTCCAGCAGTACCGGGGCGGCAATGCCGACACCTCGCTCGGCCTGCGCCTCCTGATGTGGCAGGAAGCGTTCGCGGCCTGGCAGCAGGCGCCGTGGTTCGGCCTCGGCGTCGGCGGCTTCCAGGACTGGCTGGCCGCGGCGGTGGCGCAGGGTCGTGGCCCGGCCAGCCTGCTGACCCACGGCCATGCCCACAACGAAGCGCTGAATGCACTGGTCAGCGCAGGTCTGCTAGGCTTGGCGGCCACCGTGCTGCTGCTGTGGCTGCCCTGGCGCGCCTTCGCCCGCCGCGAGGCCGAGGCGCGCGACCCGGCCGCCGCCGCCGCCGCGCGCGGCGGCAAGACGCTGGTGCTGGCGATGGCGCTGCTCGGCCTGGCCGATACGCTGCTGCTGCACGGCTTCCTGCTCGGCTGGTATGCGATCGCCGCCATGCTGCTGCTGGGCTGGTCGGCGCCGGCCGGCCGGGGCAAGACCTGATAACGATACGAGATGCGCCCGCCGCCGGGCGCGGATGCGAACCCATGACCGAGCCCCACGACCCGTCTTCCGTCGGCTTCGTCACCGCCCAGTGCGCGGTGTTCGACGACCCTTTCCCGCTGCAGGGGGGGCCGTGATCCCGCACTATCAGCTGATGTACGAGACCTACGGCACGCTGAACGCCGAGCGTTCCAACGCGATCCTGATCTGCCACGCGCTGTCGGGGAATCATCACGTCGCCGGCCGCTACACCGCCGAGGACAAGTATCCGGGCTGGTGGGACAGCATGATCGGCCCCGGCAAGCCGATCGACACCAACCGATTCTTCGTGGTCGGCGTCAACAACCTCGGCGGCTGCCACGGCTCGACCGGCCCCTCGAGCATCGACCCGGCCACCGGCCGGCCGTGGGGCTCGAAATTCCCGGTGGTGGTGGTCAACGACTGGGTGCAGTCGCAGGCGCGGCTGGCCGACCGGCTCGGCATCGAGCGCTGGGCCGCGGTGATCGGCGGCAGCCTCGGCGGCATGCAGGCGCTGCGCTGGACCGTGACCTTCCCGCAGCGCGTGCGCCACTGCATCACCATCGCCTCGGCGCCCAAGCTCACCGCGCAGAACATCGCCTTCAACGACGTCGCCCGCAACGCGATCCTGACCGATCCCGATTTCCACGGCGGCGACTACTACGCCCACGGCGTGGTGCCGCGGCGCGGCCTCAGGCTGGCGCGCATGCTCGGCCACATCACCTACCTGAGCGACGAGGGCATGGGCGGCAAGTTCGGCCGCACGCTCAAGTCCGACGGCTACCAGTTCGGCTACGGCACCGAGTTCGAGATCGAGAGCTACCTGCGCTACCAGGGCGACCGTTTCGCCGACGTGTTCGACGCCAATACCTATCTCTTGATGACCAAGGCGCTCGACTACTTCGACCCGGCCCGCCACTTCGGCGGCAGCCTGCCGGCCGCGCTGGCCGCCACGCCGGCGCGCTTCCTGGTGGTGGCCTTCACCAGCGACTGGCGCTTCTCGCCCGAGCGCTCCAAGGAGACCGTCAAGGCGCTGCTCGACGCCAAGAAGCCGGTGACCTATGCCGAGATCGAATCGGTGCATGGCCACGACGCCTTCCTGATGACCGACGAACCCTATATGCGCCTGATGGATGCCTATCTGAAACGCGTGGCCGAGGAGGTAGGCGCATGAATCCGCACACCTCCAGCACCGAACTGCGGCCCGACCTGGCGCGCATCGCCGGCTGGATCGCGCCCGAGACGCGGGTGCTCGACCTCGGCTGCGGCGACGGCGAACTGCTGGCCCACCTGCGCGACCACAAACAGGTGGTCGGCTACGGCGTCGAGATCGACATGGACGGCGTGATCGGCGCGGTCGGCCGTGGCGTCAACGTGATCCAGCGCGACCTCGAGTCGGGCCTGGCCGGCTTCGAGCCGGCCAGCTTCGACTACGTGGTGCTGTCGCTGACCATCCAGTCGATGCGGCGCATCGAGTTCATCCTCGACGAGATGCTGCGGGTCGGCCGCACCGGCATCGTCACCTTCCCCAACTTCGGCTACTGGGAGAACCGCTGGCAGCTGCTGTTCGGCCGCATGCCGGTGTCGGAGACCATCCCCTACCAGTGGTACAACACGCCCAACATCCACCTGTGCACGCTCGACGACTTCGACGACCTGGTCACCTCGCGCGGCGCGCGCGTGATGGCCCAGGTGGTGATGCACCAGGGGCGCCGCATCACCTTCCTGCCCAACCTGCTGGGCAGCCTGGCGCTGGTGCGGTTCGAGCGGGCCGAACGGTAAGGCGGGACGGCGCGCGGCGGACGGCCGCCGCGGCCGAACGAGGAGAACGCGATGTATCGACTCTATGGCAGCAAGGGCTGCGGCTCGGCCGCGATCGAGGCGGCGCTGGTGCTGGCCGGCCAGCCCTATGAAGCGATCGAGGCCGCGCCATGGGATGGCGGCCCCGGGGTCGACGCGCTGCGCGCGCTCAATCCGCTGGCCCAGATCCCGACGCTGGTGGCGCCCGACGGCACGGTGCTGACCGAGAGCGTGGCGATCCTGATCTGGCTCGACGGCCAGCACCCGGATGCGGGCCTGCTGCCGGCCGAGCCGGCGGCGCGCGCGGTCGCGCTGCGCTGGCTGGTGTTCCTGTCGGCCAATGCCTATGCCGCGATCAGCGTGGGCGACTATCCCGAGCGCTGGGTCGACGGCGAGGAGGCCCAGGCCAGCCTGCGCAAGCAGGCCAAGGCGCGCCTGCAGGACTACTGGCTGATGCTCGAAGCCGCGCTCGGCGACACGCCCTGCCTGTTCGGCCAGCGCATCGGCGCGCTCGACCTGCTGGCCGCCACCATGGTCCACTGGCGGCCGGGCCGCGCCTGGTTCCAGAAACATTGTCCCAGGCTGATGGCGGCGGTCCGCCATACCGAGCAGGATCCGCGGCTGGCGGCCCTGTGGGCCGCGCAGTTCGGCCGCTGATCGATTCAACCGGGCGCCCGCCGCCTCGCCGCGGCGGGCGCCGTTTTTTTGCAGCATCGATGAACGAATACGAAGACTTCCTGCGCGGCCTGCCCGCGCTGATCGACGGCCTGGCCACCCACGGCCACGTCGTCTGCGACGATTTCCTGAGCCCGGCCCAGACCGCGGCCCTGCGCGACGAAGGCGCGCAGCGGCTGGCCGGCGGCGAATTCCACCGAGCCGGCGTCGGCCGTGCCGAGCAGCAGGCGGTGCGCGACGAGATCCGCGGCGACAGCGTGCGCTGGCTCGACCCGCAGCGGCGCGCGCCGGCCGAGCAGGCCTACTGGCAGCGCATCGAGGCGCTGCAGGCGGCGCTCAACCGCGAGCTGTTCCTCGGCATCCGCGAGGGCGAGTTCCACTATGCCCACTACCCGGTCGGCGGCTTCTACAAGCGCCACCTCGACCGTTTCCGCGACGACGATGCGCGCGTGGTGTCGGTGGTGTGCTATCTGAACGAAGGCTGGCAGGACGCCGACGGCGGCCAGCTGCGGCTGTGGCTGGAGGCCGGCGAGGATGCGCCGCAGCTCGACATCGCGCCGCGCGGCGGCCGGCTGGTGCTGTTCATGGCCGACCGCTTCTGGCACGCGGTGCTGCCGGCGACGCAGCCGCGCTGGTCGGTGACCGGCTGGCTGCGGCGGGCGGGCTGAGGCCCGTCGATCGCGTGAGGGTTTTGTAGGAGCGGCTTCGGCCGCGGATGGCGGACGCATCGCCGGCGCCATTCGCGGCTGAAGCCGCTCCTACAAGGGGGCGATCGGCCTGCGGTGGCGTCGGTCGGGCTTACCCGCCTAGTCACCGGCTGCCCGCCACCGTAGGTCGGGCATAAAGCCCGACCTACGTGGTGCGCGGATCGCCGACGGGCATGAGGCCCAGGCGGGGCGTCGGCGGATGCCCAGGAAAAAGGACGGCCTCGGCCGTCCTTTTCTTCCTGCCAACGATGCTCCGCTCAGTGCGGCTTGTGCTGCATCAGCTTGTCGGTGAAGGCCATCACCAGCGCCGACAAGAGGAAGGTGCAGTGGATCACCACCTGCCACAGCAGGCCCGATTCGCTGATGGTGCTGGTCGGGCTGCCCAGGTCGGAGGCGCTGATGAAGCTTTTGAGCAGGTGGATCGACGAGATGCTGATCAGCGCCAGCGACAGCTTGGTCTTGAGCACGCCGGCGTTGACGTGGCTGAGCCACTCGGGCCGGTCCTCGTGCTTCTCGAGCGAGTCGATCTTGGAGACGAAGGTCTCGTAGCCGCCGATCACCACCATCACCAGCAGGTTGGCGATCATCACCACGTCGATCAGGCCGAGCACGATCAGCATGATCTGGGTCTCGGAGAAGGTGGTGGCGTGGCTGACCAGGTGCCACAGCTCATGCAGGAAGTGGTAGACGTAGACGCCCTGGGCCAGGATCAGGCCGACATAGAGCGGCGCCTGCAGCCAGCGGCTCCAGAAGATGAACGATTCGAGTCGGTGGACGGCGGAGGTCATGCGGTTCCCTATGCGTATGCGGCAAAAAACAGGTGGCAAGTATCCATTTCTGTGGGGGGATGCAAGCGGGGAAGGGGAGAGGGGGAAGGGGGAAGGGGGAAGGGGAAGGGGAAGGGGGAAGGGGGAAGGGTAACCCCATCCCCACCCCAACCCTCCCCTTGAAGGGGAGGGAGCTGCGTTGCGACACCTATAACGATCACAGCCCATCCAGAATGACGCGCCCTACTCCTCCCCTTCAAGGGGGAGGCTGGGTGGGGGATGGGGTTACCCTTCCCCTTCCCCCTTCCCCCTTCACACCGCCAGCTCCAACCGCCCCGCCCCCGCCAGGCAAGTCCCCCGCCCATCGCGTGCGAAGGCCACCAGCGTCAGCCCGGCCGCCTCGGCCAGCCGGACCGCCATCGCGCTGGCGGCCGAGACCGCGCACAGCGCCGGCAGGCCGACCGTCGCGGCCTTCTGCGCCAGCTCGAAGCTCGCCCGCGCGCTGACCAGCGCGAAACCGTCGCCCGGCGCGACGCCGGCCCGCGCCAGCTTGCCCAGCAGCTTGTCGAAGGCGTTGTGGCGGCCGACGTCCTCGGCGGCGTACAGCAGCGCGCCGTCGCGGTCGGCGAAGGCCGCGACGTGGGCGCCGCCGGTCGGGCCGCCCAGCCGCTGCTGCGACGGCAGCGCCGCCATCGCCCGCTCGACCGCGGCGGGCGCGAGGCGGAAATCGTCGGTCAGCCGCGGCGGCACCCGGTTGGCCGCCGCCAGGTCGCGCGCGCCGCACAGGCCGCAGGCCGAGCTGGCCAGCGCTGCCGCCTGGCGCGCCGCCACCCGGTCGAGGCAGGCCGGGTCGATCTCGATCAGCACCGCCATGCCCTGCGCGGTCGGCACCACCTCGACCGCGCCGATCTGCGCCGGCCGCTCGACCAGGCCCTCGCTCCAGCTGAAGCCGATCGCCAGCGCCTCCAGCTCCAGCGGCGTCGCCAGGGTGACGATGGCGTGGCGGCCGTTCCATTCGAGCGAGACCGGCACTTCCTCGATCACCGCGTCGCTCACGGCCGTGGTGCTCACCGCCGCGGCCATGCCTGCCGCTGCGTTCGTCCCCTCCGTCGCGTTCGCGCGCCCCGTCGCATTCGCGACCCCGTCGCATCCGCGCCCCCCGTCGCATTCGCGACCCCCGTCGCATTCGCGACGGTGGCCTCCCACCGTACCCGGGCAGCGCCTGCCAGCCCTGCGCCAGCGCCTCCGCCGGCGGCATCAGCCCGCTCACCGGCCGCCTCCGGCGCGCTGCACCGCCGAGCGCGCCAGCTGCACCGGGATCTCCTTGCTGGCCGGCGTGCGGGTGTAGCGCGATACCAGGCCGCGGCCGACCAGCGGCGTGGCCTCGGGGAAGTAGGCGGCGATGCAGCCGGCCGGGATGTCGTAGGGCACCAGCCGGAAGCCGTGCACGCTGCGCGGCTCGCCGTCGTCGCAGCGCGCGTGCAGGTCGACGTAGTCGCCGGCCGCGAAACCGAGCCGGGCCAGGTCGGCCGGGTGGATCAGCACCACGTGGCGGCCGCCGAAGATGCCGCGGTAGCGGTCGTCCTGGCCGTAGACGGTGGTGTTGTACTGGTCGTGCGAGCGGATGGTCATCAGCGCCAGCACCGTGTCGCCCCAGACGGCGCGGGCACGGTGCACCGGGCCGTCGGTCGGCACCGGGTGGACGCGGAACTGCGCCTTGCCCGACGGCGTCGCCCAGCGCCGCTCGCTGGCGGCGTTGACCAGGCGGAAGCCGCCCTTCCGGCCGACGCGGGCGTTGAAGTCCTGGTAGCCGTCGAACACACCGGCCATGCAGCGCTCGATGCGCTCGCGGATGCGGCCGTAGTCGCGCGCCAGGCCGAGCCAGTCGATCGGCGCCTCGCCGAGCAGCGCGTGGCCCAGGCCCGCCACGATGGCCGGCTCGCTGCGCTGATGCGCGCTGCGCGGCGTGGCGAAGCCCTGCGAGGCGTGCACCATGCTCATGCTGTCCTCGACCGTGACGAACTGCTCGACGCCGTCCTGCAGGTCGCGGTCGGTGCGCGCCAGGCAGGGCAGGATCAGGCCGAGCTGGCCCGGGTAGCAGTGGGTGCGGTTGAACTTGGTGGCGATGTGCACGGTGAGCGTGCAGCGCGACAGCGCCGCGGTCAGCCGGGCGGTGTCGGGCGCGGCGGCGGCGAAATTGCCGCCGAGGCTGAGGAAGGCCTGGACGCTGCCGTCGAGCAGGCCGCCGACCGTCTCGATCGCGTCGCGGCCGTCGCGCCGCGGCGGTTCGATGCCGAACTCGGCCGCCAGGTTGTCGAGCCAGCGCGCCGGCGGCCGGCTGGTGACGCCCATGGTGCGGTCGCCCTGCACGTTGGAATGGCCGCGCACCGGCACCGCGCCGCAGCCGGGCCGGCCGACGTTGCCGCGCAGCAGCAGCAGGTAGACGATGGTCTGCACCGTCGCCACGCTGTGCTCGTGGTGGGTGATGCCCATGCACCAGGTGGCGATGGTGCGCTCGCTGGCGGCGTACAGCGCCGCCGCCTCCTCCATCTGGGCACGGGCGAGGCCCGATTCGGCCTCGATCAGCGCCCAGTCCTCCATCGCCAGGTCATCGCGCAGCGCGGCGTAGCCCTCGGTGTGCGCGGCGATGAAGGCCTCGTCGACCAGCGCCGCGCCGCCGGCCGCGCGCGCCGCGGCGTCCTGCGCCAGCAGCGCCTTCATCACGCCCTTGAGCGCGGCCAGGTCGCCGCCGATCTTCACCTGGTAGATCCGGTGCGCCACCGCCAGGCCGCGGCCGGTCAGCATCTCGGCCGGGTCCTGCGGATCGGCGAAGCTGACGAAGCCGCGCTCCTTCAGCGGATTGAACGCCAGCACCTTGGCGCCGCGCCGCACGGCGGCGTGCAGCGTGCCCATCATGCGCGGATGGTTGGTGGCCGGGTTCTGGCCGATCACGACGATCAGGTCGGCCTGGTCGAAATCGTCGAGCGTGGCGGTGCCCTTGCCGACGCCGATGACCTCCTTCATCGCGTAGCCCGACGGCTCGTGGCACAGGTTGGACGAATCGGGCAGGTTGTTGCTGCCGTAGGCGCGCGCCAGCAGCTGCCACAGGAAGGCCGCCTCGTTGCTCGAGCGGCCCGAGGCGTAGAAGGCGGCCGCCTCGGGCGCGGTCGCGCGCAGCACGGCGGCGGCGCGCGCCAGCGCGTCGTCCCAGGAGATCGGCAGGTAGCGGTCGCTGGCGGCGTCGTAGCACAGCGGCTCGGTCAGCCGGCCGTGGTCTTCGAGTTCGAAATCGGTCTGGCGGCGCAGTTCGGCCAGCGTATGGGCGGCGAACAGGTCCGGCGTGGCCAGCCGCGCGGTCAGCTCGGCCGCCACCGCCTTCATGCCGTTCTCGCAGGCGTCGACCGTGCGGCCGTCGTTGCGGTCGGGCCAGGCGCAGCCGGGACAGTCGAAGCCGTGGTGCTGGTTGGCGCGCAGCAGCGCCAGCGGGCCCTTGATCGGCAGCCGGTGCAGCCGGAAGGTGCGCCGCACCGCGCCGAGCGCGCCCCAGCCGCCGGCCGGGCGGTCGTACGGTTCGCTGTGCGCTTCGGGTCGGTCGGGCGTGTCCACGGTATCCATCCTGTCTCGGTGCCGCCCGGCGGCGGCTCGGCGCAATGGTAGCGGCAAACGGCGGCGGCCCGGCCCGGCCGGCCGGGCAAAAGTTTTCCGAGGCCAGGCATAAGCGCAGCGGGGGAAGCGTCACGAAGCCGCCACGGACGCTCGGGAGAATGCCGCGCCACCCGGCCTCGATGCCGAGCCACATTCCCCAGGAGGATCGCCATGAACTTCACCCGCCTGCTGGCCGGCCTCGCCGCGGCCTGCTGCCTCGCCGCGCCGGCCCATGCCTTCACCCAGGAAACCCATCGCCGCATCGTGCTCGACGCGGTCGCCTACATGCAGGCCAACCCGTCCACCACCAACTTCGCCAGGCTGCAGGCCGGCGCCACCAATGCCGGCTACACCATCGAGCAGTTCGCCGCGGCGCTGGGCCAGGGCGCCTACGACGTCGACGACTTCGCCGACACCTACCTGTGCGGCGCCACCACCGGCGACTGCCAGCTCGCCCCGGTGTGGGGCGCCGGCGCCAGCATCGTCAAGTACACCAGCTACTTCCACTTCCAGAACCACACCGCCGGCCCCGACCTGCACGGCAACAAGCTCGGCGGCTACAACTACCACGCGCTGACGGTGTGGGGCGACATCGACGACATGGCGGCCGCCTGGCTCTACGGCGACTACCTCGACGACGGCCGCGGCGGCATGAAGGGCTGGTTCGGCGACAACAGCAAGTACAACAGCTACGGCATCACCGAGGCCAACTACCGGCTCGGCGGCACCTCGACGGCCTCGATGTACGCCGATTTCGAGAAGATGCCGTTCCAGCCGATCGATAACCTGGGCCAGTACTGGTTCCAGCAGTTCCTGTCCAGGCCGACCGCGCAGACGCTGGGCTTCGTGCTGCACACCACCGACCTCTTGCAGCCGCACCACACCTGGACCACCTCGGCGCTGAACCACGCCGACTGGGAAGGCTGGGTCAACGACTATTACTACGCCGAGAAGCTCAACGACGCCGCGCTGGTCAAGGCCGCGCTGGCCGACTTCACCCCGCCGGCCAAGACCGCCACCGACATCCGCCCGCTGCTGACCCAGGGCGGCGACATCTCCTACGCCCGCGGCGGCGCGGTGCTGTCGGCGACCGACCACGAGACCCGCCGCACGGTCGGCAAGGTGGTGATCCCACACGCGATCGCGATGGTGGTGCACATCCTCAACCGCGCCGCAGAACGGTTCTGACATGTGGCGGGGTTCTGACATGCGCCGGCAATCCGCATCCCGGCTGCGGCCCGCGCTGGCCGCGCTGTTGGCGGCCGGCCTGGCGCTCGGCGGCGCGGCGCTGGGCGCCAGCCGCGATGGCCTGGCCGATCCGGCGCTGGCGGCCCGCATCGACGGTCAGCCGATCCCGCTGGCCGGCCTGCGCGTGCTGCATACCGTCGGCGCCTACCGCGACATGAAGGTGCCGCTGGACAAGGTGCTGGCCTCGGTGATCGACAACCGGCTGCTCGGCGACTACGCGGCCGGCCAGTACGACGAGGCGACGCTGTTCCCCAATACCGCGGTGGCCTTCGCCCGCGAGGTGGCGGTCGAGGACCAGCTGGTCGCCACCCTGCGCCGCGCCTACAAGGCACCGCTCGACGCCGCCCTGGCCCGCGCCGGCGGGCTGGCCAGGCTGGTGGTGCGGAACACGGTACCGAGCCGGCAGGCGCTCGAGGCGGTGTTCCCGCCCGGCGACGCGCTGCGGCTCGACGCGGCGCTGACGCCGCAGCAGCTCGAGGCGGCGCGCGCGGTCACGCTGCTCGAATACCGCTTCCCGGGCGGCGAGACCGGCCGCATCGACCTGGCCCAGCTGTGGCAGCGGCAGAACATCCAGGGCAAGACCCTGCTGCGCGGCGGCGATGCCGACTACCGCGCGCAGCAGGCGATGCAGCTGCTCGGCAGCCGCTACGTGCTGGCCTGGGCGCGGCGCGACAGCGGGCTTTCCGCCGACGACCTCGCGCTGCTGCGCCGGGCGATCGAGGATCGCGACCGCCGCGGCGCGCTGCTGCAGCTGTTGGGCATCGAGGCCGACATGCACTACAGCAGCGCCCATCTCAAGCAGCTGGCCGCCGCGGCGACGCCGGCCGAGGTGGCCGACTACTACGCGCGCCATCCGGCCGAGTTCCGCCGCATCGAACGCGTGCGCGCCCGCCATATCCGCTGCGGCGACGAGGCGGCTTGCCGCGATGCCTACGAGCGACTGCGCGGCGGCGCCGATTTCGCTGCCGTGGCGCGCGCCGCATCGAGCGCCGGCGACGCGGCCGACGGCGGTGCGCTCGGCTGGCTGCGGCGCGACGACGGGCAGCCCTCCTGGCTGCGGGACCTGGCCTTCGCGCTGCCGCCGGGCAAGCCGTCGCGGCCGGTGCGCGAGCCCGGCGAGCCGGCGGCCTGGCAGATCGTGCTGGTGGAGGAACGCGAGGAAGGCCTGCTGCCGGCCGATAGCGAATCGGTGCGCTACATCGCCGGCCAGGCGATCGCGCGCAAGAAGGCCGTGGCCGAGTTCAAGGCGCTGCGCGAGCGGCTGTACCAGGCGGCCGACATCGAGCTGAACGCGAATGCGCTGGGCTTCGGCCATCGCGCGCTGGTCGCCGGAGCGGCGCCGTGAAGCGCGAGAACCGGATCGCCGTCGCCGCGCTGTGCATCGCGGCCGGCTGCCTGGCGTGGACCTTGTGGCCGGCAGCGCCGGCGTCGCAGCCGGCGGTGGCGCGACCCGAACCGGCCGTCCGGACCGAACCGCCGCGGCCGCCCGAACCGGTGGCGCTCATCGCCGCCGAGCTGCCGCCGGCGCCGACCGCAGCCGGACCGGCCATCGACCAGTCCGCCCCGGCGGTGCTCAGCCTGAGCGCGGCGCGCGAACGCGGCGACGAGCGCGCGCCGCCGCTGGCGCGCAGCGACGAGGGCCGCGAGCCGGCCAGCGCGGCCGAGCTGGCCGACCCGGCGCGCTATCGGCAGTACGCCGAGCGCCAGCAGCGCAAGCTCTACCGCGCCTACGTGGCGGCCGCCGACCGGATGCTGCCGCAGCTCGACGCCGACATCGCGCGCGCCCGCAGCGAGGGCCGCATCGACCCGGCCGAGATCGCCCAGGCCGAGGAGAAGCGCCGCCGCATCGCGGCGATGCAGGCCGAGGCGGCGGCCAGGCTGGGCGAGCAGACGGCTGTGGATAACCAGGAACAGCTTTACCGCTGAGGACGCAGAGGACGTGGAGAAAAACCGCCTTGATGCGCGGTTTGGACACGTCGCACGAACGGGCTTTCCTCCGTGTCCTCCGCGGTCAATGGACTGCGATTGAAATCTTCATCGGTTGGCTGGATGCGAAAAAGCCCGCACACCTTACGGTGACGCGGGCTTCCGTCGTTCACCATGGCCAGGCCGCGGCGAGCGCTTCGTCTTACAGCGAGTAGTACATCGCGAATTCGACCGGGTGGGTCGTCATGCGGAACTTGGTGACTTCTTCCATCTTCAGCTCGATGTAGGAGTCGATCCAGTCGTTCGAGAACACGCCGCCGCGGGTCAGGAACTCGCGGTCGCGGTCCAGGTGCTCGAGCGCCATTTCCAGGCTGTGGCAGACCTTCGGCACCAGCTTGTCTTCTTCCGGCGGCAGGTCGTACAGGTTCTTGTCGGCCGGGTCGCCCGGGTGGATCTTGTTCTGCACGCCGTCCAGGCCCGCCATCATCAGCGCGGTGAAGGCCAGGTAGGGGTTGGCCAGCGGATCCGGGAAGCGGGCTTCGATGCGGCGGGCCTTGTCGCTGGCGACGTAGGGGATGCGGATCGAGGCCGAGCGGTTCTTGGCCGAGTAGGCCAGCATCACCGGGGCTTCGTAGCCCGGCACCAGGCGCTTGTACGAGTTGGTGCCCGGGTTGGTGATGGCGTTCAGCGCCTTGGCGTGCTTGATGATGCCGCCGATGTAGTACAGCGCGAACTCGGACAGGCCGGCGTAGCCGTTGCCGGCGAACAGGTTCTTGCCGTCCTTCCAGATCGACTGGTGCACGTGCATGCCGCTGCCGTTGTCGCCGACGATGGGCTTGGGCATGAAGGTGGCGGTCTTGCCGTACTGGTGGGCCACGTTGTGGACCACGTACTTCAGGCGCTGGGTCCAGTCGGCGCGCTGCACCAGCGTGCTGAACTTGGTGCCGATCTCGTTCTGGCCGGCGGTGGCGACTTCGTGGTGGTGCACTTCGACCGGGATGCCCAGTTCTTCCAGCGCCAGGCACATGGCCGAGCGGATGTCCTGAAAGCTGTCGACCGGAGCGACCGGGAAGTAGCCGCCCTTCACGCTCGGACGGTGGCCGGTGTTGCCGGCCTCGTACTCTTCCGACGAGGACCAGGCGGCCTCTTCGGACTTGATCTTGACGTGGGTGCCGGACATGTCGGTGCCCAGGTCACGCTGTCGAAGATGAAGAATTCGGGTTCCGGACCGAAGAAGGCGGTGTCGCCCAGGCCCGAAGCCTTCAGGTAGGCCTCGCCGCGCTTGGCGATCGAGCGCGGGTCGCGGTCGTAGCCCTTGCCGTCGGTCGGGTCGATCACGTCGCAGGTGATGAACAGCGTCGGCTCGTCGTAGAACGGATCGATGGCGGCGGTGCCGGCATCGGGCATCAGCAGCATGTCGGACGCCTGGATGCCCTTCCAGCCCGCAATCGAGGAGCCGTCGAAGGCGTGGCCGTGTTCGAACCAATCTTCGTCGACCACGTGGGCCGGCACCGAGACGTGCTGTTCCTTGCCCTTGGTGTCGGTGAAGCGCAGATCGACGAAACGGATGTCGTTTTCCTTGATTTGCTTGAGTACGTCGGCGACCGCCATTTGATAACTCCTGTTTGGAAACTGGAAAACCGGCCTGGCGGCCGGCGGGGACCCTGGAGGCCCCGGGGAAACCCATTCGGGGACCGATTGTAGAACCTGTCGTGCGCCTTGCCGAGGCTGGCGGCGCGCGTCCGGCAGTCCGATAGCATGAAGCATGCCATGGGCTCGGAGCGCTGCCATGCGCCATCCAGGGGCGTGTTGATACCACTTAATGCACCAATATTGCACATCGATGACGGCGGCGCACAAAAATGGTGCCACCCGTCGGTGCGCGACGATCTTTGCCATAATCAATGGCAAGACCAGCCGAACCGGAGCATCGCCATGAGTCTCACCAACGACATCCTGCAGCGCGCCCAGGCGCGGGCCGCGCAACTGGGCCTGCCCTATTCCGGCGCGCTGACGCCCGACGAGGCGCACACCCTCCTGGCGGCGCTGCCCAACGCGCGCCTGGTCGACGTCCGCACCCATGCCGAATGGCAGTTCGTCGGCACGCCCGAGGGCGCGGTCAAGGTCGAGTGGAAAAGCTGGCCGGGCATGACGCCGAACCCGCATTTCATCGACCAGCTGCGCCACCAGGTCGATGCCGAGCACGCGCTGTTCTTCCTCTGCCGCACCGGCGGCCGCTCGCACGAGGCGGCGGCGCTGGCGGCCTCGCAGGGCTTCGCCGAGTGCTACAACGTGCTCGAGGGATTCGAGGGCGACCGCGACGAGGCCGGCCAGCGCGGCCGGGTGAACGGCTGGAAGGCGCGCAACCTGCCCTGGTCGCAAGGCTGACCGTTCCCGTATCGCCCACCCGCCGGCCCGCCTCCGTGGCGGGCCTTTCCACACCCTCGCCGGATACCCCGCGCATGAGCACGCCCATCGATCTGACCAAGCCGATCAATCCCTACGCGCCGCCGACGGCCGACCTCGCCACGCCAGGCGGCGGCGGCACCGACGCCTGGCGCCAGGGCAAGAAGCTGATCGTGCGCCGGGGCGGCCAACTGCCGCACCGCTGCGTGAAGTGCAATGCGCCGGCGGTGACGCCGATCAAGCAGCGCAAGGTCTACTGGCACCATCCGGCGGTCTACCTGGCCTTCCTGCTGAACATCCTCATCTACATCGTCATCGCGCTGATCGTGCGCAAGAGCGCCCAGGTCGCGCCCGGCCTGTGCCCGGCGCACCAGCGGCGCCGCACGGTGGGCCTGCTGATCGGCTGGATCGGCGTGCCGCTGACCCTGGCCGCCTTCATCGGCGGCGCGGCCGGCGACGCCCCGCTGGTCGCAGTCGCCGGCCTGCTCGGCCTCCTGGTGGCGATCATCGCGGCGCTGATCCTGGCCCGCATCGTGATCCCGAGCCGCATCGACAAGGAATACACCACGCTCAAGGGCTGCTGCGACGCCTTCCTCGACAGCCTGCCGGTCTTCCCCGGCTGAGTTCCGGCCCCATCGCCCCGATCCGCGCGCCCAGCCCCGGGCGCGCGGCCGCTTTCCCCGCAGGAAACCCGCCATGACCGATCGCTACGCCGTCCTCGGCAATCCCGTCGCCCACAGCAAGTCGCCGGCGATCCACGCCGCCTTCGCCGCCCAGACCGGCCAGAAGCTGCGCTACGAGCGCATCGAGGCGCCGCTGGCCGGCTTCATCGAGACAGTGGCCGACTTCTTCGCCATGGGCGGCGCCGGCTGCAACGTCACCGTGCCGTTCAAGGAAGAGGCGTTCCGTTTCGCCAACCTGCTGACCGAGCGGGCCGAGCAGGCCGGCGCGGTGAATACGCTGTGGCTCGACGACGAGGGTGTGACCGGCGACAACACCGACGGCGTCGGCCTGGTGCGCGACCTGCGCCGCCACCTGGCGCTGGCCGGTCGCCGCGTCCTGCTGCTCGGCGCCGGCGGCGCGGCGCGCGGCGCGATCGGCGCGCTGCTGGCCGAGCGGCCGGCAGCGCTGGTGGTGGCCAACCGCTCGGCCGACAAGGCCGCGCTGCTGGCCGAGCGCTTCGCCGCGCTCGGGCCGATCCGCGGCTGCGGCTACGAGGACTTGGCGGGCGAGCCGTTCGACCTGGTGGTCAATGCCACCTCGGCCAGCCTGGCCGGCGCGGCGTTGCCGCTGCCCGCCTCGCTGTGGCGGCCGGAGACGGTGGCCTACGACATGATGTACGGCCGTGGCCTGACGCCCTTCCTCGAACAGGCGCGCGCCGGCGGCGCCGGCCCGTTGCTCGACGGCCTCGGCATGCTGGTCGAGCAGGCGGCCGAAGCGTTCTTCCTGTGGCGCGGCGCGCGGCCGGATACCGCGCCGGTGCTGGCGGACTTGCGGGCGGGGCTGTAAAGGCGCGTAGAGCTGGCCGGGTTTCGTAAGTCGGGCTTTATGCCCGACACCGGGTTCGCTACTGACATTGGCATTGCATGCGATACCAAAATGCTTAGGGCAGTCCTGGACAACAATGTGCTGGTCAGTTCAAAGCGCGCGGCCCGAGGCGATCGGGTGGCGTTCGAGGAGGTCCTGGCGATGGTGCCGGATGTGGCGCCGGACGATGGCGACGCGCCGTGAGCGTGAGCATCCCACCTGGCTTGACGGTATCCGCAACGAGTTAAAGCAACGCCCCGCCCCCGATGCGCCTATGATCGGCCCATGCTCCGTGCCCGCGATCCGATCGCGGCGCGGGCTGCGGGGACACACCCGCAATCGTCGTACCGCAGCCACCGGCAGCGCGCCGGCACGGCAAGGAGAACACCATGGCCAAGGGTCAGATGCGCGGCAACAAGGAAGCGAAGAAGCCCAAGAAGGAAAAGACGGTCACTGCACCGGCCAATCCCTTCCAGTCTCAGATGAAGGCGGCCGAGCCCGGCAAGCACAAATAGGCTCGAGACCAGACCAGAAACCGGCGCAAGCCGGTTTTTTGTTGGGCGCGGCCGGTGCATTCCCATCGGTGTCCCGCGTGTGGAGGTAGGCTGCTACCTTCAGGCCCGCAATCGGATTTCCCGTTCCGCGCGCCTGCCCGTATCGGCCGATGCGGCGGAGCCCTGGCCGGCCGGCGGTCAGACCGCTTCGGCCGCCTCGTCCGCCTCTTCGCCGAGGAAACCGCCGCTCTGGTGCGCCCACAGCCGCGCGTACAGGCCGCCGCGCGCCAGCAGCGCCGCGTGATCGCCTTCCTCGACGATGCGGCCGCCGTCCATCACGATCAGCCGGTCCATCGCCGCGATGGTCGACAGCCGGTGGGCGATCGCCACCACCGTCTTGCCCTCCATCAGCGTGTACAGGCTGTCCTGGATCGCCGCCTCGACCTCGCTGTCGAGCGCGCTGGTGGCCTCGTCCAGCAGCAGGATCGGCGCATCCTTGAGCATCACCCGGGCGATCGCGACCCGCTGGCGCTGGCCGCCGCTGAGCTTCACGCCGCGTTCGCCGACGTGGGCTTCGTAACCCTGGCGGCCCTTGGGGTCGGTCAGCGTCTCGATGAAGTCGTGCGCCTCGGCGCGGCGGGCGGCGGCGATCATCTCGGCATCACTGGCGTCGGGCCGGCCGTACAGCAGGTTGTCGCGCACCGAGCGGTGCAGCAGGCTGGTGTCCTGCGTCACCATGCCGACCTGGCGGCGCAGGCTGTCCTGGGTGACCTGGGCGATGTCCTGGCCGTCGATCAGGATGCGGCCCGACTCGACGTCGTAGAAACGCAGCAGGAGGTTGACCAGCGTGCTCTTGCCGGCGCCCGAGCGGCCGACCAGGCCGACCTTCTCGCCGGGGCGGATGGTCAGGTTCAACTGCTCGATCACGCGGCGCTGGCCGCCGTAGCCGAAATCGACCTGCTCGAAGCGGATCTCGCCGCGGCGCACTTCGAGCGGCTGGGCGTCGGGCCGGTCCTTGATCGCGATCGGCCGCGACAGCGTGGCGATGCCGTCCTGCACCGTGCCGATCTGCTCGAACAGGCTGGCCATCTCCCACATGATCCAGTGCGAGATGCCGTTGAGCCGCAGCGCCATGGCGGTGGCGGCCGCCACCGCGCCGACGCCGACCTCGCCGCGCGTCCACAGCCACAGCGTGGCGCCGGCGGTGCTGCCGATCAGCAGCATGCTGAGCACGTGGTTGACCACCTCGAAACCGCTGACCAGCCGGGTCTGGCGATAGGCGGTCAGCATGAATTCCTGCATCGCGCCGCGGGCGAACTGGGCCTCGCGCTGGGCGTGGGCGAACAGCTTGACGGTGGCGATATTGGTGTAGGCGTCGGTGATGCGGCCGGTCATCAGGCTGCGCGCGTCGGCCTGCTCGCTGGCGACCTTGCCCAGCCGCGGCACGAAGAAGCGCAGCGTGAGCACGTACAGCGCCAGCCAGCCGAGGAAGGGCAGCACCAGCAGCGCGTCGAAGCGGCCGACCACCGCCACCATGGTGACGAAGTAGATGACCACGAAGACCAGGATGTCGGCCACGATCAGCACGGTGTCGCGCACCGCCAGCGCGGTCTGCATCACCTTGGCGGCGACCCGGCCGGCGAATTCGTCCTGGTAGAAGCTCATGCTCTGGCCGAGCAGGTGGCGGTGGTAGTGCCAGCGCAGCAGCATCGGGAAATTGCCGAGCAGGCCCTGGTACTTGCACAGCGCCTGCAGCGCGATCAGCACCGGGCTGGCGAGCAGGATGCCGGCCAAGAGCAGCAGGTGGCCGCGTTGCTGGGTCCACAGCTCGGCCGGCGGCACCTGGCCGAGCCAGTCGACCACCGAGCCCAGCATGCTGAACAGCAGCGCCTCGAAGGCGCCGATGCCGGCGGTGAGCACGATCATCGCGGCGATCAGCCCGCGCAGGCCCTCGGTGCCGGCCCAGACGAAGCGGAAGAAGCCCTTGGGCGGCTGGGCCGGGGGCGTGTCGGGATAGAGGTGGACGCGTCGTTCGAACCAGCTGAACACGGGGAGGCCTTCGGGGAGTGCGGGGAGAGGGCGCAGTGTAGCAAAGCGCTTGCGGTGGGCTGCTGACACGGTGCTGGCAGGATGGCGGGCGTGTCGGAAATGCATTCGCCGCGGCGGGCGGGCGCCATCGCCGGTTCTCGCTGTCCGGGGTTAGGGTTCCCGTAGGAGCGGCTTCAGCCGCGAATGGCCATTGCGCCACGACCGGCGATTCGCGGCCGAAGCCGCTCCTACGTGCGCTTCGATGCGGTAGCTCGGCATTCATTCCGACGGCGATGTTGAATCGGCGGCGCGGTCGGAATGACTTCCGACTACGGCGGTGTCGTATCGAGGATGGTGGATGGCGCTCCGCACCATTGCGCCACCTGCGCCGCCAGCCAGTGCGGGTCGTCGAGCGGCAGGTCGTGGCCGGCCGTCTCGTGCAGCCGCAGCGGCCAGCCGGCCGCGGCGGCCAGCGCCTGCGAGCAGGCCGGGTCGACCAGCCGGTCGCGCCGGCTGGCCAGCAGCAGCGCCGGGCAGCCCGGCCATTGCGGCGGCAGGCGGAAGCGCGCGGCGGCGGCCAGCTGGCGCAGCAGGTTGGCGCGCGCGACCGGCGCCTCGCGCTGCCAGGCGATCCACTGCGGCAGCGCCGCGGCGCGGCGGGCCGGATCGTTGCTGACCATGGCCAGGATGCTGCGCTCGCGCGCCGCGATCGATTGCAGCGGCAGCCGCGCGATCGCCGGGTAGCGCGGCCAGCGCAGCCGGCGCCAGAACGGCGCGAGGCCGGCCAGGCTGGTGTTGACCAGCACCAGGCGCCCGACCTCGGTCGGCCGACGAGTCGCCCAGTCGAGCGCCACCATGCCGCCGAGCGAGATCGCCAGCAGGTTGACCGGGCCTTGCGCCAGCACCTCGGCCAGCTCGGCGCGCAGGCCGTCGCACTGGCCGGCGAGGGTCGCGGCGCTGCGTTCGCGCCAGCGCCGGCCGTTGCCGGCCAGATCGGGCGCCAGCACGCGCACGCCGCCGAGCGCCTCGGCCAGCAGCGGCGGGAAGCCGCCCCAGTGGCGCGCCTCGCGGCCGAGGCCGCGCAGCAGGATCCAGGTCGGCGCGGCCATCGTCAGCTCCGGTACCACAGGTCCATCGCATCGCGCCGATGCTGCAGCCGGCGGTTGCGGCCCTCGAGCCAGCGCAGCTCGCTGCTGGCTACCCGCAGCAGGAATTCCATCAGCAAGAGGTGGCTGCGCATCACCCGCTGTTCGCGGTGCGGCGCCACCGGGTTGAATACGCCGAGCCGCGAGAACAGCTGGCGCGGGTTCTTGCGCACCCATAGCCAGGAGCCCATTTCCAGCGTCAGCGGCAGGAACAGCCGGTCGGGATCGGCGCGCGAGCGCAGGTAGAGGTGGTCCCACAGGTCGCCGTGGGTCAGGTACTGGCGGCTCTGCGGCTCGAACAGGTAGCGGTGGTGCGGATAGGCCTGGTCGAACAACGTCTTGAGCGTGTAGATCTCGCCCAGCGTATCGATCGGCCGGCGGCTGCCGGCCAGCGGAAACCAGATGTGGTCGCGGCTCCCGAAGCCCGAGTGGCAATCGAGCGCCAGCGCCAGCGGCCGGCTCAGCAGTTCCTGCTCGACCACCGTGCACAGCGCGCGGCTTTCCTCTTCCATCTCTTGGCCGTGGTCGCCGCGGTACCACGGCAGCCAGCGGCCGAAGCGGTGGCCGCCGACCAGCCAGGCGACCCGTTCGCTGGCGTCGATCGGCGCGTTGCGCATCAGGTCGATGCCGGCCGGGTTGGCGCGGCGGCGCTGCAGCATGCCGCCGGGGTTGACCAGCGGCATGAACAGCAGCTGCACGCGTTCGAGCTGGTGCTCGAGCGCCGAATCCCAGCGCAGCCGCATCAGCAGGTTGCGCAGGAAGGCCAGGATCACCTGGGTGCCGATGCGCTCGAGCCCGTGCACGCCGCCGAAGAAGCCGACCGCCGGCGCGGCCGGGTCGTCGCTGCCCAGGCTCAGCACGTGGATCGGCAGGCAGAAGTTGCCGACCGTCACGCCGGCCACGCTGCGCGACCGCAGCCGGCCGCCGCCCAGGGCGAGCAGGCGTTCGATCTCGGCCAGTTCGGGGAGGCGGTCATACAGGGACATGGCGATCGCCAGCATAGACAGCGGCGCGCCGGGCAGGCGTGACGGTTTCGTGACAAGTGCTTCGGCCGTCCGCGTCCTGGTCCGATGCGGTGGAACGCGGTGCGATCGATGCCGTGGACGAACCTCATAGGAGCGGCTTCAGCCGCAAGTCCTCGAAGATGAGCCGCCGCCATTCGCGGCTGAAGCCGCGCTTACAACGCTCTCAATAGGATGCGTCGCGGCGGCTCAGCCCGCCAACCGCGGCACGATCCCGGGCATGCGGATGGTCCGCCCATCGGGCAGCGTCAGCGGCAGGAACATCTCGCGCGCATGGAAATGCGGGTCGGCGAACATGTCGGCCACCGAGTAGACCTTGGAGGCCGGCACCTCGGCCTCCTTCAGCACGGCCATCACCGCGGCGAGGTCGTGCTGCGCCACCCACTGGTCGATCACCGCGTAGAGCTCGTCGCGCCGCGCGTCGCGGCCGGCGTTGTCGGCCAGGTCCGGCGCAGCGGCCAGATCGGGCCGGCCGATCGCGCGCATCAGCCGCTGGAAGATCGCGTCGCCGTTGGCGCCGATGGTGACGTGGCCGCCGTCGCGGGTGGTATGGGTATTGGACGGCGTGATGCCGGGCATGATGTTGCCGCTGCGCTCGCGGATGAAGCCGTCGTGGTCGTACTCGGGCACCAGGCTTTCCATCATGGCGAACACCGCCTCGTACAGCGCCACGTCGACCACCTGGCCGCGGCCGCCGTTGACCTCGACCTGGCGCAGCGCCATCAGCGCGCCCATCACCGCGTACAGCGCGGCGATCGAATCGCCGATCGAGACGCCGGTACGCACCGGCGGGCGATCCTCGAAGCCGGTCACGTAGCGCAGCCCGCCCATCGATTCGCCGACCGCGCCGAAGCCGGGCAGGTCGCGATAGGGGCCGGTCTGGCCGAAGCCGGAGATGCGCACCATCACCAGTTTCGGATTGAGCTGCGACAGCGTTTCCCAGCCGAGGCCGAGCTTCTCCATCACGCCGGGGCGGAAGTTCTCGACCACGATGTTGGCCTCGGCGCACAGCGCGCGGGCGCGTTCGAGTTCGGCCGAATCCTTGAGGTTGAGATTGATGCAGCGCTTGCCGCGGCTCTGCACGTACCACCACAGCGAGGTGCCGTCGTGCAGCCGCCGCCAGCGCCGCAGCGGATCGCCCTCGGGCGGCTCGATCTTGGTCACCTCGGCGCCGAAGTCGGCCATCAGCCGGGTGCAGAACGGCGCCGCGATCAGCGTGCCGAGCTCGACCACCTTGATGCCGGCGAGCGGTTTCTTCGGGTCCTGCATGTCTTCTCCTCGCGCGCCCCGCGCGCCTTGGCCGGCAGCATAGCAAAGCCGGCCGGCGGCCCGGCCGGTCGCGGCGAAGATGGAGAAGACGGGGGAAGAGCTGCGGGACGGATGCGCCGGACGGCGCCGGGATCAATAGCGCTTGAGCTTGCAGACCACCTTGACGAAGCCGAGCTCGAGCTCCATCTCGTAGCGGTCCTTGAACACCGTCATGGCGAGCACCTTGGTGTGGTAGGGCACCATCGACTTGAGGTAGGCCGCGACGTCGGCGGCGCTGGCGTGGGCGATGCCGTTCTCGCGGTCCTGCAGGAAGCGGTCGACGTGGGAAAGCACGGCGGCGATGTCCTTGCGGGCATCGTCGGCGGGGGCCAGTTCTAGATCCAGGATCATGGTGTCGGGTTCGGTCGGCGGTCTGGTGGAGCGAGAGCGCGTATTTTAGGCAAATCTGATGGACCTTGCGCGGCTTGCGGCGGAAGCAGCCCTCCACCATGTTCGGCGCATGCGCGTGTGACCGGGCGGCGATGCCCGCGGTTCGCTACCGCACGGCGGAGGGCCGGTCGGTCTGGTCGTTTTCACGTTCCGCCGCCGGCGGTGCTGGCTATGATCGGGACTCGATCCAAATCAGGACATCGTCATGAATCCGGCCCGTACATGGCTGCTGCCGCTGTGCACCTCGATCCTGCTCGGCGCCTGCGGCGGAGGGGGTGATGGCGGCGGCGGCTCGCCGACCCCGGTCCCGACTCCCACGCCGACCCCGCTGCCGGCCGCGCCCACGGTACAGGCGTTCGACGCCTCGCCCGCGGTGATCGCCGTCGGCCAGTCGAGCACGCTGAGCTGGCAGGTCAGCGGCGCCGCCAGCATCAGCATCGCGCCCGGCATCGGCACGGTGAGCGGCAGCAGCGTCACCGTCGCGCCGGCCGCCAGCACCACCTACACGTTGACCGCCAGCAATGCGGCCGGTACGGCCAGCGCCAGCACCACGGTCACGGTCGGCAGCGCCGGCGCGCACTACGGCAGCATGGCGGCGGCCGACCTCGGCGTCGGCGCCGCGCTCAACGGCAGCCTGCCCTTCCCGGCCGGCAATGCCTGGAACCAGGACATCTCGGCCGCACCGGTCGATCCCAACTCGGCCAACCTGATCGCCACCATCGGCGCCGGGCGCGGCCTGCATCCCGACTTCGGCGCCGGCCTCTACGACGGTGCGCCGATCGGCATTCCCTACGTGGTGGTGAGCGGCGCGCAGGCCCGGGTGACGATCCGCTTCACCGCTTACGGCGACGAGAGCGATCCCGGCCCCTACCCGGTGCCGGCCGCCGCGCCGATCGAGGGCCAGCGGCCCGATGGCGGCGCCTTCGACGGCGACCGCCATGTGCTGGTGATCGATCGCGACAACAACCGGCTGTACGAGCTCTACCGCGCCTTCCCGCAGCCCGACGGCAGCTGGAACGCCGATTCGGGCGCGGTGTTCCATCTCGATTCCAATACCGTGCGCCCCGGCGGCCAGCCGGGCTGGACCAGCGCCGACGCGGCCGGCCTGCCGGTGTTCCCCGGCCTGGTGCGCTACGACGAGGCCGCCAGCGGCACCATCCGCCATGCGCTGCGCTTCACCGTCAGCCAGTCGCGCCGCGCCTACGTGCCGCCGGCCACCCACTGGGCCGCCAGCAGCACCGACCCGAACCGGCCGCCGATGGGCATGCGGGTGCGGCTCAAGGCCGCCTACGCGATCCCGGCCGGCTTCAGCGCCGAGAGCCGCGCGATCCTGCAGGCGATGAAGACCTACGGCATGATCGTGGCCGACAACGGCAGCAACTGGTATGTCAGCGGCGCGCCCGATGCGCGCTGGAACAACGACGAGCTGGTGAGCGAGCTCGGCAGCGTGAAGGGCAGCGATTTCGAGGTGGTGCGGATGGATGGGCTGGTGACGAACTGAACGTCCGGGCCCGGCATGCGGATGCTGTGCGGCGCAGGGGACTTTGCAGGAGCGGCTTCGGCCGCGAATGGCGTTGGCGCTGCCTCGGCCATTCGCGGCTGAAGCCGCTCCTGCGGGGATGGCGCCGATTCTGGTGTCAGTGGATGGAATCGGCGTCCGCCGCGCCCAGCCCGGCGTGCTCCAGCACCTCCGGCAGCAGCCGCTGCCAGCTCTGGAAGCCATGGTCGCCGCCCTCGATCACGGTCTGGCGGCTGCCGGCGTAGTAGGCCACTGCATCGCGGTAGTCGAGCGTCTCGTCGGCGGTCTCGGCCAGCAGCCAGTAGCGCTCGGGATGCAGCGCGGCCGGCTCGAGCGCGATCAGCTCGTCCATGTGCCGCTCGGTCAGCACGTAGGCTTGGTCGGTGTAGAGATTGCGCTGCGGCCCCAGCAGCGGCGCGAGCAGGCGGTGGGGCCGCACGGCCGGGTTGATCAGCACCGCGGCGCAGCCGTAGCGCTCGGCCGCCCAGGTGGCGTAGAAGCCGCCGAGCGAGCTGCCGACCACGGTCAGCCCGGCCGGGCCGAGCCGTTCGATCTCGGCGGCGATGAGGCCGGCGGCCGCGGCCGGCGAATAGGGCAGCGCGGGAGCGTGGAAGCGGTCGGCCAGGCCGCGCTCGGCCAGGGAGGCAGCGGTCTGCCGCGCCTTGATCGAGGCCGGACTGCTGTTGAAGCCGTGCAGGTAGAGCAGGTGGGGCATACGGTCGAGAGATGTGCGCGAGCGAAGCGAGGCTCCCTCTGACCCACCCCGCGAAGTCTGGGGGACCGCCATCAGGGAGCCCTGGGCGGCGAGGGCGGAGGGAGCAGGGATCAATCAGGGGAGCCGCTGGTCGAGAAGAGCAAACCGCAAGCGCCCGGCTTTGCCGGGTGCCTGTGCCGCGACTCGATTCGGCGCGGTCTCAATCCAGCGTGAACAGGCGGCCGAAATTGGCGACGTCGAGCACGGCACGCACCGTGCCGCGCGTCTGCGCCAGGTGGATCGGCTTGTCGCCGAGCCGTTCGCGCAGCAGCAGCAGCATGCCGAGCGCGGCGCTGTCCATGTATTCGACGGCCTCGAAATCGATCGACAGCGTTTCGACGCCGTCGCTCGCCAGCAATTGCTGGGTCGCTTCCTTGAACGGCCGATGGCCTTCGAAGGTGAAGTCGCCGATCAGCTTGATGACGGCATGGTGATCGGTCAGCGAGAGGATGGCGTTCATGGCGTGCTTACCGTGGTTGTCCCTGTTCAACCCAGTGTATCAGGCCGTCGTCGTATTGCTACGCCACCACGGTTACCCGCGCCCGGCCGGCAATCCTGATAAGGTGCGGCCACCTCGTTCCGTCCCTCTGCCATGCACCCGACCGAATCCTGGCGCGAAGCGCTGCTCAATCGCCGCATGCTGGTGTGCGTATTCACCGGCTTCAGCTCCGGCCTGCCGCTCTACCTGCTGATCCAGCTCTTGCCGGCCTGGCTACGCAGCGAGCAGATCGATCTCAAGCAGATCGGCCTGTTCGCGCTGATCCAGTTTCCCTACACCTGGAAATTCCTCTGGTCGCCGCTGCTCGACCGCTACGGCATCGCCACCCGCTGGCTCGGCCGCCGGCGCGGCTGGATGGCGTTCACCCAGCTCCTGCTGGCCGCCTCGATCCCGCTGTTCGGCTGGCTCGATCCGCAAGCCCAGATCGGCACGGTGGCCATGCTGGCCGCCGCGGTGGCGCTGTTCTCGGCCACCCAGGACATCGTGCTCGATGCCTACCGGCGCGAGCTGCTGCCCGAGGCCGAACTCGGCATCGGCAACGCGGTGCACGTCAACGCCTACCGCATCGCCGGCCTGATCCCGGGCTCGCTGTCGCTGATCCTGGCCGACCACCTGCCGTGGGACAGCGTGTTCGCCATCACCGCGCTGTTCATGCTGCCCGGCGTGCTGGCCACGCTGCTGCTGGCGCCGACCGCCGATGCCGCGATCGCGCCGCCCAAGACGCTGCAGGAGGCGGTGGTCGCGCCGTTCCGCGAGTTCATCGGCCGCCACGGCGGCTGGGCCGCGCTCGAGATCCTGGCCTTCATCTTCCTCTACAAGCTCGGCGACAGCATGGCGACCGCGCTGTCGACGCCGTTCTACCTCGACATGGGTTTCAGCAAGAGCGAGATCGGGCTGGTGGCCAAGCACGCCGGGCTGTGGCCGGCGGTGATCGGCGGCATCCTCGGCGGCATCTGGATGGTCAAGCTCGGCATCAACCGCGCGCTGTGGCTGTTCGGCGCGGTGCAGCTGGTGGCGATCCTCGGCTTCGCGCTGCTGGCCGAGGTCGGCCACGACCTGTGGCTGCTGGGCGGCGTGATCGGCCTGGAATACCTCGGCGTCGGCCTCGGCACCGCGGCCTTCGTCGCCTTCATCGCCCGCACCACCGATCCGCGTTATACCGCCACCCAGTTCGCGCTGTTCACCAGCCTGGCCGCCGTGCCGCGCACGCTGGTCAGCGCCGCGGCCGGCTGGCTGGTCGAGCAGATGGGCTGGGGACCGTTCTTCTGGTTCTGCTTCGCGCTCGGCCTGCCCGGCATGCTGCTGCTGCTGCGGGTGGCGCCGTGGAACGGCGATGCGCCGGCGGACAAGCCGCAGGCTTAGCGGTCATGGGCAGATTGGTCGAGGGCCTCGGCCGTCTCCCCTGTAGGCGCGGCTTCAGCCGCGATTCGCCGCTCGGCGCGCTGTCGGCCATTCGCGGCTGAAGCCGCTCCTACAGGGTGCGTAGCCGGTCCAGCCTGAACCAGGCTCCGATCGAGCCGGGCATCTCAACCCGCGAAGTCGTAATCGACCGTCAATGGCGCATGGTCGGAGAACTTCACATCCTTGTAGATCGCGGCCGACCTGGCGGTGGCGGCCACGCCGGGCGTGGCGATCTGGTAATCGATGCGCCAGCCGACGTCCTTGGCATAGGCCTGGCCGCGGTTGGACCACCAGGTGTAGCCGGGATGCTCGAGGTAGAGCGAACGCCAGACGTCGACCCAGCCCAGGCCGAACACGTCGGTCAGCCAGGCGCGCTCCTCGGGCAGGAAGCCCGAGTTCTTCAGGTTGCCCTTCCAGTTCTTCAGGTCGATTTCCTTGTGGGCGATGTTCCAGTCGCCGCACAGCACGATCTCGCGGCCTTCCTCGCGCAGCCGCTTGAGATGCGGCATGAAGCGTTCCATGAAGGCGAACTTGATCTGCTGGCGCTCCTCGCTGCTCGAGCCCGACGGCAGGTAGAGCGAGATCACCGACAGCTTGCCGAAGTCGGCGCGCAGGTAGCGGCCCTCGGCGTCGATGTCGGCGATGCCGAGGCCTTCGACCACCGCGTCGGGCGCGATCCGGCTGTAGATGCCGACGCCGCTGTAGCCCTTCTTCTCGGCCGGGTGGAAGAAACCGTGGTAGCCGTGCGGATTCCGCATCAGCTCGCTCAGGTCGGGCAGCTGGGCCTTCAGTTCCTGCACACAGACCACGTCGGCCGAGGTGGTGGCGAGCCAGTCGAAGAAGCCCTTGGAGGCGGCGGAGCGGATACCGTTGAGATTGGCGGAAATGATGCGCATGTCGGGTTCCGGCTGAGCTAGGGGGTGCGGAATGATATGCTATAAAACTCTGAAACCCGCATGCCTTCTCGATTCCATGAGCATTTCCCGCACCGATTTCATCGCCTTCGCCGTCGAGCAGCAAGTGCTGCGTTTCGGCGATTTCCAGACCAAGGCCGGCCGCCAGTCGCCCTACTTCTTCAACGCCGGCCTGTTCCAGGACGGCGCCAGCGTCGGCCGGCTGGCCGGCTTCTACGCCGACGCGGCGATCGAGTCGGGCGTCCGGTTCGACATGCTGTTCGGCCCGGCCTACAAGGGCATCGTGCTGGCCGCCACCACCGCGGTGGCGCTTGCCGCGAAAGGGCGCAATCTGCCGTTCTGCTTCAACCGCAAGGAAGCCAAGGACCACGGCGAGGGCGGCACCCTGATCGGCGCGCCGCTCAAGGGCCGGGTGATGATCATCGACGACGTGATCTCGGCCGGCACTTCGGTGCGCGAATCGGTCGAGCTGATCCGCGCCGCCGGCGCCGAGCCCGCCGGCGTGCTGATCGCGCTCGACCGGCAGGAGCGCGGCCAGGGCGCGCAGTCGGCGGTGCAGGAGGTGGCGGCGCGCTACGGCATCCCGGTGATCGCCATCGCCACGCTGACCGACCTGATTGCCTACCTCGGCGGCCAGCCCGAGCTGGAACGCAACTTGCAAGCGGTCCAGCGTTACCGCGCCGAATACGGCGTCGCCTGATCGGGTCGCCCAGGCCGGCCCCACCCTGTTCCGAGGAGTTTCACCCATGTTCCGCCGTCATTCCGTTTTCGCGCTGCTGCTTGCCATGGCGCTTCCCGCCGCGGCCGGCGTCTACAAGTGGGTCGACGAGAACGGCAAGGTGCAGTACAGCGACAAGCCGCCGCAGCAGCAGAACCAGAAGGGCCTCACCGAGCTCAACAAGCAGGGCATGACGGTGCGCCAGACCGAGGGGATCCTCACGCCCGAGCAGCGCGCCGCGCGCGAGCTCGAGATCGCCAAGCAGCGCGAGGCCTCGCAGCAGAAGGAAGACGCGCGCCGGCGCGACAAGGCGCTGATCAACAGCTTCACCCGCACCAGCGAGATCGACGCGATCCGCGACCGCAACCTCGAGCAGGTCGCGGCCGGCATCCAGTCGGACAAGCTGCGGCGCGAGGCGGTCCAGAAGCGGCTCGACGGCTACCAGGCCCAGGTGGACAAGCTGAACAAGGCCGGCAAGCCGGTGCCGGACGACCTGAAATCCGACATGAAGGACCGCAAGGCCGAGATCGCCAAGATCGACGAGCAGATCAAGCAGCGCGAGAACGATGCGGTGCTGCTCAAGGAACGTGCCGAGGCCGACAAGAAGCGGCTGATCGAATTGCGCGGGGCCGACGCGGGCAAGTGATGGGATCCGGGTCCCAAGCAAAAGGCCGCCCTCGGGCGGCCTTTTGCTTGGAGATGGCGATGCGTAGGCAGTAGGCACAGCGCAGCCGGCGTAGGTCGGGATTGACTCCCGACAGCATTCTTGGAAACAGCGCAGTCGGGAGTGAATCCCGACCTACAGGGACTGCGCGATGTTCAGCCCAGCACCGGGTAGCCGAACTGCCGCAGCAGCGCCGCGGTCTCGCACAGCGGCAGGCCGACCACGCCGCTGAAACTGCCGCGGATCTCCTCGACCAGCACCGCGCCCAGACCCTGCGCGCCGTAGCTGCCGGCCTTGTCCAGCGGCTCGCCGCTGGCGACGTAGGCGGTGATCTCGGCCGCCTCGAGTGCGCGGAAGCGCACGGTACTGGCCGACAGCGCGGTCTCGACGCGCTCGCCGTCGGTCAGCGCCACCGCGGTGAGCACCTCGTGGCTGCGGCCCGACAGGCGCGCCAGCATCGCGGCGGCGTCGGCCGCGTCGAGCGGCTTGCCGAGGATCGCGTCGTCGAGCGCTACCGTGGTGTCGGCCGCCAGCAGGAGGCGCGGCGGCAGTCCGGCTGCGCGCATCGCGGCCAGGCCGGCCTCCGCCTTGGCGCGGGCCAGCCGCAGCACGTAGGCGTGGGCGCCTTCGCCGGCCAGCGGCGTCTCGTCGACCTCGCTGCCGATGCGCTCGATCGGCACGCCGATCTGGTTCAGCAATTCACGCCGGCGCGGGCTGCCGGAGGCCAGGTAGATCGGGGGTCTCGTCATGGCGGAAGCGCTCATTCGCGGTGGTAGGGATGACCCTGGTTGATCGCCACGGCACGGTACAGCTGTTCGGCCAGCAGCACGCGCACCATGCCGTGCGGCAGGGTCAGCGCCGACAGCTGCAGCAGGTCGTCGGCCTGCTTCTTCACGTCGGCGTGCAGGCCATCGGCGCCGCCGATCACGAAGGCCACGTCGCGGCCGTCCTGCTGCCAGCCGCGCAGGCGTTCGGCCAGCTTCATGGTGGTCCAGGCGGCGCCGCGTTCGTCGAGGATCACCTTGCGGCAACCGGCCGGCAGCGCGGCCAGGATACGGTCGCGCTCGGTCTCCATGGCGCGTTCGACGCTCGAGCCGGCGCGCTGGCCGGGCTTGAGCTCGGTCAGCTCGATCGTGGCCTCGCGCGGCATGCGCTTCACGTATTCGCGGAAACCGGCCTCGACCCAGTCGGGCATCTTGTGGCCGACGGCGATGATGTGGAGCTTCATTGCGGACTGTTACTCAGTGACCGGGCATGCGTAGACGACGAACGCCCGGCATTGCCGGGCGCCCATGCTGCTGATCGCATTTCGCCTGCGATCCACGTCGATGCGGCGATTACTTCGGATCGTCGTGCGCCTGGATGGCCGCTTCCCACGGCCGGGTCGGATTGAAGGTCGGCTTCTGGCCGCCCCACAGCTGCTCGAGGTTGTAGTAGTCGCGCACCGCCGGCAGCATCACGTGGATGATCAGCGGGCCGACGTCGACCAGCACCCATTCGCCGGTGGTGTCGCCTTCCATGCCGAGGATCTCGGCGCCGGCTTCCTTCAGCTTCTCGCGCGCGTTGTTGGCGAGCGCCTTGACCTGGCGGTTGGAATTGCCCGAGGCGACCACCATGCACTCGAACATCGAGGTCAGCTTGGTGGTGTCGAGCGCGAGGATGTCCTCGCCCTTGATGTCTTCGAGTGCGGCGACGGCGATGTCGCGCATCTGTTCCGGGGTCAGGTGTCGTTGTTGTTCGGTCATGTTCGCAGGGTTCCGCTTGCCGCCTGGCCCACCGTGCCGCCCGGTTCGGGCGGGCGCGGCGTCGCGGCGGAATAAAGCAAATGCCGCCCGGCGTAGTCGAGCACGGCGTCGGGCGCGAGGTAGCGGGCGGATCGTCCGGCCGCGAGTTCGGCGCGTATCGCGGTGCTCGAAATGGCGAGCGGCGTGGTTGGCAAAAGCGCGATTGTACCCGGAAGGTGCCGGCCGGTCACGCTAAGTGTTTGAATTCTCGGCAGGACTTCGTCGGCCAGCGCGGGTGACGCACGTTCGCGCCAGCGGTCGAGGTCGAATCCGGGGCGGCAGGCGACGGCCAGCGTGGCGAGATCGAACAGCTCGCGCCAGCGATGCCAGCGGTCGAGCGAGAGGAAGCTGTCGGCGCCGATCAGCCAGCTCAGCGGCGCGTCCGGGCCCAGCTCGGCGCGCAGTTCGGTCAGCGTGTCGATGGTGTAGCACGGGCCGTCGCGCCGCAGCTCGCGCTCGTCGACCGCCAGCCGCGGGTTGCCGGCGACGGCCAGCCGCACCATCGCCAGCCGGTCTTCGTTGCCGGCCAATGGGCCGGCGCGGTGCGGCGGATTGGCGGTCGGCACCAGGCGCACCTGCTCGAGCCCGAGCGCCGCGGCGAACTCCTCGGCGATGCGCAGATGGCCGAAGTGGATCGGGTCGAAGGTCCCGCCGAAGATGCCGATGCCGGCCACGCGAACTCCAGTCTTGCCATGCAAAAGGCCGCCCCGCTTGAACGGTGGCGGCCTGTCGGGTCGATGCGAAGGTATCTGGCCGAAGCCCCGGTCAGAACGACTTCTCGTAGCGCGCGACCAGCGCCTTCAGCGCGGCGGCGGTGCCGGCCAGTTGATCGGCCGACGTCGCCAGCGACTGCGCCTCGCGGTTGTTGGCGTCGATGGTGCTGGCCATCCGCTCGATGGTGTTGGCCACTTCCTCGGCGGCCGACGACTGCTGGCGCAGCGTGTCGGCGATCTGGCCGGTCATCTCCACCGTGCGCTCGGCGGCGGTGGCGACGTCCTGCAGGTTGCGGCTGCTGGCCTCGATCGAGGCGGTGCCGTTGCTGACCTCGGCCACGGCGTCGTCCATCGTCATCAGCGTGGCCTGGGTGACCAGCTGGATGTTGGCGACGTTGTTGTTGATGTCGAGCGTCGACTGCGAGGTGCGTTCGGCCAGCTTGCGCACCTCGTCGGCCACCACCGCGAAGCCGCGGCCGCTTTCGCCCGCGCGGGCGGCTTCGATGGCGGCGTTGAGCGCCAGCAGGTTGGTCTGGTCGGCGATTTCCTTGATGGTGCCGGTCATGCTGCCGATGCGGGCGACGGCCTGGTTCAGGTCGTCCAGCGTGGCGCGCGCTTCGCCGACCACCTCGACGATGCGGTTGGTCGAGGCGCGGCTGGCCTGCATGTTGGCTTCGCCCTCGCGTACCACGGTCTTGGCCTGCATGGCGCTTTCGGCGGTCTGGTGGGTGGCGCGGCTGATCTCGGTCACCGACACGCTCATCTCTTCGGTCGCGGCGCTCACCTGCATCGCCTGCTCGCTCTGGCGGCCGGTCTGCAGCGCCAGCTGCTCGGCGGCGCGGTCGACCACGTCGGACTGCTCGGCGATCTTGCGCGAGGTCGACAGCACGTCGGCGATCATCGCGCGCAGGTGGATCGACAGCGTGCGGACCGAGCCGATCAGCTCGGCGAATTCGTCGGTCGGGTCGATTTCGGGCTGGTAGCGGAAATTGCCTTCCTCGATGTGGCGGAGCGCCACCTCGACCTTGCGCATGCCGTGGGCGGCACGGCTGACCCACCAGCCGCCGCCGACCAGGGCGGCCAGCGCGCCGAGCACCGCCAGCGCCCAGGTCCAGCCTTCGCCCAGGCCGAAGCTGGCCGCGGCGGCGGTCAGGAGATTGAGAATCGCCAGCAGGATGAAGGCGAGCCAGGCGCGTTGGGCGAAGGAAATTTTCTGCATGACGGTTCCGGTTGGTGTGTCGGGGAAGCGGGCTCGCTTTTCCCGGATGTCGCGGTACAGCGCCTCGGCGCGCGCAACCTCACTGCGCGCCGGAGCAGTCCGCACGGACATGTATCCGCGCGGCCTGCCTTCTTCAAACATAGGTGTGACGTAAGCCTCCACCCAATAAAAATCGCCGTTGCTGGCCCGGTTCTTCACCAGGCCGCGCCACGGCCGCCCGCCTTCAACGTGCGCCACAGATCCTCGAAGGCCTCGGGCGGCATGTCCGGGTGGCGGACCACATTATGCGGCTTGCCGATCAGCTCGGCATGGCTGAAGCCGCTGATTTCGACGAAAGCCGGGTTGGCGTATTCGATGACGCCCTTGAGATCGGTGCGCGTGACGATCGGCTCGTCCGGGTTCAGGAAGCGCTCGACCTGGGTGACTGGCTGATTGAGCTTCATGGCGCCGTCGCTCCGGCACGCCCGGCCGGCGGCCGGTCTGGCGGTTCCATCATCTTTTTTCCTGCTCCCTGTACCGTATTGTTGTGCGTCGTCCAGCATGCCGCTAAACGGCGCCGATCCGCTTGAGCCTAGTCAAGAAGTCGGCCAGCGGCAACCGCGCTACCAGCGCGAATGGTGGTGCTCGACCACGCCGAGCAGGCCGGCCACCTCGCGCGGCGCGGCGTCGGCGGCGCCGCGTACCTGGCCGGCGAAGGTGCCGACCGGCTGAACGTAGCGGCTGGCCGCCACCAGCAGGTTGCGGTCTTCGCGCCGCTCGCCCTCGGGGGTGAACGCCAGGTCGAGCAGGCCGTCGGCGGTACGCACCCGCCAGGGCGCCAGGGTGGCGGCCGGGTCGTAGTCGAATTCGGCGGTGCCGAGCGCTATCAGCCGGCCGTCGAGCCAAAGCGCGTTCTCGTAATCGCCGAAATAGCCGGCCTGCAGATTGAAGCCGATGCCGTCGGCGTGGGCCGAGGCCCAGCGCCAGCGCGTGTCGCGCGGCAGCAGGCCGTTGGAATGGTCGAGGCTGGCGTGGCCGCCGTCGAGCCGGTATTCGCGGCCGCCGGCCAGCGCGCGGCCCTGCACTGCCAGTGCCGGCGACTTGTGGGTGGCATGCCACAGGCCGTCCTCGACCGGGCCGCTGGCGAACAGCCAGGGCGCGGCGGCACGTCCGTCGAATTCGGCCTCGACCGCGAAACCGTCCGGGCCGTGGATGCGCACCGTGAAGCGGTCGGGCGCGGTCTCCTCGAACGCCACGCGCTCGCCGAGCCAGCGGAAGCGGCTGCCGGCGCCGACCGCCGGCACGTCGCCCACCGTGGCGGTCAGGCCGGGCAGCCCTTCGCGCGACAGGCCGCCGACCACCGCGCCGCTGCGGCGGTCGAACAGGTAGGCGAAGGCGGTGTTGGTCCAGCCGAGGTCGACGATCGCGCAGCCGATGAAGCAATCGGCAGTGGCGATGCCGACGTATTGCCAGCGCTTGTGATGGAAGAAGCGCCACCAGGCCGGCCGCGCCAGTCGCGGCGCCAGCGCGCGCCAGTCGATGGCGGCGGTGCGGCCGCAGAAGCGGCCGGCCAGCGGCTCGCCGTCGGGCCCGACCGGCGCGGCCGGCGCCGGCGGCAGGTCAAGCACGAACCTGGCCGTCACCGAGCACGATCCATTTCTGGCTGGTCAGCCCGTCGAGCCCGACCGGGCCGCGGGCGTGGATCTTGTCGGTCGAGATGCCGATCTCGGCGCCGAGGCCGTATTCGAAGCCGTCGGCGAAGCGGGTCGAGGCGTTCACCATCACCGAGCTCGAGTCGACCTCGCGCAGGAAGCGGCGGGCGCGGGTGTAGTTCTCGGTGACGATCGCGTCGGTGTGGTGCGAGCCGAACTCGTTGATATGGCCGATCGCCTCGTCGAGGCCCGGTACGGTCGAGATCGCCAGGATCGGCGCCAGGTATTCGGTCGACCAGTCCTCCGGCGTGGCGTCCTTGATGCCGGCGAGGCCGGCCGCCTCGAGGATGGCGCGCGATTCGGGGCAGGCGCGCATCTCCACGCCCTTCCCGGCGTAGATGCGGCCCAGCCGCGGCAGCACCGCGGCGGCCACCGACTGCGCCACCAGCAGCGTCTCCATGGTGTTGCAGGTGCCGTAGCGATGGGTCTTGGCGTTGTCGGCGATGCGCACCGCCTTGTCGAGGTCGGCCTCGCCGTCGATATAGACGTGGCAGATGCCGTCGAGGTGCTTGATCACCGGCACCCGCGCCTCGCGGCTGATGCGCTCGATCAGGCCCTTGCCGCCGCGCGGCACGATCACGTCGACGAATTCGGTCAGCGTGATCAGCTCGCCGACCGCCGCGCGGTCGGTGGTTTCGACCACCTGTACCGCCGCCTCGGGCAGGCCGGCGCTGCGCAGGCCTTCCCGCACCAGCGCGGCGATGGCCTGGTTGCAGCGCACCGCCTCGGAGCCGCCGCGCAGGATGGCGGCGTTGCCCGACTTGAGGCAGAGGCCGGCCGCGTCGGCGGTCACGTTGGGGCGCGCTTCGTAGATGATGCCGATCACGCCGAGCGGCACGCGCATCTTGCCGACCTGGATGCCGGAGGGACGGTAGGCGAAGTCGCTCATCTCGCCGACCGGGTCGGGCAGCGCGGCGATCTGGCGCAGGCCTTCGGCCATCGAGGCGACGCCCTTGGCCGTCAGCGCGAGGCGGTCGAGCAGGGCCGGTTCGAGCCCGGCTTCGCGCGCGGCGGCCACGTCGGCGGCGTTGGCGGCGAGCAGCCGGTCGGCGTCGCGCTCGATCGCATCGGCGATCGCATTCAGCGCGGCGTTCTTGGCATTGGTATCGGCACGGGCGATGGCGCGCGAGGCGGCCCGCGCGGCGCGGCCGAGTCCGGCCATATAGGCTTTCACATCCACGATCTTGCTCCGGCGTGTATCTAGGGGTCGGATCGATTCTGCCAGATTCCGTGGCGGGCTTGTCGGGCGCAGGGCCTCGCGCTAAGATTCGCGCCTCTTTCGGGCCGATAGCTCAGCTGGGAGAGCGCTGCGTTCGCAATGCAGAGGTCGGGAGTTCGATCCTCCTTCGGTCCACCAGTCAAAATGAACAAGGGATTGCGCGAGCAATCCCTTGTTGCATTTCGCGCCCCCTCCGCCGATTTCCTTCTCGCTCCCGGGTTACGCCGCGCCGGCCGGCCGATAGCTCAGATAGCCCAGCAGCGCGTCGGCGATGGCGCCCTCGAGCCGCGCCGGCGCGATGCCCGGCGGCGGTTCCAGCACCGCCGCGTGCACCAGCGACTCGATCATGTTCAGCACCATGTGGCCGGCCAGTTCCAGGTCCGCCACCGCGACCTCGTCGCGATGCGCCGCCAGCAGCGCGCAGATGCGCGCGTGCATCGCCTGGCTGGCCTCGCTTTCGGCGTAGGGCAGCTCCAGGAAGGGGAATTCGCGTTCCAGCACGCGGTGCAGCTCCGGCTCCAGCCGGTGCGCCGCCACCAGGGCGCCGACCAGCGCGCGGACCTGGCCGGCCAGGCCGGTCTCGCGGCTGGCGGCCAGGCCGCGCTCGATCTCCTCGTTCAGCTGGCGCACGTGGCGCTCGTGCAGCGCCGCCACCAGCGCGGTCTTGTTGGGGAAGTACTGGTAGATCGAGCCGACGCTGACGCCGGCCAGCTCGGCCACCCGGTTGGTATTGGTGCCGGCGTAGCCGCGCTGGCCCAGAACGCGAGCAGTGGTCTCCAGGATGGCCTCGACGGTGACTTGCGAGCGCGCCTGGCGCGGCGTCTTTCTTGGCTTTGCGGCGGTCTGCACCGGTGGCTCCGAACACGAGTAGGGACGTGAAGCGATTGCACCTAACATTTGCCGGACAAATGCGAGCAATCACTCATATCTTAGTTTGCCATGGCGGCCGCTTGCTCTGCCATGGCTGTCAGGAGCCCCTCATGCAATCCCCTTCCAGCGCGCCGCCCGCGGCGCTCGACCCGCGACAGGTACTGGGCCGGCTGTTGCCCATCGCCCTGCTGGTGTTCTTCGTCTTCCTCACCGTCGGCATCCCGCTGCCGGTGCTGCCGCTCTACGTGCACGGCCAGCTCGGCTACGGCGCGCTGGCGGTCGGCGCGGTGATCGGCTGCCAGTCGCTGGCGGCCCTGCTGACCCGCGCCCATGCCGGCCAGCTGGCCGACCGGTCCGGCGCCGGCGTGGCCGTGCGGCGCGGCTTGTGCCTGATCGCCGCGGCCGGCGGCTGCTACCTGCTGTCGCTGTGGGCCGCGTCGCGACCGCCGCTGGCGCTGGCCCTGCTGCTGATCGGCCGCGCGCTGCTCGGCGCCGGCGAGAGCCTGGCCGGCACCGGCCTGTTGAGCTGGGGCCTGGGCCGCGTCGGCCTGCCCAACGCCGGCCGGGTGATGGCCTGGGTCGGCATCGCCATGTACGGCGCGCTGGCGCTCGGCGCGCCGCTGGGCATGCTGCTGCAGCAGGCCTGGGGTTTCGCTGCGATGGCGCTGACGCTCTTGCTGCTGCCGGCCGCCGCGCTGGCGCTGATGGCCACGATTCCGCCGGTGGCGCCGCCGCCGGGCGTGCGCGAGCCGTTCTACCGCGTGCTCGGCGCAGTCTGGCAGCCCGGCGTCGGGCTGGCGCTGGCGGCGGTCGGCTTCGGCGCCATCGCCAGCTTCGTCACGCTGTATTTCGCCCAGCGCGGCTGGAGCCACGCCTCGGCCGCGCTGACCGCCTTCGGCGCGGCCTACATCGGCGCGCGGCTGTGCTTCGCCGGCCTGCCCGACCAGCTCGGCGGCGCCCGCATCGCGTTGGCCTGCCTGGCGATCGAGGCGGCCGGCCAGCTGCTGCTGTGGTCGGCCGACGGCCAGGCGGCCGCGCTGGCCGGCGCGGCCCTGACCGGCCTGGGCTTCTCGCTGGTGTTCCCGGCCTTCGGGGTGGAGGCGGTCAAGCGCGTCGCGCCGGCCAGCCGCGGCAGCGCGCTCGGCGCCTATGCGGCCTTCTTCGACCTGGCGCTGGGCTTGGCCGGCCCGCTCGCAGGCGTGGTGGCGCTCGGTTTCGGCTATGCCGCGGTCTACCTGTTCGGCGCGCTGGCGGTGCTGGCCGCGCTGCCGATCGCGTTGCGGCTGCTGTTCGATCAGCGCGCCCAGGCGTCGAGCATGGCCCTCGGCGGCACGAAGTAGGCCGCGCCGCTGACCGCCCGGGTGAAGCGCAGCAGATGGTCGTCGTAGCCGT
Source organism: Chitinimonas koreensis (assembly GCF_014353015.1). Taxonomy (NCBI): domain Bacteria; kingdom Pseudomonadati; phylum Pseudomonadota; class Betaproteobacteria; order Neisseriales; family Chitinibacteraceae; genus Chitinimonas; species Chitinimonas koreensis. The sequence continues at coordinate 246,227 of NZ_CP060704.1, forward strand.
CGCGGCGGGTGTTCATGCGTTCCACCATGCGGGTGAAGCGGGTCGGGGTCTTGCAGTAGCTGAGGAACATCAGGCCCTGCTCGCCGCCGACCGTGCCGTAGGGCAGCGACTGGCGCACGATCTCGAGCTCCTCGCCGTCTTCCTCGATCACCACCCGGGCGACGTGGGCGGTCGGCGGCATGACCGCCTCGTCGAGCTCGACGTCGTCCGCCTTGGTCCGGCCGACGATGGCCTCCTGCTCGGCGTCGGTCAGCGTGCGCCAGCGCGGCAGGTCGTGCACGAAGCGTTGCACGTGCAGGTAGCTGCCGCCGTCGAACGCGCCGTCGTCGTCGACCAGCGCGACCTCGGGCCGCGCTTCGGGCGACGGGTTCTCGGTGCCGTCGACGAAACCGGTCAGGTCGCGGCTGTCGAGGAAACGGAAGCCCGGCACCGCTTCGGCCAGCGCGAACAGGCCTTCGAGCGCGCGGCGTACCGCCTCGCCGGCGGCGAAGCACAGGTCGTGGCGCTCGCTGCGCAGGTGGATGAAGACCGCGTGCGGCGTGGCCGGCATCGGGTGGATCGCGTCGGCGAACTGGGGAACGGCGCCAGTTCGCGCGGGGCCGGCAGGCCGCCCAGCGCCGCCCAGTGCTCGCTGCCGACGCCGACCGCCCAGGCGTTGCGTGCGGCGACGCCGGCGGCGGCCCAGTCGTCGAGCAGCGGGCCGAGCCGGCCGAGCGCGCGGCGCGCCAGCCGCGGCTCGGCGCCCGGCGCCGGGTCGAAGGCCAGGAACAGCGCGTGGGCATGGATGGGCGGGCAGATGGCGGTCTGGGCAAGGGCGGCGTGGGACATGTTCGGCGAGGGCTCGTGCGGTGGCGGGATCGGGTGGACCGGATTCTAGTGGATGGCGGCCCGGGCGGCCTCTGCCGTGGGTTTTACAAACGGTCGGGCCGGGCTACATTAGCGGACATTCCCCGACTCCCGCTGCCGCCCATGCCCACGCCCGCCCCGCTCTTCGTCGACGTGTTTCCCATGCGCTGGGGCGACATGGACGCGCTCGGCCACCTGAACAACACGCTGTACTTCCGCTTCTGCGAGGAGGCGCGGGTGCGCTGGCTGGCGCAGCGCGACTGGGCGGTCCGCGTCGATGCCGGCGAGGGGCCGATCCTGGCGGCGACCGGCTGCCAGTTCCGCGCGCCGCTGGTCTATCCCTGCGACGTCCGGCTCGAGACCTATCTGAAGAAGATCGGCAACAGCAGCTTCACGCTGGCGCACCGCATCTGCCGCGCCGACGCGCCCGAGGCCACGGCGGCCGAGGCCGAGGCGGTGATCGTCTGGTGCGATTACGCGTCCGGCAGCTCGAGGCCCCTGCCGGCGGCGCTGCGCGCGGCGCTCGGGAGGCCGCGCCATGAAGACCGCCTTCACCGTGCGCGATGCCCGGCCCGGCGACGCCGAGCCGATCTACCGGCTGGTGCGCGAGCTGGCCGACTACGAGAAGCTCACCCACCTCTGCACCGGCAACGCCGAGCAGCTGCACGAGCACCTGTGGGGCGCGCGGCCCTATATCGAGGCGCTGGTGGCCGAGGTCGAGCGCGCCGGCCAGCCCTACGCGGTCGGCTTCGCGATCTATTTCCACAACTACTCGTCCTTCGTCGCCAAGCCCGGGCTCTATCTCGAAGACCTGTTCGTGCTGCCCGAGTACCGCCGCAACGGCATCGGCGAGGCGATGTTCCGCGAGGTGGCGGCGCGCGCGGTGGCGCGCGGCTGCGGCCGCTTCGAGTGGGCGGTGCTGGACTGGAACGCGCCGGCGCTCAATTTCTACCGCAAGCTCGGCGCCACGGTGATGCCGGACTGGCGCATCTGCCGCGCCACCGGCGATACGCTGCGGGCGATGGCCGGGCAGCGCTGAGGCGGGCTTCCCTGCAGGAGCGGCTTCAGCCGCGAATGGTGGATATGCCGCCCTGGCTGTTCGCGGCTGAAGCCGCGCCTACCACGGCCGGATCGCGATGGCCTCCCGGTCGGACCCATCGTGGAATGTCGGCGTGGCATGGACCGCTTCGCGTCGGATATCGCGCCCCCATCCCCCAAGTGATCCGGCGATGCAACAGGTCGTACCCGGATTCCCATGCTTCGTCGCATCCGCTAGCGCCACCGCCGCGGCACCGGCGTAGCATCGCACCCCGTTCACGCTAGAACGCACAACACATTCGTGGCCGGCTCCAGCCGGCCCGCAAGGAGCATCCATGCGCTTTACCGCCCTGAGCCTCGCGCTCGCCCTGTCGCTCGGCTTCGCGCTGCCGGCCGCCGCCGCCGATGCGCCGAGCGCCGTCGCGCCGGCCGCCGCCCAGCCTACCCGCGTCGCCAGCGTCGAAGGCATCACCGAATACCGCCTGGCCAACGGCCTGCGCGTGCTGCTGGCGCCCGACGCCTCCAAGCCCACCACCACGGTCAACATCACCTACCTGGTCGGCAGCCGCATGGAGAACTACGGCGAGACCGGCATGGCCCACCTGCTCGAGCACCTGGTGTTCAAGGGCACGCCGAGCCTGCCGGACAAGACCATCGTGCAGGAATTCGCCCGCCGCGGCATGCAGTTCAACGGCACCACCTGGTACGACCGCACCAACTACTACGAGACCTTCGCCGCCAGCGACGACAACCTCGACTGGGCGCTGAAGATGGAAGCCGACCGCATGGTCAACAGCTTCATCGCCAGGACCGCGCTCGACAGCGAGATGACGGTGGTGCGCAACGAGATGGAGATGGGCGAGAACAACCCGACCCGCATCCTGATGCAGCAGCTCGCCTCGAGCGCCTACCAGTGGCACAACTACGGCAAGTCGACCATCGGCGCGCGCAGCGACGTCGAGAACGTGCGCATCGAGAACCTGCAGGCCTTCTACCGTCAGTACTACCAGCCGGACAACGCGGTGCTCACCGTCACCGGCAAGTTCGACGAGGCCGCCACGCTGGCCCGCATCGCCCGCTACTTCGGCGCGATCGCCAAGCCGACCCGCGTGCTGCCGCCGACCTACACCATCGATCCGGTGCAGGACGGCGCGCGCGAGCTGACGCTGACCCGCGTCGGCGACAGCCAGATCGTCGCCGCGCTCTACCACACCGCGCCGGGCGCCCACCCCGACAGCGCCGCAGTCGGCATCCTGGCCCACATCCTGGGCGACACGCCGACCGGCCGGCTGCACAAGGCGCTGGTCGAGAAGAAGCTGGCCGCCGACGTCTGGGCCTACCCCTTCGAGCTGAGGGATCCGGGCTACGTGCTGTTCTTCGCCGACCTCAACAAGACCCAGTCGCGCGACGCCGCCCGCAAGGCCCTGCTGGCCGAGCTCGAGAACGTCGCCAAAAAGCCGGTCACCGCCGAGGAACTGGCCCGCGCCAAGCGCGCGCTGCTGAACGACTTCGAGAAGACCCTGAACGACCCGGTGCGCTACGGCGTGGCGCTGTCCGAGGCGATCGCCAAGGGCGACTGGCGCCTGTTCTTCCTCGACCGCGACCAGATCGAGGCCGCCACGCTGGCCGACGTGCAGCGCGTGGCCGAGAACTACTTCAAGGAATCGAACCGCACGCTCGGCCAGTTCGTGCCGACCGACAAGCCGCAGCGCGCCGCCATCCCGGCCGTGCCCGAGATCGACAAACTGGTGGCGGGCTACAAGGGCCGCGCCGCGCTGGCCGAAGGCGAGGCGTTCGACCCGAGCCCGGCCAACATCGAATCGCGCACCACGCGCGGCGCGCTGGCCAACGGCATGCAGACCGCCCTGCTGCCCAAGAAGACCCGCGGCAATACCGTCAACGGCGTGATCGTGCTGCGCATGGGCGACGAGAAGAGCCTGCAGCGCCTGTCCAACGTGGCCGACCTGACCGGCGAGATGCTGCTGCGCGGCGCCGGCAAGCTCGATCGCCAGCAGATCGCCGACCGGCTCGAGGAGCTCAAGGCCAAGGTCGACATCAAGTCGAGCCCGGACAAGCTCAGCGTGCAGTTCGAGACCCGCCGCGACCATCTGCCGGCGCTGCTCGCGCTGCTGCGCGACGTGCTGCGCGCGCCGACCTTCCCGGCCGCCGAGTTCGAGACGCTGAAGACCGAGGCGGTGACCGGCATCGAGGACCAGATGCGCCAGCCCGAAGCGGTGGCGCAGAACGCGCTGGCCCGCCACGACAATCCGTGGCCAAAGGGCGACCCGCGCTACAGCGCGACCTTCGAAGAAGACATCGCGGCGATCAAGGCCACCAGGCTGGCCGACGTGAAGGCCTTCCAGGCGCGCTTCTACGGCGGCCAGAACGGCCAGCTGGCGCTGGTCGGCGACTTCGACCAGGCCGCGGTGCAGCAGCAGCTGAAGGCGCTGTTCGGCGACTGGAAGGCCAAGGCGCCGTATGCGCGCGTGGCCGAGCCGTTCCGCCCGGTCAAGCCGGCCAGCCTGACGCTGGAGACGCCGGACAAGGCCAACGCCTTCTACTTCGCCGGCGAAGCGCTCGAGCTGCGCGACGACCAGGCCGACTACGTCCCGCTGGCGATCGCCAACCGCGTGCTCGGCTCGGGCGGCCTCAAGAGCCGCCTGATGGACCGCCTGCGGCAGAAGGAAGGCATCAGCTACGGCGCCGGCAGCTTCCTGCAGGTCGGCCCGCTCGACACCAGCGGCTCGCTCGGCCTGTACGCGATCTACGCGCCGCAGAACCTGGCCAAGCTCAAGCAGGGCGTGAGCGAGGAGCTGGCGCGGCTGGTCAAGGAAGGCATCACCGAGCAGGAGCTGGCCGAGGCCAAGAGCGGCATGCTGCAGGAAGCCGCCATCGCCCGCACGCGCGACGGCGCGCTGGCCGGCTCGCTGAGCAACCAGCTGTTCCTCAAGCGCACCATGGCCTTCAGCGCGCAGCAGGAGCAGCAGGTGAAGGACGCCAGGCTGGACGCGGTGAACGCGGCGATCCGCAAGTACATCGATCCGGCCAAGGTGGTGCACGTCTACGCCGGCGATTTCGCCAAGGCAGCGGCCGCTGCGGCCGCCCCGGCCGCCGCAGCGGCGCCGGCGGCGCAGTAGGCGCCGGCAGTTTCGCCCGCAACGCCCGGCCTCGTGCCGGGCGTTTTTGCATCCGGCTCCGGAGCGCCGTCAAAGCGCTGTGGTCAAATCGCCGCGGCGGTATATATTTCCGTGGCCGCCCAGCCACTTTCTCATTCCTCTTTCGGATCGCCGGTCATGACCTTCTTCGCCCGCCTCAGCCTGCAGCTCAAATTGCAGCTCGCCTTCCTGGCGATCGCCCTGCTCAGCATCGGTACCTTCACCATCGAGGCGGTCTACCAGGCGCGCCAGTCGGCCATGGCCGAGGTCGACGGCAAGCTGGCGGCGGCGGCGCGCGCCTACGTCTACATCCTCGGCGCCGACTACCACGACAAGCTCGCCCCGCGCGAATCGGCCGACCTCGCCGCCAAGCGCCGCGAAGCCGAACGGCTGACCGAGGCCTCGCGCTTCCTCGGCGTCAAATACCTGTACAGCTTCATCCTGCGCGGCGAGCAGGTGATCTATGCCCAGGCCTCGCTGTCCGACGAGCAGATGGCCGATCCCAAGTTCGAGTTCTACCTCAAGCCCAGCGACGTGCCCGATACCGACCCGATCGTGCGCAAGGCCGCGCAGACCGGCCAGCCCCAGTTCATCTCGTCGAGCGATCCGGTCTACGGCTACCTGCGCACCATCGCGCTGCCGGTGACCGGCCCGGGCGGCACCGCCTACGTGGCCTGCGCCGACGTCGACGCCAACGCGGTCGACGCCGCGGTCAACGGCGCGGTGCTCAAGGCCGTGCTGACCGGCCTGGCGATGCTGGCGGCGGCGGTGGTGGTCTCGCTGCTGCTGGGCCGGCTGATCGCCCAGCCGCTGCGCCGGCTGCGCGACATGATGCAAGCGCTGACCACCGGCAACGGCGACCTGACCATCCGCCTGCCGGTGCAGTCGCAGGACGAGATCGGCCAGATCGCGGTCCACGTCAACACCTTCATGGCCCAGTTGCAGCAGATGTTCACCACGGTGAGCCAGGAGACGGTGAAGCTCACCAACGGCGTGCGCAGCATCGACCAGATGGCGCAGCGGCTGTCCAAGGACGCCGACCTGCAGAGCGAGATGGCCACCGCCACCGCGGCCACCATCGAGGAGATCACCGTCAGCATCAACCACATCGCCGACAGCACCACCGACGCCGACGCGCTGGTGCGCCGCACCGGCCAGATGTCGGAGGACTCGGCCCGTACGGTCGAGGAGGTGGCGGCCGAGATCGGCCGGGTGGCCGGCTATGTCGACGAGCTGTCGGGCGTGATGGGCGAGCTCGACAACCGTTCGCAGCAGATCAGCTCGATCGTCGGCGTGATCCGCGATATCTCGGACCAGACCAACCTCTTGGCGCTCAACGCCGCGATCGAGGCGGCCCGCGCCGGCGAGCAGGGCCGCGGCTTCGCGGTGGTGGCGGACGAGGTGCGCAAGCTGGCCGAGCGCACCGGCAACGCCACGGTCGAGATCGGCCAGATGATCGGCGCCATGCGCGCGCAGTCGCAGCAGGCGCTCGGCCACATGGGCAGCACCCATGCCGCGGTGCGCGGCGGCGCCGAGATGGCGACCGGCGCCTCGCAGCAGATCCGCGGCATCCGCCAGCAGATGCAGGAGGTGGTGGCGCGCATCCAGGAGATCGCCCACTCGGCCAACGAGCAGTCGACCGCGACCACCGAGATGGCCAAGGCGGCCGAGCGGATCAGCGTGATGGCGCAGGACGGCAACCTGTCGCTGCGCGAGGCGCGCGCGGTGATCGAGGACCTGAACGGGCTGGCCGGCGAGCTGCGGCAGATGATCGGGCGCTTCAAGCTTTGAGGGCCGTGTGGGCCTGGTCGACGTCGTAGGGGGTCGACCTTTCGTTCAGGCGCCCGGCAAAGCCGGGCGCTTGCCATTCGTGCGGACTGAACCGCCGGCCCTCCCTGATTCATCCCGACTCCCCCGCCCTCGCCGCCGCGAGGGGGCTTCGCTGGCGCTCAGTCAGCGCTCCAAACGAACGCAGCGACCTGCCCGGCTCATGTAGGAGCGGCTTCAGCCGCGAACCGGCTCCGCCTTCACCGGCCATTCGCGGCTGAAGCCGCTCCTACATCTGTCGCGCCTGCAATCGCCGCAATCCGCCGGCCTTGCCGCGCGCCCCGCGCACTGGCCAGAATGCGCGTCCAGTCTTCCTTCCCGCCCGCCCATGGACCGCACCGCATCCCCTCCCACCCGCCGACAACGAGATCGAGCGCCTGATCGGCCGGCTCGGCAAGGAAGGCCAGGACTTCCTGCGCGAGCGCTTCCGCGAGATCCGCAAGCGGGCGCGGCCGGACGAGCGCGAGATGCTGCACTTCAAGGTGCTGGCGCGCGCCGAGGTGATCCGCCAGGCCTCGCAGTTCACCTTCAGCCGCTGGTGCAGCGGCCGCGCCGAGCTCGAGCGCGACGACGCGCAGCGGCTGCTCGAATACCTGGTCGAGCAGGGCCTGTGGGACGAGGTGCGCGAGCAGCTCGGCATCGCCCGCGCGCCGGACCAGTATTTCTGGAGCCTGGTGCACGAGCTCGAATCGGTGCGCACCACCCGGCAGAAGCTCAAGGACGCCGCGCCCGGCCTCTACCAGATGTGGCGGCCGGCGGTGGTGTGGCCCGGCCGCTACGTGCTGGGCCTCTTGCTGGTCTATTACAACGCCCGCACCGGCGCGATGCGCACGCTCGAGATCCACCGCATGAACGGCGACCGCGACGGCGCCGACGGGCTGATCCGCACGCCGCAGATCACCGAATGCCTGCGCGGCTACCTGGTGAAGAAATCGAGCCAGCTGGTGATCCACAGCTTCCAGCAGGAAACGCGCAACTTTCAGATCACCGTGCTGGCCAACATGCTGCAGCAGGATCGCCAGATCCGCGTGATGAGCGGCCTGTGCCTGGGCCTGATCGGCCAGCGCGGGCTGTTCTGCCGGCCGGTGGCGCTGGTGCGCGAGGCCGGCCTGTCGCCGGCGCTGCTGCAGGCGATCGACGATCACCTGGACGAGGAGGGCTGGCCCGGCGAGGCCTTCCTCGCCGCGCTGGCCGAGGAGCCGCTCTACCGTTCGCTCGACATCGTCGACGGCGCGGCGGTGCCCGATTTCGTCCGCCTGCGGCTGGCCGAGAGCGCCAACCTGACCGAGTTCCCGTAGCGCCGCGCAGATGAACCCCCTGCGCCGTGTCGGCGGGTAGTGCCCGCAGCCGGGAAGCCCCGGCGTTCGCCATCGGCGGTGCCCGGGACTGCGGCGCTACCCATTCCCCGCCCCTCCGCCCGCCCGCCGGCGGGAAGCCTCGCGACGCTCGCCAGGTCGAACCCGCGCTGCGGGCCGCTCGCCGGTTTGCATGGGGCGGCATGCCGCGATGCGCTGCAATCGCCGGCCGGCGCGCTTGCAGCACTTGCATGGGCAAGTCGCGCGCCGCGCAAGCCATGCATGCCGCCGTCCCTGTGTTTGCCGCGGGACGCATGAGAGCCTTCTCCCATCAACCATATGAGAGGGAAATCATGCAGATCGACGGACATTGGGGCGCGGGCGAAGAACGGCAGCGCGCTTACGAGCTGGGCCAGGACGGCCACGGCTACTGGGGGGCCGCCGAGGAGGCGCACCGCGCGGGGCGCATCAAGCTGCGCGTGCGGCAGCAGCGCGACGAGGAGCTGGCGGGTGCGGCGGTCGAACGCGGCGAAGCGCGCCGCGGCGCGCTGGGCGAGGCGCTGCGGCGGCTCGGGGCGGCGCTGCGATGGCGGGCACGACCCGGCACGGGCTAGCGGCGCTGCCGATGTTGCGGCGCATTTATATTCATCCGCCCAGGCGGGATGTTTCTGGGAGCGGCTCCAGCCCTGACAGGCCCACGACGGGCCACCGGCTCGCGGCTGCCGCCGCTTCCACCGATCGGCCACCTGCAGTGCCGATGCTGCGGGTCGATCGCCTTCGACCCGCGCTCGATCAGTTGATGGCGTTCCAGTTGCGGATCGCGTCGCGGCGGTTGTCGGCCTGGTCGCCGATCGAATTGCAGTTGCCGTTGCGGCCGTAGCGCGCGCACTCCACCCAGTAGCGGCGCGAGCCGGCCTTGATCACTTCGCCGGCCGAGCCGCACTTGCGGCATGGCTTGGGTTTGAGCGGGGCGGAATCGGTCATGGTGGCGCTTCGCACGGTAGGGGATGGGCGGGGCCGCGAATGATACGGCATCGGCCTGGGGCAGGGCCGGCGCGATGCGCCGGGACGGTTCAGCCGCCGGCTGGCGGCGGGCGCCGGTCGAACCACGGCCGCGCCTGCTCGAGCTGGCCGGCCAGCGCGAACAGCGTGGCTTCGTCGCCGATCGGGGCGACGAACTGCACGCCGATCGGCAGGCCGGCGGCGTTCCAGTGCAGCGGTACCGACATGGCCGGCTGGCCGGTGATGTTGGCCAGCTGGGTGAACGGCGTGCGGGCGAAGTTGAGCCGCGCCTGCTGTTGGATCGCGCCGCGCAGCAGGCGGATGGCGCCGATCGCATCGATCGCGGCCAGCGCGCTGCGCTGCAGCGGCGGCGTCTTCAGTTCGCCGATGCGCGCCGGCGGCGTCGCCGCCACCGGCAGCAGCAGCAGGTCGTAGCGGCGGTGGAAATCGGCCATGCCGCGCGCCAGCGCGTTCCAGCCGCGCCGCGCGACGCTGGCCTCGGCCGCGCTCAGCCCTTCGCCGATGCGGCCGAGGATCCAGGTTTCCAGCTCGACGTCGCCGCGCCGGGCCGGCCGGCCCAGCGGCCCTGCGAGTTCGCGCAGCTCGGCGGCGACCTCGCTGAAGTACATGGTCAGGTAGTGCCCGGCCAGCACCTCGTGTTGGTAAGGCAGCGGCACTTCCTCGACCGCGTGGCCCAGCCCGGCCAGCAGGCCCATGGCGTCCTCGACCGCGGCGCGGCAGTCGGGGGCGATCGGCGTATCGGGCGCCGCCAGCACCGCGCCGATGCGCAGCGGCCGCGGCGGCGCGGCGAGCGCGGCGGCGAACGGGGTGGCCGGCTTGGCGACGACATAGGGCGCGCCGGCATCGGGGCCGCAGATCCAGTCGAGCATCGCCGCCGAATCGCGTACCGAACGGCTCAGGACGCCCTCCTGCACCGCCCCCACCACGCCTCGGCGTGGTCCGGCCCGAGCGGCACGCGGCCGCGCGAGGGCTTGAGCCCGAACAGGCCGCAGTGGCCGGCCGGGATGCGGATCGAACCGCCGCCGTCGCCGCCGTGCGCCATCGGCACGATGCCGGCCGCCACCGCGGCGGCCGAGCCGCCCGAAGAACCGCCCGGCGTGTGCGCCGGCGACCACGGATTGCGCGTCGCGCCCCAGGCTTCGGGCTCGGTGTAGCCGACCAGGCCGAATTCGGGGCTGTTGGTCTTGCCGAAGATCAGCAGCCCGGCCGACTTGAAGCGCGCCACCAGTTCGCTGTCGTGCGGCGGCTGCCAGCCGCGCCGCTTGAGCGCCTTGCAGCCGTTGGCCAGCGGCGCGCCGGCCAGCGTCGCCACCAGATCCTTGAGCAGGAAGGGCACGCCGGCGAACGGGCCGTCGGGCAGTGCGCCGGCCGCTTGGGCGCGGGCCTGCTCGAACAGCGGCACGATCACCGCGTTGAGCGCCGGGTTGACCACCTCGCAGCGCGCGATGGCGGCCTCGAGCAGCTCGGCGGGCGTGGTTTCGCGGCGGCGGACCAGTTCGGCCAGCGCGGTGGCATCGTAGTCGGTGTAGTTCTGCATGCGGCCGTTGTAGCCGCCGGCACGGCCGCTGGCAATGCCTGCGCAGCGGCCCTCGGTCGGGGCGGCGGCGATGCCCGGGGAAGCGCAAGCGGAAAAAATCCATGACGCCGGGCTTTCGTTCGCGCCTCCGACGGACGAAACTGACGATTCCGGCGCCGCCGGACTGCGGTTCCGCCCCCACTCGCGTACGGAAGCCCCATGCAGCAAGACGACGACCTGCAACGCTCGCGCCAGCGCCTGCAAGCGATCCAGCAAGCCATCCTCACCGTCGGCCGGCAGGCCAACGGCGGCCGCGACCTCGGCGAATTCGGCGAGCTGGTGCATCGCCAGCTGCAGGGCCTGATGCATGCCGACAACTTCTACATCGCGGTCTACGACGCCGAATCCCAGGCGATCTGCTTCCCCTACTTCGCCGACCAGTACGATGCGCCGCCGTCGCCCGAGCAATGGTTCCCGCTCGGCGAGGCCGGCGACATGCGCACCGGCTGGGTGATCCGCCACGGCAAGCCGCTGTTCCTCGATGCCGAGGAAGACCGCCGCCGCGCCGCGGCGGCCGGCTGGAGCCGCGGCAAGCCGCCCGAGCACTGGTTCGGCATGCCGCTGCACGGCAGCGCCGACGAGGTGATCGGCGCGGTGGTCACGCAGTCCTACGACGCCGGCCGGGTCTACGCCGAGGAGGACAAGGAGATCTTCGCGCTGCTGGCCAGCCACGTCGCCATCGCGATCGAGCGGCTGATGCACCAGCAGTGGATGGACAAGCTGATCGCCCAGCGCACGCGCGAACTGGCGCAGGAAGCGGCCGAGCGGCGCAAGGGCGAGCTGCTGAACCGGGTCTTCTACCAGATCGCCGAGCGCGCCACCGCCGGCGATTCGCTGTACGACTTCCTGCAGGCGGTGCACCACCTGCTGGGCGAGCTGCTGTACGCGCGCAACTGCTACGTCTGCCTGTACGACGCCAGGAAGCACGTGCTCAACTTCCCCTACTACGTCGACGAGCGCGACGGCGACACCATGCAGGAGTACGACGTCCCGTTCCGCCGCGGCCTGACCGAGTACGTGCTGCGCACCGGCCGGCCGCAGCTGATCGACCGCCAGCGCATGGCCGACCTGGGCCGCACCGGCGAGATCACCGAGGCGACCGGCGACCTGACCTTCTACAGCTGGCTCGGCGTGCCGATGCAGATCCGCGGCGAGCTCGGCGGCGTGCTCACCATCCAGAGCTACGAGGCCGGCCACCTGTACGACGCGGCCGACGCCGACGTGCTGTCCTTCGTCGCCAACCACATCAGCAGCGCGATCGAGCGCAAGGAAGCCTACGACGCGCTGCGCGAGGCCACGCTGGTGGCGGAGAACGCCTCGCGGCTGAAGTCCGAATTCCTCGCCAACGTCAGCCACGAGATCCGCACGCCGATGAACGCGGTGATCGGCATGGCCTACCTCGCGCTCAAGACCGACCTCACGCCCAAGCAGCGCGACTACGTCGGCAAGATCCACAAGGCCGGCAATTCGCTCTTGGCGATCATCAACGACGTGCTGGACTTCACCAAGATCGAGGCCGGCAAGCTCGACGTGGAGCGCGTCGAGTTCTCGCTCGACGAGGTGCTGGCCAACGTCGCCACCGTCACCGCCCAGAAAGCCCAGGACAAGCAGCTCGAATACCTGTTCCAGATCCCGCTCAACATCCCGCGCCAGCTGGTCGGCGACCCGCTGCGGCTGGGCCAGGTGCTGATCAACCTGGCCAACAACGCGATCAAGTTCACCGAGCACGGCGAGATCCACCTCGGCTGCCGCCTGCTGGCGCATGGCGACGACGGCGTGCGGCTCGAATTCGCGGTGCGCGACAGCGGCATCGGCATGACCCCGGCCCAGGCGGCCGGCCTGTTCCAGCCGTTCATCCAGGCCGACGGCTCGACCACCCGCAAGTACGGCGGGACCGGCCTGGGCCTCGCCATCAGCAAGCGGCTGGTCAACCTGATGGGCGGCGACATCCGGCTCGACAGCGCGCTGGGCGAGGGCTCGACCTTCTACTTCAGCGTCGAGTTCGGCCTGCCGGCCGCCGCGCCGACCTGCCTGCGCACGCTGGCCGGCGCCTTGCAGGGCAAGAGCGCGCTGGTGGTCGACGACCATCCGCTGGCCGGCGAGATCCTGGCCGATGCGCTGCTGCAGCTGTCGATCGGCGCCGATACCGCGTCGGACGGCGCCGCCGCGCTGGCGGCGCTGCGCGCGGCCGACGCCGCCGGCAATCCCTACGCGCTGGTGCTGTGCGACTGGCAGATGCCGCGCATGGACGGCCTGGCGCTGGCGCAGGCGATCCGCCGCGCCGGCCTGCGCCAGCCGCCGCAGGTGGTGCTGGTCACCGCCTTCGGCCGCGAGGACGAGCTGGGATCGCTGGAGGCGGCCGGCGTGGCCGGCTGCCTGACCAAGCCGATCACCCAGGCCGGCCTGGTCGGCGCGCTGCTGCCGCTGTTCGCCGGGCAGGACGATGCGGTCGTCCTGCCGCCGGCCGCCGAGATCCGGCGCTGGGCCGGCTGCCGGCTGCTGCTGGTCGAGGACAACGAGATCAACCAGCAGATCGCGATCGAGCTGCTCGAGGCGCAGGGCTTCGCGGTCGACCTCGCCGGCACCGGCCGCGAGGCGCTCGAACGGCTGGAGGCGCAGCCGGCCGACCATTACCGGCTGGTGCTGATGGACATGCAGATGCCCGAGATGGACGGCCACGAGGCGGTGCAGCACATCCGCCGCGATACGCGCTTCGATCGCCTGCCGGTGATCGCCATGACCGCGCACGCGATGGTCGAGGAACGCGAGCGCTGCCTGCGCGAGGGCATGCAGGACACCATCACCAAGCCGGTCGACCCGGAGCTGATGTTCCGCACGCTGGCGCACTGGCTGGCGCCCGGCGCGTTCGAGGCGAGGGCGGCGGTGGACGAGGCGCTGGCGAGCGGGCGCTGAGGCTGGGTGGGTAGGGTGCCGAGGCCGCAGGGCCTGGTAGGTCGGAATTTATTCCGACTCGCGGCCCGACCCCATCGGGATATGTGGTGTTGCAGGTCGGGCTTGATGCCCGACAGCGCCGCCGATCGAAGTCGCCGTCGGGCATAAAGCCCGACCTACCAGGCGCGAGCCTCTTCCGATTACTGTCGATCAAGCGTGGGTCGGAATTCATTCCGACTCGCGGCAATTCAGCCTTCCGCCGCCCGGCATGGGCCAGCAGCTTGTCCAGCAGCCCGCGCAGCGCGCCGATCTCCTCGAGCGACAGCCCCATCGCGGCCATCAGGCCCGGCGGCACGCTCTTGGCCTGCTCGCGCAGGTCGCGGCCGGCCTCGCTGAGCACGATGCGGACCTCGCGCTCGTTGCCGGCGCGGCGTTCGCGCCGCAGCAGGCCGGCCTGTTCGAGCCGCTTGAGCAGCGGCGTCAGCGTGCCCGAGTCGAGCGACAGCCGCTCGCCGATCGCCTTGACGGTCAGGTCGTCGGCCTCCCACAGCACCAGCATCACCAGGTATTGCGGATAGGTCAGCCCGAGCCCGGCCAAGAGCGGCTGGTAGCAGCGGGTGACCGCGCGCGAGGCGGCATAGAGTCGGAAGCAGAGCTGGGCATCGAGCCGCAGCCAGTCGGCATCGTTCATGGCGGGCGTTCTTAAACAAACGGGAAAACGCGGCAGGCTGCCGCGTTTCGCGATTGTACGGGGCGGTGGCGCAGGCTGTCCCGGCCGCGCCCCTTGATCGATGATCGACCTCGAGCGCAGCGAGGCCCCTCTTGGCCACCCCACGCAGCCTTCGACTTCGTGGGGACCGCCGACGAGGCCCGGTGGTGGCGAGGGCGGGGTGTTGGGAGAAAGCAAGGGAAGCCGGTGCTTCAGCATTCACCACCCGTGAGCACCCGGCTTTGCCGGGTGCTGGCCTGCGTATCGATGCCCCGCAGAGGTAAATCGACGCGCAAAGGCGTTCAGGCCAGCGAGACCTGCACGTCGACGTTGCCGCGGGTGGCGTGCGAGTAGGGGCAGATGTCGCGGTGCGCCGTCTCGATCAGCTCCTGCGCCACTTCGCGGTCGATGCCGGGCAGCGAGACCTGCAGCTCGGCGGTGATGCCGAAGCCGCCGGCCGAACGCGGGCCGACGCCGACCTTGGCGGTCACCGACGACTGCTCGATCTTCACGTTCTTCTGGCGGGCGACGAAGCGCACGGCCGATTCGAAGCAGGCGGCATAGCCGGCGGCGAACAGCTGCTCGGGATTGGTGGCGTGGCCGCCGGCGCCGCCGAGTTCCTTGGGCAGGGCGAGCGCGGCCTGGAGCACGCCGTCGGCCGATTCGATGCGGCCTTCGCGGCCCCCGGTGGCGGTGGCGGCGGTGGTGTAGAGGACTTGGACGGACATGATGTTTTCCTTTCGGTAGCGGTGGCTTGGGGTGTCGGGTGCTGCTGTGGGACGAAATATAGCCAACAAACAAATTGTGTGCAATTGATTTGTTCGAGTCGATCCGACGGAAGGTAGCCGCGGCGGCGTCCGGCATGCCCCCGGGTGCTTTCCGAAGGCATGCCGGCCGGCGTGGCGGCGGCTTGCGGGCCAGGCCGTACGGCCCTGGCGCTGCGTGATTTTTCACCGCCCGAAAGGTTCAGCTTCGATTCAGTCTGCCCCGCGCAGACTGCGCCGCATCAGCAGCCACTTTGCGCTGCACTTTCGGAGACGAACCATGCGTAAGCCGCTCTTCATCCTGTCCCTGGTCGTGGCGCTCGGCAGCGTGCCGGCGCTGGCCGGCGGGCATTCGGGGCCGTGGTCGGTGGCGCACTCGGCGGTGCGGCCGGCTCGGCGATCGGTTACCAGATGGACGGCCGCGACGGCGCCATCGTCGGCGCGGCGCTCGGCGGCGCGCTCGGTGTCGCGATCGGCAGCCAGCACTCGCGCCGCGAAGTGGTGGTCGAGCGTCCGGCCTACTACCGCCCGGTGCGCGAGACCGTGATCTACCGTCCGGCCCCGCCGCCGCGCCGCGTGGTGGTGGTCGACCGCTATTACCGCGACCGCTACTACCGCGACCGCGGCTGGCATCGCGGCTGGGACGATCGCCGCTACGACCGTCACGACCGCCATGACCACGACCGCTGGGATCGCGACGATCGCCGCCACTGGCGCGATTGATCGGCGGATCGCCGGGCGAGGTGAGCCGGGCTCGCCGGCCCGGTATCATCGGCCTGCCGGCCCACCTTCGGGTGGGGCCGTTTCTTTTGCCGCCAACGGAACCGCCATGCCGCACAAACCGCTCCCGCTCGAACGCCTGCTGCAATCGCAGGGCTTCGGCAGCCGCAAGGACTGCCGCTTCCTGGTCGGCGCCGGCCGGGTGGCGGTCGATGGGGTGCCCTGCCGCGACGCGGCGGCGCCATTCGTGCCGGAGGGCCGGGTGCTGACGGTGGACGGCCAGGATTGGCCCTGGCGCGAGCGGCTCTACCTGGCGCTCGACAAGCCGGCCGGCTACGAATGCTCGCGCCAGCCGCAGCACCATCACCCGGTGCTGGCGCTATTGCCGGCGCATTTCGCCGCGCGCGGCGTGCAGCCGGTCGGCCGACTCGACGCCGATACCACCGGCCTTTTGCTGCTCAGCGACGACGGCGCCTGGGCGCACGGCCTCAACTCGCCGCGCCGCCACGTGGCCAAGACCTACCGCGTCGACGTCCGCCACCCGGTCGACGATGAACTGGTGGCGCGCCTGCTGACCGGCGTGCAACTGCACGACGAGCCGGCGCCGCTGGCCGCGCTGGCCTGCGCGCGCATCGATGAGCAGGTGCTGGAACTGGTCATCGACCAGGGCAAATATCACCAGGTGAAGCGGATGGTGGCGGCCGCGGGCAACCGGGTCGACGCGCTGCGGCGCATTGCGGTGGGCGGACTGCGGCTGGGAGAAGGCGAGCTGGCCGGCCTGGAAGCCGGCCGCTGGCGCGAGCTGGGCCCGGCTGCGCTGGCGCTGCTGGGCGAGGGCCGGGCCTGAGGTGCGCTCAGGGCGCCTGGACGAGGATTTCCTCGCCGGCGACCCGCACCACGCTGCCGGCGTAGAGCTTGCGCGTCTTGCGCGTCTCGAGTTCGCCGTCGACCTCGACCAGGCCCTCGGCCACCATCATCTTGGCGGCGCCGCCCGAGGGCGCGAAGGCGAGCAGCTTGAGCAGGCTGTCGAGCGTGATGTAGTCGCTGCTGAGGGTGAAGGTATGGCGTTTCATGTCGGTTCCTTGGGGGCTGCGGACGGCCCGGCCGCCGCGAGCGCGCGTTCGATCCGGCGCGCGAATACCGTCATCTCGCGCGCCGCCTGCTTGTCGCCGCGTGCCTCGGCCACCGCGATGCCTTCGCGGTAGGCGGCCAGCGCGGCCTGGGCCTGGCCGGCGTCGGCCAGGGCGCGGCCGAGTCCTTTCCAGGCCGCCGAGTAGCGCGGGTCCTGCGCCAGCGCATCGCGGAAATAGGCCGCCGCCCGTTCGAAGGCACCGGCGTTCAGATGGGCGGTGCCGAGCGAAAAGCGCAGCAGCGCGCCGTCGCGCGGCCCGCCGAGCAGCTTTTCCAGTTGTTCGATCATTTGGCCGCTGCCGATGCGGTCTGCATGCGTGCCGCCTGCCACTTGGCGATCGCCTCGCGGATGGCCGGCAGCGCGCTCTGCGCCGCGCGCTCGCCTTCGAGGATGGCGCTGTGCTTGAGGTCGAAGTCGGCTGCGCCGATCTTGCCGACGCGCGGCCGGATCACCACCTCGGCGCGTGCCAGCTCCTGCTCGCCCAGGCGCTGGCCCATGATGGTGACGGTCTGGCCGAGGATGCCGGCGATGCCGTCGACCGGCTTGCCGTTCTGCGCCTTGGCCGAGATATCGACCGCGATCACCAGGTCGGCGCCGAGCTCGCGCGCCGCGTCGACCGGCACCGGGCTGACCACGCCGCCGTCGACGTAGCGCTTGCCGGCGATCAGCACCGGCTGGAACACCCCGGGGATGCTGCAGGAGGCGCGCACCGCCTGGCCGGTGTTGCCGCGCGAGAACACCACGCGGCGGCCGGTGTCGAGCTCGGTGCTGACCGCGGCGAACGGCTTGCCGAGCTTCTCCAGCGGCCGCTTCTTGACCAGGTCGTTGACGTAGTCCTGCAGCTTCTCGCCCTTGACCAGCCCGCTGCCGCCGAAGCCGAAGTCGCGCACCTGGGCCTCGTCGAGCGAGAACGAGCGCTCCTGCAGCGCGAAGCCGTCCATCCCGCTGGCGTACAGCGCGCCGACCACGCTGCCGGCGCTGGTGCCGGACACCACGGCCGGGGCGAGGCCCTGGCCTTCGAGCACCTTGATCACGCCGATATGGGCGAAGCCCTTGGCGGCGCCGCCGCCGAGGGCGAGGCCGAGGCGGGGCTGGGGGATGGGTACCGGCGTCGCTGGCGGGATGACGGGCGGGGGGGCTGCATGCTGGTGCAGGCGCCCATCAGTGCACATGTGGCGCCAATGAACAATAAGGAGCGCAGATCGATTGAGGAGAGTTTGGCCATCTTAGTCAGCCGCATTTTTGAACGCAATGACCTTATCCCGGAGCAGGTTCGTGCTGGCCTCAATCAGGTCACTATATTGTGTGTTTTCGAAACCCCAAAGCGTCGATGTAACATTTTCCCGATGTCCGACCAGGAAAGGCACCGTAGTGATTACTCGTATGCCACCTTCGGAGTCGATAAATCGATCGAAAGTATTCTTTGCCATGTCGAGATTATGCTCACTCCAGGATAGCATTCGATCATACATCGAAGCATTATAGATATTGAATACGGCGCCTACCAGTCGGTCCAGATAGACAAATCTTTCCTCGCCATGTTCCTGAATGGCCAAGACTTTGGCGTCCCGTGACAAGTCGGATATCAGCCCTGAAAAGATGTCCCAGTCGTCCATGCGCCCCTCCAGGAATTCCAATATGTCTACCAGGCGCGTTTCGAAGCCGAGTGGAAATTGGACGTCATCCTCGCAAACGATGACATAAGGGAGCTTCTGGGCCTTTGCCTTGAATGCGATCGATTTATAACTCAGTCCGCAGCCGACCCAGCCCATCGTACTCCTAAGTCCGGTATATAACTGGAAATCCGATACGCCATTCGACACGAACGATGCTGTGCGAGCAACAGTTTCAGGAAGACTCAGACAGACCTTTGGACCGATCGGCTCTTGGGCGAGGTGACTGAGTGCTTGGTATTGGAAAAAATCGAGCAGACCCTGGGCGAGCAAGAAACGGAAGAAATATCGATTGAAGCGTGTCGCGTGTAATGCAAGCTTGTCTTGGTAGGATGCAATATGTGCAATACGCAGTTCTTCGTTACCTAGCCAATGTTCGATGGCGGCACTCATGGCCGGCACATCACCGCAATCCACGAATTGGACGATGCCGTCCAGCTCCCCGTGCTCGTCCATATCGGAACTTTTCTCTGATACGACTAACGTGCCAAGTGACAGGCATTCATAAATCCGGGTAGTCTCCAGAAGTGCGTTTTCATAATAGTGAATATTGATTACGATCTTGGCCGTAGCAAGGATTTGATGAAGCTCTTCACCAAAAACTTCATTGACGACTCTGACCGAGAAGCGTTGCGCCAGCTCGGTCAGTATTTTCCTTCGCCGGGCGTTCTTTACGTCTCCATAAAAAACGACGTCGCAAGATTTAGAGTCGCTCGCCGTGACGAGTCCCGGCAGATAACTGACCGGTAGATAGTAGAGACTCTGATAACTCAACCCGCGCGTCTGTAGATAAGCTATATTCCTCTTCGAATAATCGAGGGTGGCAATCGATTTCCGCAGTGTGCTGATATATTTCGAAGTAAACCATCTGGAACTGACGGACTGCTCCATCTGGTAAGCGATGTATCTGCCAGGTAGTCTGTGAAAGACCTGAGGGCAGATGACGAAATACACTGCATCCCGATAACCATCGGCTGGTGGTGAATAAAGGATTGAGGATGCAATCCCCGCCTCGTGCAGACTCTTTTGCAGGAGAAGGGCGATATAATGACAATGCTTTGTCGTCAAAATATAGGCATGGCCACCGAAGTCCAATTTCGGTCGATTTATCTGATCTAGGACGTGCTGGCGGGTTGCGATCGAGGTCCGGATTTTGTCCGCGGCCTTCAGAATGCCAAAATTCCGGATCGACTGCAGGAATTTTACAAGCTTGCGCGGCTCTTCCAGCACCATTCGGGCTGCTCGGTAAGTCATCCGCAGTCCCTTGCCCTCAAGCCATGCCATGTGTCGCACCTCTATTGATTATATGCATGCAGTCCGCACGTGCCCCGAAAATTACCAGCGAATGCCATGTCGCGTCCCAGGAGCGATACCCGACCCAGAGTCGGCACGGATCCAGAGGCCGGGTAGATATGACGAATGCCAGAGTTAATCAACGCTTAACGAGCCTGCGAATGCCGAGCCTCTTGGCGACTTTCTTTGCCCCGCGATAGACGAATCGGGCGGCGCCAATGGATTTTCCGATGAAATACTGAGGCCGCGCCCTGCGAAGTTCAGTCTGGAGTTCTGCAATGTCCTGTTCCAGTTTTCGAATCCACCGCTGTTGATCGCGAATGAGCTTGGTCGATCCCGCAGGGAAAAGCCGGGGTTCGGCATCCATGCTGATCAGGATGCGTTCGTAGTCGCGCTGCCATTGCTGCTGCGAGTGCTCCGAGAACGAGGAGTGCCCTTTCTTCCATTTTCGGTAGATGGATGTGATTTCAGGATTTGAGCGGACACCGCACAGGAATGCTGCCCTCATCTCGAAGTCCCAGTCTTCCGCTGTATTGAGTGTCTCGTCGAACCGGCAGCCGAGCTCGTGATAGACACTGGACGGAATCGCCCAGCCCATGATGGGTGTGAAATTCTGGGTCAGATGGGCGAAGAGATCGAACTCGGACGGGAATGACTTCTTGATCGGACCGACGGTACGTAGCCCAGGAGACTTGTCTCTCCATTCGACTGCTTCGATGTCTTGTTCGGCCGTGACCGTACGCAGCATGCAACCTGCGCCATCGTTGGCGTCCATCTGCTTAAACGTTTCAATCCAATGGCCGAATACGACGTCGTCGTCGTCCAGCATGGCGACATATCGGCCTCGCGCAGCGGCGAATCCTTCGTTTAGCGGTGCTGCTCTACCTACACGGTCGACCAATACCAGGCGCGTCTTCTCCCGCATATAAGGCGGCTGCTCCTCGATCAGGCGTTCGATCTTGATCTGCTGTTCCACCGATACCTTATGTGCAACGACGATCAATTCAAAATCCTGATCGGTCTGTGCTGCGAGACAAAGCAGCATGTCACGCAGGGCGCCACAGCGGCGACCTTGCGTCCTGGTAACCACGCTCAGGAATGGCCGGTCCGATCCGCTACTACGATCCTGCAGGACAGGCGCCTGCTGTTGGGGCGCAGCGGGCAGATAAGCCCTGACCAATTGGTTTACCGTGTCGTTCTTGTCGGCTTGGTGCTTGATCTGCCGCAGGTATTGGCCGATCAGGGTATTTGGACTCAGTAGCAGGTTTCCCTTGGGGAAATGCTGATCGCTCATCTCCATCCGGATATCGGCTTCCCCGACCTGGAACCAGCCTGCTTTGTTGGTCATGGCGGTCAAGAGAGACTCAGTATGGTGAATGACATGGGTGTGATCGAGCAACCCTGCCTCGGTATAGTCCCAGCGACCGCAGAGCGACTTAAAGGAAATGTCGCGATGGGAGACGTTGGGTACGCTGACGATCAATGCAGCAGGATGATGCTCGACCATCGAGCGCAGCACTTCCAGAATCTGAATATCGTTCTTGATATGCTCCAGCGTGTCGATGATCGACATGCAAGCCAGCGGACGACCGGCCAGAATCCGGCTCAGGCCCTCCTGGAGCGAATCGATATCCTGCAGATCGATGCGGTGCGTTTCGAACCCCCGCTGCGATAGATTCTGCAACGATGCGGAATCGACATCGACGCCGACATAGTGAATGCCGCGTTGTTTGATACGCTCTGCAATGGCGCCATAGCCGCAGCCAATGTCGAGGTGAATACCGGTCGTGCCGGAATACTTCTCGCAAAGATCGACGACATGGCCATAAACATTGGTGTCGGAATATTGATTGTTATAAATGGCGCTCATGATCAAAACCTGTGTTTGGCGTAGAAGCCATCGAGAAACATCGCGACCTTGGATGCGCCTTCCAAAGGGGGGGCAATTGGCGTTGTTCTTCCAGCTTGTCGAACTTGGCTACAGCCTTTCGCTGATTCTCATTGCCGTTTTGGCGAAGATCTGCCCGGAATTGGGCCACCAGATCCGGCCGGCCGTATTTGTGTGCCAGCATGAGTGCCGCTTCGGAGGAGTAATATTCCTCCGCGGCCGTTGATTGCCATTGCCCGCTTTGCGAAAGGCGCTTGTCATGGAAGATGACGGCCGATGCTTGGAAAACCACCTTGAAGCCGGCGAGGCGAATGCGCCAAGAGAAGTCGACATCGTCGCAGTAGAGGAAAAATGATACGGCGTCGAAGCCGATAACCTGCTTGATGGCATCCTTGGTGACCAGCGCGCAGGCCGTGGAAGCCCAGCTTGTTTCTCCCGTGGCCCTGTCGTAATCCTTGCCATGTTCGATCGGCAACTGCCGAGCTTCGACGAGGCCAATCTTGGGATTCGACAGGGGCGCCAATAGTTCGGGGAAAATATTGGGCGCGACGACGGTATCGGGATTCAAGATGAGAACCAGATCCGAGTCGAACTTCGCTAGCAATGCATTATGTCCGCCGGCGGAGCCTTTGTTTTCGTCAAAGTAATCATATGTAATTCGCGCGATACCGAACGACCAGTATTTCGTCTGGAATGCTTCGATGTCTTTCGGCGTGAATACCGGCTGTGGCGAACAATCGCCGAACGCCAGCTCGACGTCTGTCAGCAAGCCTGCCATGACTGCGAGTCTGATCGCATTAGCCAGGTTTTCCAGCGAGCTCTGGAGATCCTCCCGCTTGTTGCCGTATAGAACCGATTGAATGCGTAACTTACGCGCGGCACTTTGCGCCGGGTTGACCATAAATTTTCCTTATCGATATGGAGCACGGTTCGGAGCGGTCTTGCTCGGACCGCCCCGCGCAATTTCACGCATTGATACTTGCAATATATTGCTGCAGGGCCGCGACCCCGGCTTCGAGATTCCATTTGGGCTGCCAGGGGAGCTGGCTGATGGTTCTATCGATATCGCATGCGGCATGCCGGACGTCGCCATCCCTGAATTTACCGCAGACATGTGGGCTGGGCGCGCTGTAGTAGCAGGCGACCAGTTCAGCCATCTGCCGGATCGTGGCCGCGGTGCCGGAGCCGACATCCAGCACGCGCTTGGCGGATGTCGCCGTCGCCAGCGCAGCGACGATGGCATCGGCGACGTCGTCGATGAAGACGAAATCCCGGGTCACATTGCCGTCCTCATATAGCGGGATCGATTGGCCGGCACGGGCCAATCGCGAGAACAGTGCGACGATGCCGGTATAGGAGTTGGTCAGGGATTGGCCCGGTCCATAGACGTTCTGCAGGCGCAGTATCGTGAGCGCAACCTTTTGCGCATTGGCCCAAGCCGAAAGGATGTGCTCCTGGGTCAGCTTGGTGGCGCCGTAGATACTGCTGGGCGCGGGAATGGTGACATCCGCTCTGGCCGGCAGCGAGGTGCCATCGGGATAGTCCCATTGCGCAGCCTCAAGTTGGGAGCGATCACGTTGACCGGGATAAAAGACATCGCCCGTAGCCGATTTCCACGCACCTTCGCCATAGACGGCCCGGCTGCTGGTCAACAGGATATGGGAAGGCGTATGGCCGTGGCGACCCAGTGCGTCAGTCATCTGGCTGGTGCCTACCACATTGACCATGGAATGACGCGTACCCTCGGTCAACGATTGGCCGGTACCCGTTTCCGCGGCGAGGTGGATGACGATGTCCGGGCTGCAGTGCGTGAGGAGCGAATCCCAGGTCGACGCAAGCGTGACGTCACCAACGATCAGTTCCGCCGCCTGGTGCAAGTCGCTAGGCCGTTCGCTACTGGCATGCACCTGCGGGTGGAGGTTGTCGACGACGACATAGCGCGATGCATGAGCCGCGAGGCGCTTGGCCAATGCGCAGCCGATGAATCCGGCACCCCCGGTGACGAGTACGGTCTTGCCCTCCACGAAGGCTTGGGTATTGTTGGAATTCATTGATTTTCCTTGGGTAATTGACGATCCGCAGCCATGCTGCCGGAAATCCGTCGGCCGATCTCACGGACGTAAGGTATGCCCTTGCCGAGGAAAGCCGACTTGAGTTTGAGTGAACGCTTCTCGATCAAATGCCAACTGATGTATGCGCAGGCGTAGGTAATGACGATCGTGGCCGACAGGTAGGTGAGCAGGCCGAGCTGATGGACATGGAAGAAGGCGAGTAGTTGCTGTACCGGGAACCCGTAGATATAAACCCCGTAGGAGTAATCGTTGGTAGCGCCTACCTTTTTCAAGGCTGCCGGCATGCTGGATGCCAGCCAGACCAGTCCGTATACCAGTGCCGGGTAGCCAAGGAACAGATAACCGCCCTTGAACAGGGCGGCAATGAACACGGCCCAGCAAAAGATACCGATCTTGGCATCCATCTCGATCCGATCCGAGTAGCGTGCGATTACGCCGCCCAGCATGAACAGGAACGAGTAGCGAAGGAGATGGACATCTGCCGTTAACGGGCTAATGGCGGCCAGCTTATCCGGCAGGCATAGTTGCAGAAGCATCAGGAAATACAGCGACGCGGTGATCATCGCAAGAACGATGGGCATTTTCCGGAGAACCGCAAAAGCCGCGAGGATGCCGATGAATATATAGCACCGCCATTCATAGATCAGCGTCCATACCGAGCCATTGAATACACTCGCGCCTACGGTCGCACCATAGGGCGTAGTCTTGGCGAGCAAGTCGTATATTCTGTACTGGCCGATATCGAGGAAGGCATTCTTCCAGATGTATTGCAGAGGGCCATTTTCCCCGGCGGAGAAATAGCCTGTCAGCGAGCTATTCTCGAAAAAGAACACCACCGGCCCGAGTAGGAATGCCGTGACCAGCAAGGCGAACCAATAGGCGGGGAAGATTCGCAGAGACCGGCGCCAGAGGAATTGGATAATATCCGAGGACACCGCACTCTTTGTGATCAGATAACCGCTGATGGCGAAAAAGGCTGAAACCGAGATGCCGCCAAATGTATCCTGCCCCTTGGACCATCCCCACATCGGGTCTTGGCCGTAACCGCCCAGCGGGAAGGCATGATCCAGCAATACCAAGGTGGCAAATAAAAGTCGCAGGAAGCCGAAGCCATTGCTGCTGTCGCGTAAGCTATCGCGAACGGTGATCATAATCGATTTGCGTCCTCAAGGGAGTCCCGGCCGGGAACGGATAGCGAGATCCTCCGCATTGGAATGCCCAACAAGCCGCTGGTGACGCTGCTTGAATGGGATTTGAGCATCAACGCGTCGTGGATCCATTGATGGATGGTATGGATCTGTTGCGTACCGCTGGCCAGCGCGATGCAGACTGAATAATCCCCGGGCGGCAGGATTGGCATTTCGAATTCGAATACCGCCTGATAAGCATCATCCACGACCAGCGGCTCTGGGCACAGCGCCGTGGAGAGGAAGGTATTGTCCCCGAATAACGACTGCCCGAGTTTGTCCTTGAAAATAAAGCCCACGATGGGTTGCCGAAGGCTGCAGTGTGCGCGAGCTTCCACCTTCAGCTTGACCAGCTCCCCGCCGACGACCCAGGAAAGCGGTCGTTCATCCAGGTCGTGAAGCATGACTTGAACAACCTGCGCCGCGCCATCCCCGAATGATTCGGCAAGGGCATTGAACTGGAATAGTTCGATATCGTTACGCCATTGCGTGGCATTGATCCAGTCCAGGCGAGAATCACGGGGCGGTTGTGCAGGCAAGTTTTCGTATGGCGAAGCGGCTTTGGCCTTGGACTGGGTGTCGTCGGCTGTCTCGCTGCCGCCGTTATAGAAAGCAGCTAGATATCGTTCGGCAACAATCTTTGCATCGTCATCCAGGCGTAATCGGCCTTCGTCGATCCAGATCGCGCGCTTGCACAAGTTCACGACGGAATTCGTGTCATGCGTGACGAACAGCAGCGTGCCCTTCTCCATGAATTGGCGCAAAAAACGCATGCACTTCTGAGTAAAAAACGCATCCCCCACCGCGAGCGCTTCATCGATGATCAGCACGTCTGCATCGACATGCGCAATGACGGCAAAGGCCAAGCGGACGAACATCCCGCTCGAGTATGTCTTCACCGGCTGATCGAGGAATTTGCCGATATCCGCAAAGCGCGCAATGGATTCGAATCTCTCGTCGACCTCGTGCTCCGTTAGCCCAAGCAGGGCCGCATTGAGGTAAACATTTTCGCGACCGGTGAATTCGGGGTTGAATCCGGCCCCAAGCTCGAGTAAGGCCGCAATGCGGCCGACGGTCCGAACCCCGCCTTCAGTCGGAGATAGCGTGCCGCAGATCAATTGAAGCAAGGTGGATTTGCCTGCACCGTTCTTGCCGATAATCCCGACCGCTTCGCCGCGGGAAACGCTAAAGTTGATGTCTTTCACTGCCCAATGCTTTTTTCCATGCCAGCGGGCATTGCGCGTGATCAGGTTAAATAATTGATGGTGGGGTTTGCTAAAGGTCTCGTAGCATTTTCCCAAGCCCTCGACCGTGATCGAAGCGCGCAGTGGTGACTGCTCGTCAAAGGACATCGGCAAACCCCTGTCTGAGCGCTTGAAAACAGCGATAGCCAAGCAAGGCAATCACCACCGACACGAGGGTGACGATGATCAGTTCATTCCAATTTGGCGCTTCACCGAAGATCATCATGCGGCGAGTATTTTCGATCAGGGGCGTCAATGGGTTTAATTGAAGAAAGATTCGATATTTCTCCGGTATCGCAGCGCTCGGATAGAAAACTGGAGACATGAATAGGAGCATTGAGGTGAAAATGCCGGTAGTTTGCGCAATATCGCGCAGGAAGACCGACAAGGCAGCAATTATCCAGGTCAGGCCAACGGTGAGCAGCAGCAGCGCCGGAAGAATCGTTGGAACTAATAGTGCGGTGGCCGGGATGCCGATGCCGAGAATGGCTTGCGCGGCCAGCATGACGGCCAAGCTGATGCATGCATGAAAGCAGGCGGAGGACAGGCTGATCAAGGGCAATATTTCAAGCGGAAATATGACTTTCTTTACATAGTTCGCATTCCCGACGATCAGCAGCGGAGCGCGGTTGATGCATTCCGCGAACAATCCGTGCACGATCAGGCCGGCGAACAGGACGATCGCAAATTCGCCGTGGTTCTGTTGTTCCCCCAGACTTTGCCAACGAGACTTCATTACATATGAGAATACAAATGTATAGACCGTCAGCATCAAGATTGGGCTGAAAAACGACCAGGCCAATCCCAGGACGGATCCACGGTATCGGCCTAGCACTTCTCGCTGCGCCATTTGCAAGATCAGGCTGCGATATTTCCAGAAGGGAATGGTCATTATTGTTTCGAGGAGGAGTGTCTTTGAAAGGCTAGGTGTCTCGTTTGTCGGAAGGCGATAATTGCAGGCTAATGGATTAATCCCGTCGAAGCCTGGATTGGAAATGACTCGCCATTTTAAATGCACGAGATTTAGGTTGATTTGATAACTCTGCGCGCCTGGAATTCCACGTTCGCGTCAATGTGGAATATCGGCCGCATGATTGAATGTGCCCGAAATTTGGCGGCGCATTTTCTCATGATTTTTGTCGGGATGATAGAGGCTGCTTGCCACGCTTCGCCTGGAGCGAAGCGCGCAGGCAATGCCGGTCGGCTATTCGGTTGAAGCAACCTTCAGAACTTCTTCCAGAGTGGTAATGCCTGCAGCGATCTTTTGCGCGCCTGCCAGCTTTAGTGGCCTCAGCCCATCCCTGATCGACTGCTCTCTGATCGCTTGGGGTGGGCCTGCAGTTGCGATCAAATGCCGTAATTCGTTGATGACCGGCAGCATCTCGTACAACCCGATCCGCCCCAGGTACCCGGTATTGCGGCACTCCAGGCACCCCTTCGGCAGATACGCCCCCTTCGGCAGCGGCGCCTTCCACGGCGCCACCAGCGCGTTCCATTCGGCTTCCGGCGGCGGCCCCGGCTGCTTGCAGTGCGGGCACAGCGTGCGCACCAGCCGCTGCGCCATCACCCCGACCAGCGTGCTCGACACCAGGTAGGGCGGCACGCCCAGTTCCATCAAGCGGGTGATCGCGCTCGGCGCGTCGTTGGTATGCAGCGTCGACAGCACCAGGTGGCCGGTCAGCGCGGCCTGGATCGCCATGTCGGCGGTCTCGCGGTCGCGGATCTCGCCGACCATGATGATGTCCGGGTCCTGCCGCAGCAGCGTGCGCACGCCCTCGGCGAAGGTCAGCTCGATCTGCGGATGCACCTGCATCTGGTTGAACGAGGGCTCGATCATCTCGATCGGATCCTCCACCGTGCAGACGTTCACCTGCTCGGTCGCCAGCTGCTTGAGCGTGGTGTACAGCGTGGTGGTCTTGCCCGAGCCGGTCGGCCCGGTGACCAGCACGATGCCGTGCGGCTGGCCGACGAAGCCCTGCCAGCGCTTCTCGTCCTCGGGGCTGAAGCCGAGCGCGGCGAAGTCGCGCACCAGGATGGCCGGATCGAAGATCCGCATCACTAGCTTCTCGCCGAAGGCGGTCGGCATGGTCGACAGCCGCAGCTCGATCTCCCGGTTGTCCGGCGTCTTGGTCTTGACCCGGCCGTCCTGCGGCCGCCGCTTCTCGGCCAGGTCCATGCGGCCCAGCACCTTGATGCGCGAAACCAGCGCGTTCATCACCGCCGGCGGCACCTGGTAGACCGCGTGCAGCACGCCGTCGATGCGGAAGCGCACATGGCCCATCTCGCGCCGCGGCTCGAGGTGGATGTCGGAGGCGCGCTGGGTGAAGGCGTACTGGAACAGCCAGTCGACCAGCGCGACGATATGGTGGTCGTTGGCGTCGACGTTGCCGGTGCGGCCCAGCTGCACCAGCTGCTCGAAATTGGCGAAGTTGTTCTGCCCGCCGGTCTGCGCCACCGCCTGCTTGACGAAGCGCGACAGGTTGTAGAACTCGGGCAGGTAGCGGTTGATGTCGTCCGGGCTGGCCAGCACGCGCTTGATCTCGCGCTTGAGGATGCGGCCCAGCTCGTCCTCCCATTCGCGCACGAACGGTTCGGCGGTAGCCAGCGTGGCCGAGGTGGCGTCGACCGCGACCGGCAGGATCGCGTAGCGGCTGGCATAGCCGTGGCTGACCACGCCGGCCACGCCGGCCACGTCGATCTTCAGCGGATCGATGTGCAGCCAGCGCATGTCGAGCTTGCCGGCCAGCCAGTTGCCCAGCCAGTCCATGTCGATCGCCTCGCCGGTCAGCTGGCTGCGCCAGCCCTGCGGCACGATGGAGGTGAACGGATGGGCCTTGCCGTGGGCCGAGGTGCGGGCCGGGATCAGGAAGGCGTCGGCGCTGGCGGCCGGCAGGTGGCCTTCTTCGGCCAGCGCCTCGACCAAGGCCTTGATCGACAGGCGGTGGTCGCCGTGGCCACGGATCGGGAGGAATTTCTTCATGGGATGCCGGAATGCGGGGGAAGGGCTATTTAAGCCGGTTTCGCCGTGCTTGTCGCGCTGCGGCTCGGCTTACAATCCGCCACCATGACCGAACTGATCCGTGCCGACCTGCTGCTGGCCCAGCGCGGCCTCGCCTCCTCGCGTACCGCCGCCCAGGCCCTGATCGAAGCCGGCCGGGTGACCCTGCACGAGGCCGGCGCGGCGCTGGTGCTGCGCAAGCCCAGCCACAAGCTGCCGCCCGACGCCGACCTCGCCGTGGCCGCCGATCCGGCCGACCGCTTCGTCTCGCGCGGCGGGCTCAAGCTGGCAGGCGCGCTGGCGCACACCGGCCTGGCGGTCGACGGCCTGCATTGCCTCGACGTCGGCATCTCGACCGGCGGTTTCAGCGATTGCCTGCTGCAGGCCGGCGCGGCCGTGGTGGTCGGCGTCGACGTCGGCCACGGCCAGCTGCATCCGCGGCTGGCGGCGGAGCCGCGGCTCACGCTGTTCGAGGGCGTCAATGCGCGTGCGCTCGACGCCGCGACGATCCTGGCCGCCAACGCCGGGCAGCCGTTCGACCTGGCGGTGGCCGACGTTTCCTTCATCTCGCTGACCCTGGTGCTGCCCGCGATGGTGCCGCTGCTGCGGCCCGGCGGCCGGCTGCTGTGCCTGGTCAAGCCGCAGTTCGAGGTCGGCCGCGAAGGGTTGGGCAAGGGCGGCATCGTGCGCGACGCGGCGCGCTACCAGGTGGTCCGGAACAAGATCGAGACCACCGTGGTCGAACTGGGGCTACAGCTGCAGGATTGGTTCGACAGTCCCATCGCCGGCGGTGACGGCAACCGCGAGTTCTTCGTGTTCGCGATCCGCCCCTGAGCGCCGCCCAGTCTTCGTTCCAGGGCATGCGGACAGGCATGCCGCCCGGGTGGAAATCCGTTCCGAATGCCTTGCAACTGTCATTTCATTCCTTCTGTCGCTTTGTTCGAATTTGCTAATATTCACACCATTCGAATCGGCTAATATGGGTTCACGACCCGATTGCGGCCCGCCGGCAGCGTGCGGCGCAGATGCGACGGTGCGGGTATGGACCGAGAGGAGGACGCCATGGCGGCCTGGAAAGTGCTCTACCTGGAGGACAGTCCGCTCGACGCGATGCTGACCCGCAACGCGCTCGGCCGGATCGGGCTCGATCTCGATCTGCACCTGGCGCAGGACGCCGTCGGCTATACCGCGGCGCTGGCGCGCGAGCGCTACGACCTGGTGATCTCCGACAGCACCGTGCCCGGCTGCCAGGGCTACGAGGCGCTATGGCTCGCGCGGCAGCACCAGCCGCAGACCCCCTTCATCTATTTCAGCGGCCACACCGACGAGCTGGTCGGCGAGGCCGGCGTCGAGGCCGGCGCGCTCGACGTGATCGACAAGCGCGACCTGTGGCGCCTCAAGCGCACGGTGCGCCAGCTGTTCGACCACGCCGCCAGCAATACCGAACCCGACACGCTCTACCTGGCCAGCCGGCGGCAGGAGCGGCTGACCTGGGCGGTGCAGCAGCTGATGACCGCGCGCCGCATGGACGAAGTCGCCGCGGTGGTGCGCACGGTGGCGCGCGAACTGGTGTTCGCCGACGGCGCGACCTTCGTGCTGCGCGAGGGCGACCGCTGCCACTATCTCGACGAGGACGCGCTCACCCCGCTATGGAAAGGCCAGAGCTTCCCGCTCACCGCCTGCGTCAGCGGCTGGTCGATGCTGCACCGCGAGCAGGTGACCATCCCCGACATCTACGCCGACGCGCGCGTGCCGCACGACGCCTACCGGCCGACCTTCGTGCAGAGCATGGTGATGACGCCGGTGCGGCGGCAGGCGCCGATCGCGGCGATCGGCACCTACTGGGCGCAGCGCTACCAGCCGACCACCGACGAGCTGGCGCTGTTGCAGACGCTGGCCGACACCGTGGCGCTGGCGCTCGAGAACGTCCAGCTCTACAGCGGCCTGGAGCAGCGCGTGCTGCTGCGCACCGCCCAGCTCGAGGCGGTCAACCGCGAGCTCGAAGCGTTCTCCTATTCGGTCTCGCACGATCTGCGCGCGCCGCTGCGGGCGATCAACGGCTTCGGCAACCTGCTGCTCGAGGATTGCCTGAGCGTGCTGCCCGAGGACGGTCGCCACTACCTGTTCCGCATCTGCGCCGAGGCGGCGCGCATGAACGACCAGCTCGACGACCTGCTCAAGCTGTTCCGCATGTCGGCCCAGGTGTCGCAGCGGCAGGTGGTCGATCTGGGCGTGCTGGCGGCCGAGTGCCTGGCGCGGCTGCGGGCGCGCGAGCCGGGCCGCAAGGTCACGGTGCATATCGCCGAGGGGCTGAAGGTGAACGCCGATCCGGGCCTGGCGGCTTCGCTGGTCGAAAACCTGGTCGGCAACGCCTGGAAATACACCGGCCGCCGCGCCGATGCGCGCATCGAGCTCGGCGTGCAGCCCGATGCCGGCGGCAACGAGGCCTTCTACGTGCGCGACAACGGCGCCGGCTTCGACCTGGCGCGCGCGACCAAGCTGTTCGCGCCGTTCCAGCGCTTCCACTCCGATCGCGACTTCCCCGGCACCGGCATCGGGCTGGCGCTGTGCCAGCGCATCGTGCATCTGCACGGCGGCCGCATCTGGGCCGAGTCCAAGCTGGGCGAAGGCGCGACCTTCTACTTCACGCTGCCCTGATCGGCCGCGCCGGTTGCCGCGGCGTCGGTCGCCGGTTCACCGTCCGAAGCCGCCGGGCCCTGCCCGGCGGTCTTGCGTTCGGCATGGCCCAGCGGCTTGTCCGGCGCGATCACGTCGCGCACCCGCCGCTTGAGTTCGGCCGCGTCGGGGAACCCGCCGTCCGCCTTGCGCTCCCAGACCAGGACGTCCGCGGCGCGGATCTCGAACACCCCGCCGGTCCCCGGCCGCAAGGCCACCTCGCCGATCTCCGCCTCGAAACTCGACAGCAGCTCCTGGGCCAGCCAGCCGGCGCGCAACAGCCAGCGGCACTGGGTGCAATAGTGGATCTCGATGCGCGGCAAGTCGGTCACGGCGGCCTTCGGATTGGTGTTCGGCAGCCTTCCTTTTAACATGAAGCGGGCAGGCTACGGGGCCTGCGCGGCCCGGCCATGCGCCGTCCGACCCGCCTTCCATCCCACAAGAAGAGTTCATGTACCGATGACCCAGGACAATCCGCTCGAAACCGCCCTGCGCCACCTGCTGCCGCGGGCCGGCGACCGCTCGCCCGAGGCGCTGGCGCAGCTGATCGCGGCGATCCGGCCGCGCCGTGCCGACGACGCCGGCCATGCGGTGAACGCGCTGCGCTCGCTGGCCTTCCTGCTCGGCCGCCACGCCGACTACCGCCAGGCGCTGCGCGGCTACCTGATGACGCTGATCGGCACGCGGCGCCAGCTGCACCTGTATACCGACGTCGGCATCCTGTCGAACGAGGGGCTGTGGAGCGCCTTCCGCCGCCGGCTGGGCGAGAAGCTGCTGCCCAGCGCGGTGCACGACGACTACCTGAAGGACGTGTTCGGCCGGGTGTTTCCGCGCCGCGACGATTACCTGTGGGTCAACGCGGTGCCCGACGAGGTCTGGCTCGAACTGTGGCAGTCGCTGCGCTTCGAGGAGGGCGACCATGCGCGCGACGGCCGCAATACCCGGCTGGAGCTGGTCGAGGCCGCCCAGGTGCTGTCCTACCGCATCTCGGCGATCGGGCTGGAGCCCGAACTGGTGCGCAACCACCCGGCGATCGAGCGTTTCGAATCGCCGTTCCTGACCCAGAACGTGGCATTGCGCGACTACCTCGAGGCGTTCAAGACCGCGCTGACCGACGGGGGCGCGGCGGCCGAGGACGACCGCCAGGTGCGCATCCTGCTCGACCAGTGCGACGAGATCGTCGCCAAGGTGCGCAAGACGGCTGCGCACGAGGGCGTCAGCGTCAGCCTGACCTACCTGATGGTGCGGCTGACCCAGCACCTGGCGCGGCTGCGGCTGGTGCTCGACCTGCTCGATCCGGCCCATGCGCACGACGTGCCGGCGCGGGCGGTGAGCTTCTTCAAGACCCTGGTCGAGGCCGACAACCGCAAGACCAGCCTGCGCGACCTGTTCGCCAACAACACCGATCTCTTGGCCTTGCAGATCACCGAGCATGCCGGCCGCACCGGCGAGCACTACGTCGCGTCCAATCGGCGCGAATGGAGCCGGATGGCGCGCTCGGCCATGGGCGCGGGCTTCATCGTCGGTTTCATGGCGCTGATCAAGATCCTGCTGGCCAAGCTCAAGCTGGCGCCGCTGATCGAGGCCTTCGCCTTCAGCATGAACTACTCGCTCGGCTTCATGCTGATCCACGTGCTGCACTTCACCATCGCCACCAAGCAGCCGGCCATGACCGCGGCCCGCATCGCGGCCGGCATCGAGCGCCAGGCCAAGAGCGGCGGCGACCGGCTCGACGCGATCGCCGAGCTGATCGAGGCGGTGGCGCGCACCCAGTTCATCGCCATCCTCGGCAACGTGCTGCTGGCGATTCCGACCGCGTTCGCCATCGCGCTGCTGGCCCAATACGGGCTCGGCCAGGTCTGGGTCACGCCGGAGAAGGCCCATGCGCTGCTGCACGATCTCGACCCGATCCACAGCCTGGCGCTGCCGCATGCGGCGATCGCCGGTGTCTGCCTGTTCACGGCCGGGCTGATCTCGGGCTATTACGACAACAAGGCGGTCTACAACCGCATCCCGCTGCGGCTGATGCAATTGCGCTGGCCGCGCCGGCTGTTCGGCGAGGCGCGCTGGAAGCGCGTCTGCACCTATATCGAGAACAACCTCGGCGCGCTGGCCGGTAACTTCTTCTTCGGCATCATGCTCGGCTCGATGGGCACCATCGGCTATCTGCTCGGCCTGCCGCTGGACATCCGCCACATCACTTTCTCCTCGGCCAACCTGGCCTACGCTGCGGTGGCGCTCGACTTCCAGCTCGACTGGCAGACCTGGGCGCTGTCCTCGGCCGGCATCGCGCTGATCGGGCTGACCAACCTGGCGGTCAGCTTCAGCCTGGCGCTGTTCGTGGCGCTGCGCTCGCGCCGCATCCGCTTCGTCGACGGCCGCGCGGTGCTGGGCCGGCTGCTGCGCCGCTTCGTGCGCGCGCCGCAGCGCTTCTTCGTGCCGCCGCGCAACGGGGTGGCGCCGGCGGCGGATACCGCGGGCGGCAAGGCGTAACCGATGCGGTCGGATGCGGATCCTGCAGGCCCGGGCCATCCGTAGGTCGGGCTTTGTGCCCGACAGCGCGCGCGGCCAAGTTCGCAGTCGGGCGTGAAGCCCGACCTACGTGGTCTCGCCGAACGCGGCCGCGTCGCGTTGACGGCCGCAAGCGCGTAGGAGCGGCTTCAGCCGCGAA
The DNA here is from genome assembly GCF_014353015.1 of Chitinimonas koreensis. NCBI lineage: Bacteria > Pseudomonadati > Pseudomonadota > Betaproteobacteria > Neisseriales > Chitinibacteraceae > Chitinimonas > Chitinimonas koreensis. Next base: position 280,906 of record NZ_CP060704.1, read on the forward strand.
TCGCCGTTCATCCTCGTTCGACGATTCGCGGCTGAAGCCGCTCCTACGGGGGCGGCCGGCAGCCGAAGCGGCCGGTATCCTGCCTCACTCGTCCGGATGGCCGCAGCCGCAAGCGGCGCCTTGGGCGCCCGCCAGGGCCGGCGCCGCGCTCGCCGCGCCGCCTTCGGCCAGCCGTCGCCGTACCACCCGCGCCGCTTCCAGCATATTGGCCAGCGCCGCTTCGGTTTCCGGCCAGCCGCGCGTCTTCAGGCCGCAGTCCGGGTTCACCCACAGCCGCTCGGCCGGGATCACCGCCAGCGCCTTCTCCAGCAGCGCCGTCATCTCGGCCACCGGCGGCACGCGCGGCGAGTGGATGTCGTAGACGCCGGGGCCGATCTCGTTCGGATAGGCGAACACGCCGAAGGCGTCGAGCAGCGTCATCGCCGAGCGCGAGGTCTCGATGGTGATCACGTCGGCATCCATCGCCGCGATGGCCGGCAGCACGTCCTCGAATTCGGAATAGCACATATGGGTGTGCACCTGCGTCTCCGGCCGGCTGCCGGCGGCGCTGAGCTTGAAGGCGGTGACCGCCCAGTCCAGGTAGGCCGGCCAGTCGGCGCGCCGCAGCGGCAGGCCCTCGCGGAAGGCCGGCTCGTCGATCTGGATCGCGGCGATGCCGGCGGCGTCGAGCTCGGCCACCTCGTCGCGCAACGCCAGCGCCATCTGGCAGGCTACCTCGGCGCGCGGCTTGTCGTCGCGCACGAAGGCCCATTGCACCAGCGTCACCGGGCCGGTCAGCATGCCCTTCATCGGCTTGGCGGTCAGCGACTGGGCGTAGCGGGTCCACTCGACCGTCATCGCGCGCGGCCGGCTCACGTCGCCCCAGATCACCGGCGGCTTGACGCAGCGCGAGCCGTAGCTCTGCACCCAGCCGTGGCGGCAGACCGCCACGCCGGCCAGCTGCTCGGCGAAGTAGTCGACCATGTCGCTGCGCTCGGCCTCGCCATGCACCAGCACGTCCAGGCCCAGCGCCTCCTGCCGCGCCACGGCGTGAGCGATCTCGGCCTGCATCGCGGCGCGGTAGCCGGCTTCATCGAGCTCGCCGCGCTTGAAGGCGGCGCGCTTGGCGCGGATCTCGCCGGTCTGCGGGAAGGAGCCGATGGTGGTCGACGGCAGCAGCGGCAGCTGCAGCCGGGTGCGCTGCAGCGCGGCGCGCTCGGGGTAGGCCAGGCCGCGTTCGAGTTCGGGCAGGGCGGCCAGCCGGGCGGCGACCGCGGCGTCGTCGCGGCCGGCCTGGCCGCGGAAGCGTGCCAGCGCGGCGCGGTTGGCCTCGAGCGCCTGGAAGCAGACGCTGCGGCCCAGGCACAGCGCGCGCGACAGCGTGGACAGCTCGTCGAGCTTCTGGCGGGCGAAGGCCAGGCCGTCGCGCAGCGCCAGCGCGAGGCCGTCTTCCTGTTCAAGATCGACCGGCACGTGCAGGAGCGAGCAGCTCGGCGCCAGCCACAGCGCGTCGCCGAGCTTGCTGTGCAGTGGCGTCAACGTCGCCAGCGCGGCGTCGAGATCGGTCTTCCAGACGTTGCGGCCGTCGACGATGCCGAGCGACAGCACCTTGCCGGCCGGCCAGTCGGCGAAGGCGGCCAGCTGCTGCGGCGCGCGCGCCAGGTCCAGGTGCAGGCCGGCCACCGGCAGGGTGCGCAGCAGTTCGGCGCGTTCGGCCACACCGCTGAAATAGGTCGCCAAGAGGATGCGCGGATGGGCCGCGGCCAGCTCGCGGTAGACCGGCGCGAAGGCTGCCAGCCACTTCTCGTCGAGATCGAGGCCGGCGATCGGCTCGTCCAGCTGCACCCAGTCGCTGCCCTCGGCCAGCGCGGCCTTGAGCAGGCGCACATAGGCCGGCACCAGCCGCGCCAGCAGCGCCAGCGGGTCGAGGCCCTGCACGCGCGCCAGCTTGAGCAGGGTCAGCGGGCCGACCAGCTGCAGCTTGGGGGTGAAGCCGGCCAGCTTGGCCTCGCGCAGCTCGTCCAGCAGCCATTGCGGGCCGCCGTCGAAGCGGGTGGCGGCGTCGTATTCGGGCTTGAGGTAGTGGTAGTTGGTGTCGAACCACTTGGTCATCTCGCAGGCCGGCTGCGCCGCGTTGCCGCGCGCCAGCTCGAAGTAGCGCGCGCGGTCGAGCGTGGCGGCGTCGAAGCCGAAGCGCGCCGGCAGCGCGCCGAGCAGCACGGTGGTATCGAGCACCTGGTCGTAGTGGGAGAAATCGCCGACCGAGACGAAGCGCAGCCCGGCGGCGCGCTGCCATTCCCAGTGGCGCAGGCGCAGCTCGCGGCCGGTGGCGGCCAGGCCGGCCTCGTCCAGCTCGCCACGCCAGAAGCGTTCGACCGCGAACTTCAGTTCGCGCTGGCTGCCGATGCGCGGGAAACCGAGCAGGTGGGTGGTCAACATGAGCATTCCTTTTCGAATATGGATGGATGATTGAACGCTTTGCATCATGCTCGGCAGCTGTCTATCATCCAATCGCATATTTTTCCGATTCATGATCGAAATGGCTCATGTCGATGGCCATGTTCATGAAGCGGCCGAAAGCCCTCGCTCGCCATGAACAGTTATCTGGAACTGCGCCATCTGCGCACCATCGCCGCCCTGGTCGAGACCGGCGGCGTCGCCCGCGCCGCCGAGCGGCTCAACCTGACGCAGTCGGCGCTGTCGCACCAGCTCAAGCAGCTCGAGGAGCAGTTCGGCCTGAGCCTGTTCGAGCGCAAGTCGCAACCGCTGAAGCTGACGCCGGCCGGCCATCGGCTGCGCGCGCTGGCCGACGAGGTGCTGCCGCGGCTGGCCGACACCGTGCGCGATCTCGGCCGCATCCGCGACGGCGCGGCCGGCAGCCTGCGCATCGCGGTCGAGTGCCATACCTGCTTCGACTGGCTGATGCCGGCGATGGACGAATTCCGGCCGCGCTGGCCCGAGGTGGAGCTCGACATCGTGTCGGGCTTCCACGCCGACCCGGTCGGGCTGATCCACCAGGGCGAGGCCGATCTGGGCATCGTGTCCGAGCGCGACCCGGACGAGCCGGTGCACCACTTCCCGCTGTTCCGCTACGAGATCGTCGCCCTGCTGGCCAACGACCATGCGCTGGCCGGCCTGCCGCAGCTGGAGGCGGCCGACTTCGCGGCGGAGACGCTGATCACCTACCCGGTGCCCGACGACATGCTCGACGTGGTGCGCCAGGTGCTGCGTCCGGCCGGCATCGCGCCGAAGCGGCGCAGCTCGGAGCTGACGGTGGCGATCCTGCAGCTGGTGGCCAGCCGCCGCGGCATCGCCGCGCTGCCGGCCTGGGCGGTGGCGCCCTATCTCGAGCGCCAGTACGTGACGGCGCGGCCGATCACCGCGCAGCGGCTGTACGGCGAGCTGTACGCCGCGGTACCGGCCGGCCGCGCGGGGCTGGCCTATGTCGAGGATTTCGTCGATACCGTGCGGGCGACCTGCGCGAGCAGCCTGCCGGGAATCGAACTGATGTGAAAAGGCTGTGAAACGTGAAATGTGAAACGTGAAATGTGAAACGTGAAATGTGAAATGTGAAATGTGAAATGTGAAATGTGAAACGTGAAACGTGGTTCGCCGCTGTACGGCTCAAGTTAAGGCGAGCCGGTTTTAGGTGCGGCAGCGCCGCACCTACGCTTCACATTTCACGTTTCACCTTTCACATGCCTTCAACTTGCCTTTCAAGCACTTGCTTGGTTACAGTGAGCGCCGCATGAACGACACCGCCAAACGCATTCTCGACCTGGCCGAGGCGCTGTGGCTGGAGCGTGGTTTCAATGGCTTCAGCTACCAGCATCTGGCCGGGCCGCTGGGCATGCGCAACGCCGCCATCCACTACCACTTCGCCACCAAGGCCGACCTGGGCGTGGCGCTGGTGGCGCGGTTCCGGCGCCGGCTGCAGCGTTCGGCCGAGCAGGTGGCCAGCACGGTGCACGATCCCTGGCTCAAGCTCGAGTGGTATGTCGATCTGCTGACGCTCGACTACGCCGACGCCGAGCGCATCTGCCCGACCGGCATGCTGGCCGCCGAATGGGCCACGCTGCCCGAGCCGGTGCGCGACGAAGCGGCCGCCTTCATGCGCGAGCTGTACGACTGGTGCGTCGGCGTGCTGCGCGAAGGCGTGAGCGGCGGCCATTTCCGCTTCGTCGGCAGCTGCGAGGACAAGGCCGCCGCGCTGCTGGCGACGCTGCAGGGCGCCTTGCAGGTGGCGCGCTTCGAGCCGGCCTGGCTCGAGGCGATCAAGAAACAGGTCCGGCTCGAACTGGGCGCGCGCTAGCGCCCCGCGAGCGGGCATCAACCGCATTCCGCGTCGGAACCCGTTCCGACCACGACCGAGACAAGGGCCAGGACATGGAAAAATTCAGCAACGCCTTCAGCCGCATCGTCGCCAAGTTCGAGAAGGTGCCGGCGCCGCTGCGCCGCTGGGCGCGCTCCAAGGCGCTGGGCAGCTACGTGAAGTTCGCCGGCACCGCCGGCATCGATTTCGAGACCATCAGCACCGAGCAGGTGGTCTGCCATATCCGCAACGTCAGCAAGAACCAGAATCACATCAAGGGCGTGCACGCCGCGGCGATGGCGCTGCTGGCCGAGACCGCGACCGGCTTCGCGCTCGGCATGAACCTGCCCGACGACAAGCTGCCGCTGCTCAAGAGCATGAAGGTCGAGTACAAGAAGCGCGCCCAGGGCGACCTGAAGGCGGTAGCGGCGCTGACCGCCGAGCAGATCGGCAGCGTGCGCACGCTGGAGAAGGGCGACGTGCTGGTGCCGGTGACGGTGACCGACGAAGCCGGCAACGAGCCGATCCTGTGCGAGATGGTGTGGGCCTGGGTGCCCAAGAAGCGCAACTGAGTTTCTGCGCCGGCCGGGGCAAGCCGATCCGGCGAGTTTCACCGCCGAGGACGCAGAGGACGCCGAGTTCGGGCCCGTCGGAAGCGGTCTCCTCCGTGTCCTCTGCGTCCTCCGCGGTGCATCGTTTTCCGTCGTCCGAGCCATACGCCGTAACCCGGCCAGGATTATTTTGTGCCCCCACGGCCATCGACCGCTTGATCGCCCCCGCATCAAGCCCTAGAACGATGCCATCACCGATTCCCTCTAGCCTGCCCGCCATGAGCCTGCCCCACTACAGCACCCTCGCCGTCACCCTGGAAAACCACGTCGCCCAGATCACGCTGAACCGGCCCGAACGCGCCAACGCGATGAACGAGCCGATGTGGCGCGAGCTCGGCGAGGCCATGCGCTGGCTCGACGAGGAGCCGAGCGCGCGGGTGGCGGTGATCGCCGGCAGCGGCGAGCATTTCTGCTCGGGCATCGACCTGACCATGCTGATGGCGGTGCAGAGCCACATCCAGGACGAATGCCTGGGCCGCCAGGCCGAGAAGCTGCGCCGTTTCATCATCGGCCTGCAGGACAGCCTCAGCGCGATCGAGCGCTGCCGCAAGCCGGTGATCGCGGCGATCCACGGCAGCTGCATCGGCGGAGGGCTCGACCTGGTGGCGGCCTGCGACCTGCGCTATTGCACGATGGATGCGGTGTTCTGCCTGAAGGAGCTCGATCTCGGCATCGTCGCCGACGTCGGCGTGCTGCAGCGGCTGCCCAAGTTGATCGGCGACGGCCGCGCGCGCGAGATGGCCTTCACCGCGCGCGAGATGAAGGGCGAGGAGGCGGCGCGCATCGGCCTGGCCAACGGCTGCCTGCCCGACCGCGATGCGCTGTTGATGGAGGCGATGACCGTCGCCGACGCGATCGCCGCCAAGCCGCCGCTGACGGTGCGCGGGCTCAAGGAGAACCTCAACTATTCGCGCGACCACACGGTCGAGGACGGCCTGCGCTACGTCGCCACCTGGAATGCGGCGATGCTGATCTCGAAGGATCTCGAGGCGGCGGCGATGGCGCACGTGATGAAGCAGACGCCGAGCTTCCGCGATTGAACGGCCGCACGGTCGGGCAATCGGGTTTTGTAGGAGCGGCTTCAGCCGCGAACGCGCATTCGCGGCTGAAGCCGCTCCTACATGGCGCGCCGCAAACCGCGCATCGCACGCAAGCAAGCAAAAAGCCCGGACCTTGGTCCGGGCTTTTCTTCGCCCAGCGCGGCCGCCAGCGGCCGGCGATCAGTGCTGCAGGATCTTGGACAGGAACTGCTGCGCCCGCTCGCCGCGCGGCGCGCCGAAGAATTCCTCCTTGGTGCAGTCTTCCTCGATATGGCCGCGGTCCATGAAGATCACCCGGTTGGCGACCTTGCGCGCGAAGCCCATCTCGTGGGTCACGCACATCATGGTCATGCCTTCCTGGGCCAGCTGCACCATCACGTCGAGCACTTCGTTGACCATCTCCGGGTCGAGCGCCGAGGTCGGTTCGTCGAACAGCATCACGATCGGATCCATCGCCAGCGCGCGGGCGATCGCCACGCGCTGCTGCTGGCCGCCCGACAGCTGGCCGGGGAACTTCGAGGCATGCGCCTTGAGGCCGACCCGGTCGAGCAGCTTCATGCCCTTGTCCATCGCCTCGTCGCGGCCGCGGCCGAGCACCTTCTGCTGGGCGATGGTCAGGTTGTCGGTGATGGTCAGGTGCGGGAACAGCTCGAAGTGCTGGAACACCATGCCCACGCGCGAGCGCAGCTTGGGCAGGTTGGTCTTCGGATCGGCGATCGAGGTGCCGTCGACCACGATGTCGCCCTTCTGGAACGGCTCGAGCGCGTTGACGCACTTGATCAGGGTGGACTTGCCCGAGCCGGACGGCCCGCACACCACCACCACCTCGCCCTTGCTCACTTCGGTCTGGCAATCGGTCAGCACCTGGAAGCTGCCGTACCACTTGGATACGTTCTTGATCGAAATCATGGGTTTTTCCTCAAGCCAGAATTAAGCATGGAGATGCCCGCTTCCGAGCGAAGCGAGGCTCCCTCGCGGCGGCGAGGGCGGGGGAGTAGGAATCGATAAAGGAGGGCCGGTGACCGATGCGCGCTGGCTGCAAACCTCCGGCTTTGCCGGAGGCTCGCACCACAGCGAGAGCCACGAAAGAAGTATCCACCGTCATGACGGCCCCTACCGGATGATGGCGATTCTGGCGTGCAACGCCTTGACGGCGCGCGACAGCGAGAAACTGATGACGAAGTAGACGACCGCGACCGCGAGATACATCTCGACCAGCGTGTTGTCGCGGTGCGCGATCTTGTCGGCGGCGCCCAGGAGATCGGTGGCGCCGACCACGTAGACCAGCGAGGTATCCTGGAACAGGATGATGGTCTGGGTCAGCAGCAGCGGCACCACGTTGCGGAAGGCCTGCGGCAGGATCACGTAGCGCATGTTCTGGCCGTAGGTGAAGCCGAGCGCCTGGCCGGCGCCGACCTGGCCGCGCGGGATCGACTGGATGCCGGCGCGCATGATCTCGCAGAAGTAGGCCGCCTCGAAGATCGCGAAGGTGACGTAGGCCGAGCGTTCGGCGCCGACGTCGTAGCCGGTGATCAGCGGCACCAGGATGTAGAACCAGAAGATCACCAGCAAGAGCGGCACCGAGCGGAACAGGTTGACGTAGATCGACGCGGCGATGTTCAGCGGCTTGATGCTCGACAGCCGGGCCATGGCCAGCAGCGTGCCGAACACGATCCCGACCACCGCGGCGAAGGCCGTCAGCGACAGCGAATACTTGAAGCCCTCGAACAGGAAGTCGGCGGCGCGGGGAATGGCGGACCAATCGAGTTGCATCATTTGCCTCCCGAGATGTAGCCGGGCACCTGCACGCGGCGTTCGATGAAGGCCATCAGGCGGTTCACCGAGAAGGCCAGCACCAGGTAGATCGCGCTGACCATGGTCATCACCTCGATCGGGTTGGCCGGCGCGTATTCGCCGGTGATCTGACGCATCTGGAAGGTCAGCTCGGTCAGGCCGATCGCCAGCGCCACGGCGGAGTTCTTGAACACGTTCATGAATTCCGAGGTCAGCGGCGGGATGACGATGCGGAAGGCCATCGGCAGCAGCACGTAGCGGTAGGTCTGCGGCAGCGTGAGGCCGAGCGCGAGGCCAGCATTCTTCTGGCCGCGCGACAGCGCCAGGATGCCGGTGCGCACCTGCTCGGCCACCCGGGCGGCGGTGAACAGGCCCAGGCCGATCATGGCGGTGAAGAACTCGGGCAGCGGCATGTCCTGCTTCATCCACAGGCCCAGGCGTTCGGGCACGACTTCGGGCAGCACGAAGAACCACAGGAACAGCTGCACGATCAGCGGGATGTTGCGGAACAGCTCGACGTAGGCGGTGGCCAGCGTGGCCAGCCACTTGATCGGCGCGGTGCGCGCGGTGCCGATCAGCGACCCGAGCACCAGCGCGATGACCCAGGCCGACAGCGCGGTGGCGACGGTCCAGCCCAGGCCGGTGATCAGCCACTGATAGTAGTACTCGCCGGTGCCATATACCTCTTCGAGGATGATGGCCCAGTTCCACTGGTAATGACCCATGGAGGACTCCCAAAGAGAAGGGGGCCGAAGCCCCCTTCGGACACTCAAGTCACGCGCCGCCGCAAACCGGCGCGGCGCTTTGCGAAGTGTCGTTCGTTACGCGATCACGATCAGATGCCGACGTCGGTCGGGTTCTTGATCGCTTCCTTGAGCTTGTCGCTCATCGGCAGGTTGATGGTCACGTTCTTCGGCGGGATCGGCTGCATGAACCACTTGTCGTAGATCTTGTTGATCTCGCCCGACTTGTAGATCGCGGCCAGCGTGTCGTCGGCGACCTTTTTGAACTGCGGGTCGTCCTTGCGCATCATGATGCCGTAGGGCTCGACGCTCAGGGCCGGGCCGACGATGGCGTAGTCCTTCGGGTTCTTGGAGGTGGCGATCTGGCTGGCCAGCAGGATGTCGTCCATCACGAAGGCGGCGGCGCGGCCGGTCTCGACCATCATGAAGCTCTCGGCGTGGTCCTTGCCGTAGACGTTCTTCACGTCGATCGCCTTGCCCTGCTCGTTCTGCTTGATGTAGCGGTCCGAGGTGGTGCCGGTGGTGGTGACGACGGGCTTGCCGTTCAGGTCGTCCAGCGTCTTGATGCCGGCATTGGTCTTGGCGGCCATGCGCACGGCGGTGACGAAGTAGGAGTAGCTGAAGGCGACCTGCTTCTGGCGTTCCTTGGAATTGGTGGTCGAGCCGCATTCCATGTCGATGGTGCCGTTGACCATCAGCGGGATGCGGGTCTGCGAGGTGACCGGCACCAGCTTCACCACCAGCGAGGGCTTGTTGAGCTTCTTCTTGACCTCGGCGACCACCCGGTTGCACAGGTCCATCGCGTAGCCGACCGGCTTCTGGCGATCGTCGAGGTAGGAGAACGGGATCGACGACTCGCGGTGGCCCACGGTGATCATGTTGGTGTCGTTGATCTTCTTGAGCGTACCGGTCAGTTCCTCGGCCTGCACGGCGCCGGCGAAGGCAGCCGTCACGGCGGCCGACAGGATCAGGGTTTTGCGCATTGCTGTTTTCTCCTTGTGTAGGTTCATCTCGTCAGGCCGGTTCAATCGATGGAATGCTGGAAGGCAGTCTGGAATGACTATAGATCGTCGGCGGCCGCGCTCAGGGTTTCATACCGCTTTGGATCATCCCATGGAACGCCGCGCCGGGACCGCGTTCAATGCATCGGCGACAGCACTTGTTGCAGGAACTGGCGTGCGCGCTCGGACCTGGGCGCGCTGAAGAACTGCTCGGGCGGCGCCATCTCGACGATCTCGCCGTGGTCGAGGAACACCACGCGGTCGGCCACTTCGCGTGCGAAGCCCATCTCGTGGGTCACGCACATCATGGTGATGCCGGTGCCGGCCAGGTCCTTCATGACCTTGAGCACCTCGCCGATCATCTCCGGATCGAGCGCCGAGGTCGGCTCGTCGAACAGCATCACCTTGGGCTGCATGGCCAGGCCGCGGGCGATCGCCACGCGCTGCTGCTGGCCGCCCGACAGTTGCGACGGAAACGCGGCGCGCTTGCTGGCGAGGCCGACCTTGGCCAGCAGCTCGTCGGCCAGCGCCTCGGCCTTGGCGCGCGGCATCTTGCGCACCTGGATCGGCGCCAGCGTGATGTTGTCGAGCACCGACAGGTGCGGGTAGAGATTGAAATGCTGGAATACGAAGCCGACTTCGGCGCGTACCGCGTTGATGTCGACCTTGGGGTCGGTGACGTTCTGGCCGTCGACCCAGATCTCGCCCGAGCCGATGGTCTCGAGCTGGTTCACGGTGCGGATCAGCGTCGACTTGCCCGAGCCGGACGGGCCGCACACCACCACCACCTCGCCCTGCGCGACCTCGAGGTTCACCCGCTTGAGGACGTGCAGGTCCTTGAACCATTTATCGACATTGACGAAGCGAATCAGTGACATGGCGGCTTCCGTTGAGGTGGGCAGAGTGTAGCGGCACGACTTCTCGCTTCAAGCGGGGAATCCCTAATCTGGCCGAAAAAACACAGCAATGCCGCGTCCGCCCTGGCTTCCAGCCCGATTGCGGACTTCCCGCCCGCGGCCGCTCGGGCCTGTCGCGTCAGCCAGTTAGCGCCGGCCGGGCCGCCGCGCGGCCGGCCGCGGCGGCAGGCGTCCGGGGCCGGCCCTACCGCGGCATCCGCGCAACTTCGCGACATCCGCGCAACGCCGCGGCCTGCCGCGCTCAGCGTGCGGGGAGCCGTTCGGCCAGCCGGTTGGCGAGCCGCACGTAGTCGAGGACCGACAGATTCTCCGGCCGGATGCCCGAATCGATGCCGAGCGCGGCGAAATCCTCGTCGCCCGCGATGCCCTTGAGGTTGTTGCGCAGCGTCTTGCGGCGCTGGGCGAACGACTGCGCCACCAGCGTTTCGAGGCCGGCGAGATCGGCCGCGGCCAGCTCGAAGGCGCGCGGAATCATGCGCACGATGGCCGAATCGACCTTGGGCGGCGGGAAGAAGGCCTCGGGCGGCACGTCGAGCAGCTTTTCCATGTGGAAGTGGTACTGCAGCATCACCGACAGCCGGCCGTAATCGGCGCAGCCGGGCTCGGCCACCATGCGCAGCACCACCTCGTTCTGCAGCATGAAGTGGCAATCCTCGATGCGGTCGGGGAAGCCGGCCAGGTGGAACAGCAGCGGCGTCGAGATGTTGTAGGGCAGGTTGCCGACCAACCGGATCTTGCGTTCCGGCGCGATCTCTTGCGCCAGCGCGGCGAAGTCGAAATTCAGCGCGTCGGCGTTGTGGATGGCCAGCCGCTCGGCCGGATAGCGCTTGGACAGGTGGGCGACGATGTCGCGGTCGATCTCGACCGCGTGCAGCGTGTCGAGCCGCTCGAGCAGCGGCGCGGTCAGCGCGGCGAGGCCGGGGCCGATCTCGACCATCGCGTCGTCGGGCCGCGGCCCGATGCAGGACACGATGTCGGCGATCACGCCTTGATCCTGCAGGAAGTTCTGGCCGAAACGCTTGCGGGGGATGTGTTTGCTCATGGCCGGCATTGTAGGGGCAAGCGCTGTGCGCTCCTATCGGCCGGATGGCGAGGAGGCCATTCAAGACCCTGGGCCGACCGGCGAAACGGCTGTAGGAGCGGCTTCAGCCGCGAATGGCCGCAAGTACGCCTCTTCCCGATTCGCGGCTGAAGCCGCTCCTACGTGGACGCCATCGGCCTTGCGCCGCCGGCCGCCAGCTCGACCGCCAGCCGTACCGCGGCATCGAGCGAGCCGCCGTCGGCGCGGCCGGTGCCGGCCAGGTCCAGCGCGGTGCCGTGGTCGACCGAGGTGCGGATCAGCGGCAGGCCCAGCGTGAGGTTGATGCCCTGGCCGAAGGTGGCGTGCTTGAGCACCGGCAGGCCCTGGTCGTGATACATCGCCAGCACCGCGTCGCCCTGCGCCAGCACCGGCGGGTTGAACAGCGTGTCGGCCGGCAGCGGGCCGGTCAGCCGCATGCCCTCGCTACGCAATTGTTCGAGCACCGGGATGATGACGTCGATCTCCTCGCGGCCCAGGTGGCCGCCTTCGCCGGCGTGCGGATTGAGGCCGGCCACCAGGATGCGCGGCTCGGCCAGGCCGAACTTGCCGCGCAGGTCGGCATGCAGGATGCGCAGCGTGGCGGTCAGCGATTCGGCCGTGATCGCATCGGCTACCTCGCGCAGCGGCAGGTGGGTGGTCGCCAGCGCCACGCGCAGCGCGCCGGCGGCGGCGGCCGGCGCGCTGCGCACCGAGCCGAGCGGATAGTCGTGCTCGAGATGGGCGACGCTGGCGGCGATCTCGGCCGGCGGCGGCGCGCCGCGTGGTTCGCCCGCCAGCATCATCACCACCCGCGCGGTGCCGGTGTGTTCGGCCAGGTATTCGGTATGGCCGGTGAAGCGGTCGTGGCCGGCGTCGCGGATCACGCCCTTGTGCAGCGGCGCGGTCACCATCGCGCCGAATTCGCCGCTGCGGCAGCCGAGCAGCGCACGGTCGAGCAGCGCCAGCACGTAGTCGGCATTGCGCGGATCGAGCCGGCCCGGTTCGCTCGGCGCGGCCAGCGGCAGGTGCAGCACTTCGAGCACGCCGCGCGGCGGCTCTGCGCTCGGGTCGTAGGCCTGCAGCGGCAGCCGGGCAGCGGCCAGGCGGGCGCGCTCGGCCAGCAGCGCGTGGTCGCCCAGCAGCACCAGCCGCGCTTCGAAGCGCGCCGGATCGAGCGCCGCGCACAGCTCGGGGCCGATGCCGGCCGGCTCGCCGGTGGTGATCGCGATGGTGGGACGGGACATGGCGGCCTCCGGCTCGTGGATGAAAAAACGGGTGGCCGGCCTGCGCCTCGCCACCCGTTCCGGTCGTGCTGTGCGGGCTTACTTCTCTTCGAGGCGGATCTCGACGAAGGCGGTGTCGCGCTGCTGGCGCACCCAGTCCTCGTACTGGTCGTCGGCCTTGCGGTCGCGCAGTTCCATCCGCACGCGCACGCGTTCGCGTTCGCGGGTCACGTCCTGGTCGCGCCGCTCGATCACCTGGATCAGGTGCCAGCCGAACGGCGTGCGCACCGGCTCGGACAGGTCGCCCGGGTTCAGCCCGTTCATCGCCTGCTCGAATTCGGGCACGGTGTCGCCGGGCGAGATCCAGTCGAGGTCGCCGCCCTTCTGCGCCGAGCCGTCCTCCGAATGCAGCTTGGCCTGCTCCTCGAACTTGAGGCCGCCGTTGATCAGCCGGTCGCGGATCTCCTGGATGCGCGCCTTGGCGTCGGTGTCGGAGGTCAGCTCGTTGACCTTGACCAGGATATGGCGCGCATGGGTCTGGCGGATCACTTCCTTGCCGTCGCGCTGGCGCTTCTCGGCCAGCTTGACGATGTGGAAGCCGGCCGGGCTGCGCATGATCGAGGTGGTCTGGCCCGGGCCGAGCTGGTCGAGCGCTTCGAGGAACATCGGCGGCAGGCGGCCGGCGGTGCGCCAGCCGAGGTCGCCGCCCTGCAGCGCGTCGGCAGCGTCGGAATAGGCCGCCGCCACCTCGGCGAACGGCTTGCCGGCCGCCAGCTGGCGCGCGGCTTCGGCGGCGCGTTGCTGCTTCTGGTTCACCACGTCGGGCGAGGCCCCTCGGGCAGGCCGATCAGGATGTGCGACAGGTGGTATTCCTGCTCGGCGCGGTCGGCGCCCTTGTTGGCGGCGAGGAACTGGTCGATCTCGGAATCGGTGACGAACACCCGGTTGTCGACCTCGCGCTCGCGCAGGCGCTGGATCACCAGGTCCTGCCGGATCTGGTCGCGGAACTGGCCGTAGCTGGTGCCTTCCTTCTCCAGCGCGGTGCGGAACTGGGCCGGCGTCAGCTTGTTCTGGTCGGCGATGCGGTCAATGGTCTGGTCGAGCTGGCGGTCGTCGACGCGCACGCCGGTGTCGCTGGCGTAGTCGAGCAGCACGCGCTCGGTGACCAGCCGGTCGAGCACCTGGCGCCGCAGCGCGTCGTCGGCCGGCGTGGCCATCTTCTGGCGCGCGAAGTTCTTCTTCACCGCCTCGATCCGGATGGCGAGCTCGTGCTCGGTGATCACCGACTTGTTGACCACCGCGACGATGCGGTCGAGCGTGACCGGCTCGGCGGCGAAGCCCTGCAGGGCGAGGGCGGCGGCGAGGAGCGGGGCGGCGAGGCGGGAAGGAATCATGGCGGGTCTGTCGGCGTGGATTTCGCGGTCGCGCCCCGGGGCGCAGCGGATCGGAGGCGGTTGGTCGGGAGCGGCGGGGGCCTAGTTCAGCTTGGTGTAGCCGGGGATGCTGTCGCGCAGCGTCTGCAGGGCATTGGTACCGAGGCGGCCCACATCGTTCAACTCGAGCTGGAAGAAGAAGCGGCTCTGCATGTCGTTGCCGCGGGTGACGTAGCGCTGGGCGAGCAGGCGGAACGCCCAGCAGTTGGCATTGTATTCGAGCCCGGCCAGCGTCTCCAGCGGCCGGCGGTCCTTGATCGACCAGTTGTGCCGCGCCAGCACCTGCCAGTTGCGGGTGACCGCCCACTGGGTCGACAGGTCGAGCTGCTTGGTGTCGGTGAAGCGGTCGAGCCGGTAGCGGAAATTGAGCAGCCGGCCCGGATCGGGCTGGTAGCGCAGGTTGAAGGTGGCCTTGCTGGTGCGGTGGGCGTCGCGGTCGTACTGGGTGGCGGCGTCGAGCCACCAGGCATCGAACGGCTGGCCGCCGGCGGTGACGATCACGTCGGACGCGGTCACGTCGTCGCCGCGCGCCGCCTCGCCCAGTGTGACGCGCTGCGGCTCGAAGTAGAAGCGCTGGCCGACCGCGAAGCGCGCGCGCTCGACGCCGTTGTCGGCCTCGAACAGCCGCGAGGTCAGCGCCAGCGTGAGCTGGTTGGCGTCGTTGAGGCGGTCGCTGCCGGTGTACTGGTTCTCGGTGAACATCTGGGCGAAGCTGAAATCGGCCTTGCCCGAGTCGAAGTTGGGGATCTTCGACTGGTCGCGGTAGGGGATGCGCACGTAGTAGGCGCGCGGCTCGAGCGACTGCACCATGTCGCGCCCGGCGATATGGGTCTCGCGGTCGAAGAACAGGCCCGAATCGAGGCTGAACACCGGCAGGTCGCGGCCGTAGCGCTGGCCTTCGTCGAGCCGGTAGCGCGTGCTGTGGAAACCGAGCTTGGGCGTGACGAAGCCGTAGCCGCGCTCGATCGGCAGGCTCACGCTCGGATAGGCCAGGTAGCGGTCGCCCTCGGGCCGCTTCCCGCCCTGCGCGCTCCAGGCATTGGCGAAGCGCACCGCCTCGCTGGCGACGTCGAGCCGCAGCGGGCCGGCCAGCACGCGGCTGTAGTTGGCGGTCAGCTGGGGCAGCCGGGCATAGGGCTCGTCGACCAGCCGGGCCGGGTCCTGCAGCGTCTGGTAGCGCTGCACCTTGAACATGGCGGCGAAAGCGCCCTGGTTGTAGTTCAGCGTGCCCTCGCGCGGCAGGAACTGCTGCGAGGCCACCGCCAGCCGGTCGCCGAAGTCGGCGAAGTAGCTGTCGTCCGACACCGCCTGCACGTTGAGATCGGTGCGCCAGGCCGGCGCCAGCTGCTGGTGGTGCTCGAAGCGCAGCGCGTGGCGCTCGTCGCCGTAGACGCGGTCCTTGCCGATCACGTCGGCCGACAGCACGCCGTTGTGCCGCTCGCCGAGGTAGCGGAACTCGGTGCCCAGCATCAGGCCGCGCTTGGTGATGATGCGCGGCGAGATGGTGGCGTCGTAGTTCGGCGCGATGTTCCAGTAATAGGGGATGGCCAGTTCGAAGCCGCCGCTGCTGCTCGAATCGAACGACGGGGCCAGGAGGCCCGACTTGCGCGAGCCGTCGAGCGAGAAATCGAGGTAGGGCGAGTACAGGAGCGGCACGCCCTTGAATTCGACCGTGCCGTGGTGGGCCACGCCGAGGTTGCGGCTGTAGTCGAGATCGAGTTCGCGGGCGCGGATGAACCAGGAATCGTCGCCGGCCGCGCAGGTGGTGAAGCGCGCCTGCTGCAGCGTGTAGCGGTCCGGCCCGTCGAAGATCAGCTTGACCGCGTCGCCGCGGCCGGCGCGCTCGCCGAAGCGGTAGTTCGGCGCATCGAGCTCGCCGGTGCGGCTCTCCTGCTTGAAGTAGAGTTCGCCGCCCTCGAGCACGTCCTTGTCCTGGGTCATGCGGGTGCGGTCGCCGGCGCGGATCTCGCCGCTGTCCTGGAACAGCTTGGCCCATTGCGCCTCGATGCGGCGGCCGTCCTGTTCGACGCTGACGTTGCCGCGCGCGGTGGTCTCGGCCTGGCCGATGCCTTCGACCTGGTCGGCATGGATCACGGTGGGGCCGGCCGGGGCGTCGGCGGGCGGCGTCGCGGCGGCCGGCTCCTCGGCGTAGGCAGGCCCCGCGAGGGCGGCCAGGGCACAGCAGACGGCGAGGGAGAGGGGCTTGAAACGCGGCATGGGCGCGACGGGGCGGGTACTCGAAGTGCGCTAAAATCGCACACTTTCCCCTATCGCACAAACCGCCCCATGGATCGAATCGACGCGCTGCGCGCCTGGCTGCAGGGCCGGCTGGAGACCGCTTTCACCCTGTCCGAGCCGATCGGCGACGCCTCGAGCCGGCGCTATTTCCGCGTCGCGCCGGCCGGCGGCGGCAGCTATGTGGCGATGGACGCGCCGCCCGAGCGCTGCGATCCGGCGCCTTTCCTGCGCGTCGCCGCGCTGCTGGCCCCGGCCGTGCGGGTGCCGGCGGTGCTGGCGCACGATGCGCAGCAGGGATTCCTGCTGCTGGAGGACGTCGGCGAGACCGATCTGCAGACCGCGCTGGCCGGCCTCGACGAGGAGGCCGCCACCGCGCTCTACCGCCGCGCGATCGACGCGCTGGTGGCGCTGCAGGCCGGCGTCGATGCTGCCGCCCTGCCCGACTACGATGCGGCGACCATGGCCGACGATCTGGAGCGCTTCGCCGAGTGGTACGCCGACCGCCACCTGGGCAAGCCGCTGGCCGGCGAGGACCGCGCGGTGTGGGAGCGCTGCCGGGCGCTGCTGGTGCTGCGCGCCCAGGCCCAGGGCAAGGTGGCGATCCATTTCGACTACCACAGCCGCAACCTGACGGTGCCGGCCGAGGGCGGGCGGCTCGGCGTGCTCGACTTCCAGGACGCGCGCCGCGGCCCGATCGGTTACGACCTTGCCTCGCTGCTCAAGGATATGTACGTGAGCTGGCCCGAGGCCTTCCGCCTCGAACTGGCGATCCGCTACTGGGAGGCCGCGCGCCGGGCCGGCCTGCCGGTGCCGGCGGCGTTCGACCAGTTCTACGCCGAGTTCGAGTGGATGGGCGTGTTCCGCCAGATCCGCACGCTCGGCACCTTCGCCCGCCTGGTCCACCGTGACGGCAAGCCGCGCTACCTCGACGACATGCCGGTCGCGCTGGCCTACCTGCGCGAGACCTGCGCGCGCTACGCCGAGCTGCATCCGCTGTACAAGCTGCTGAACCGGCTGCACGAGGTGCAGGTGCAGGTCGGCTACACCTTCTGAGGGCCGCGGTCCGGGCGCCTCGGGCGTCCCCCGTCGCGGCCCCGTAGGAGCGGCTTCGGCCCGAATGGTCGTTCGTCTCGCATAGCCATTCGCGGCCGAAGCCGCTCCTGCAACTGCGCCACCATTTGTCCCGCTCATCCGACTCCCCATGCCCCTGACCGCCCTGGCCCTGGTGATCTTCGCCGCCTTCACCCACGCCTCGTGGAACCTGCTGGCCAAGCGCGCCGCCGACTGCCGCCACTTCGTCTGGTTCTACTCGGCCGGCACGGTGGTGCTGTGGCTGCCGGTGGTGGCGATCTACCTCGCGTTCGAGCGGCCGCAGCTCGGCTGGCCCGAGTGGATCGCGCTGGCCGGCAGCGCGCTGCTGCACACCGCCTACTCGATGGCGCTGCAGCGCGGCTACAAGGTCGGCGACCTGTCGGTGGTCTACCCGCTGGCGCGCGGCACCGGCCCGCTGCTGTCCTTCTTCGGCGCCATGCTGGTGCTGGGCGAGCGGCCCGGCTGGCTGGCCAGCGTCGGCGCGCTGGCGGTGGTGGCCGGGGTGTTCATGCTGGCCGGCGGGCCGCGCATCTTCCATGCCGGCGGCGCGCGCCGCAGCCTGTTCTGGGGCGTGGCGACCGGTGCCTGCATCGCCGTCTACACGGTGTGGGACGGCCATGCGGTCAAGGTGCTGCTGCTGTCGCCGCTGCTGGTCGACTATGCCGGCAACAGCTTGCGCTTCCTGCTGCTGACGCCGCGCGCGCTGGCCGACCGGTCGACGCTGCTGCCCGAATGGCGGCGCTACTGGAAATTCGCGCTCGGCGTCAGCGTGCTCGGCCCGCTCGGCTACACGCTGGTGCTGTTCGCCATGCAGATGGCGCCGGTCAGCCATGTCGCGCCGGCGCGCGAATTGTCGATGATGGTCGGCGCCTGGTACGGCGCCCGGCTGCTCGACGAGGGCGAGCTGTCGCGCCGCATGCTGGCGGCCGGCGTGATCGTAGCCGGGGTGCTCGGGCTGGCGTTCGGCTGAGCGCCGGCTGCCGGGTTCCATCCCGGCGCTTTCCCCTGTAGGCGCGGCTTCAGCCGCGAATCGGCGGCGTGGCACCGGTCCCATTCGCGGCCGAAGCAGCGCCGACATGGACGCATCCGCGTCGACCTCCTGTTGCCCCGCCGCCTGCGGGCCTCAGCCTGCCGGCATCGCGGCCGGTGCGCCACGCTTGCCGCCATCGCGCGGTGCGATAAGCTTGCCGCTCCCCGATCGACAGGAAACCCCGCCATGAGCTACCCGCAGGCCGCCACCGGCCCCGTGCTGTACGACTTCCGTTCCGACACCGTCACCCGCCCGACCGCCGCCATGCGCGCCGCGATGCTGGCGGCCGAGGTCGGCGACGACGTCTGGGGCGACGACCCGACGGTGCAGCGGCTCGAAGCGGTCGCGGCCGAGCGGCTCGGCTACGAGGCCGGCCTGTTCGTGCCCTCGGGCACCCAATCGAACCTGATCGCGCTGATGGCGCATTGCCAGCGCGGCGACGAATACCTGGTCGGCCAGGACGCGCATACCTACAAGTACGAGGGCGGCGGCGCCGCGGTGCTCGGCAGCATCCAGCCGCAGCCGATCGAGAACGCCGCCGACGGCAGCATCCCGCTCGACAAGCTGAAGAAGGCGGTCAAGCCCGACGACGCGCACTTCGCCCGCACCCGCCTCCTGGCGCTGGAGAACACCATCGGCGGCAAGGTGCTGCCGGCCGACTACGTCGACACCGCGACCCGCTGGGCCCACGGCATCGGCCTCGCCACTCACCTCGACGGCGCCCGGCTGTGGAATGCCGCGGTGGCGCGCGGCACCACGCCGGCCGAGATCGCGCGCGGCTTCGACTCGGTCTCGGTCTGCCTGTCCAAGGGCCTCGGCGCGCCGGTCGGCTCGGTGCTGCTCGGCCGCCGCGACTTCATCACCCAGGGCCGCCGCTGGCGCAAGATGCTCGGCGGCGGCATGCGCCAGGCCGGCATCCTGGCCGCGGCCGGGCTGTACGCGCTCGATCACAACCTGGACCGGCTGGCCGACGACCACGCCAACGCCGCGCGGCTGGCCGACGGCCTGCGCAAGCTGCCGGGGCTGACGGTGGAGAACCAGACCAATATGGTGTTCGTACAGGTAGCGGCCGACGTCGCCGAAGGCTTCGCCCGCCACCTGGCCACGGCGGGCCTCCTGGTCAGCAGCGTCGGCACGGCGCAGCGCTGGGTGACCCATCTCGACGTCGACGCGGCGGCAGTGGATGCGGCGCTGGCGATCGCGGCGCGCTATTTCGACTGAGCGGTGGCCGATGAGCGCGGAGACAAGCGCAAGCGGCAATACGGAGAGGGGAAGACCATGATCGTCAAGGACATCGACGCATATCGCTGCGAGAGCAAGCAGGAGCAGGCGGGCTATGCCGCGGAGAAGCGCCTGGCGTGGTACCTGGCGCAATATTTTGGCGACGAGCCCCGCCTGTTGATCCTGAACGATCTCAGGGTGGTCGCACCCGACGGCGATTTCTGCCAAGTCGATCATCTGCTGATTCATCAATACGGCCTGATCATCGTCGAGAGCAAGAGCGTATCGGGCAAGATCCAGGTCAATGAACAGGGCGAATGGAAGCGGTGGTATTTCGACGCCGCAGCGAAGAAGGACAAGAGTTTCGGTATCCAGTCTCCGATCAAGCAAGGCCAGATGCAGGCGCGGCGTCTGCGCAGATTGATGTTGAGCAACGCCGCCGAAAATACCCGGTCCGCGATCGAGAAAATGCATATCGACGTTCTGGTCGCCATTTCGGACGGTGGCGAATTCCTGACCCGGGAGCGGGAGCGTTATCAGGAAGTCTGCAAGGCCGATCAGATCGACGAACGCATCGGTGAGCTGGTGAAACTGCGTGCCCAATACCATGGCGAAGGCGATTTCGTGCTGTCGGAGCAGAACAAGACCCGGCTGGCGCAATGGCTGGCGGCACGCCACCAGCCCAGGCCGCCGTCCGAACAAGCCGATTCGCCGGAGGCCGAGCCGGCGACGATCGCGGCGCCGGCCGTCGTTGCTTCGCCCGCAGTGGTGCAATCGAGCGCGGAGCCGAAACAGGAACCGAGACCGGAGCCAAAACCGAAAGCCGAGGCGGCAACGACCTGCGCATATCGCCCCAAGGATCAGGCTTTCGTCCATAAGCTGCTGGGCGTCGAACCGAGGCAATACCTGAGCAATTGCCGTCATTGCGCGTCCGATAAACTGGAAATCAGGTACGGCAAATTCGGTTATTACTTCTTCTGCCTGGCTTGCGAGAAGAACAGCAAGATCGACGCGATGTGCCCCGATTGCGGACAGTATTTGAAGATACGCAAGAATGGATCTGCCTTTTCGGGCGAATGCGCCAAGTGCAAGCAGATCCGCATGGTTCACTACAACGAATGAAGCCGATGAAAGCGATGATCCTCGCCGCCGGCCGCGGCGAACGCATGCGGCCGTTGACCGACCATACCCCGAAGCCGCTGCTCGACGTCGGCGGCCTGCCGCTGATCGGCTGGCACCTGCGCCGGCTGGCGGCGGCCGGCATCACCGAAGTGGTGGTCAACCATGCCTGGCTCGGTGCGCAGATCGAGGCGGCACTCGGCGACGGCGCGGCCTTCGGCGTGCGCATCGCCTATTCGCCCGAGGGCACGGCGCTGGAGACCGCCGGCGGCATCGCCCGCGCCTTGCCGCTGCTGGGCGAGGCGCCGTTCGCGGTGGTGAACGGCGACGTCTGGACCGACTACCCGTTCGAACGGCTGCGGCCGGTGGTGGAGCGGCTGGCGGCGGCCGGCGGCGCGCGCGGCCATCTGGTGCTGGTGCCCAAGCCCGCTTACAAGACCGGCGCCGACCTGGCGCTCGACGCCGCGGGGGCGGTCCGGCCGCATGGCGACGGGCTGGAGCCGCTGACCTTCAGCGGCGTGGCGGTCTATACGCCGGCTTTCTTCGAGGCGGTGCCGGCCGACCGGCCCGGTCCGCTGCTGCCGTGGTTCCAGGCCGCCATGGCCGAGGGCCGGTTGAGCGGCGAGCGCTATGCCGGCCAATGGCTCGACGTCGGCACGGTGGAACGGCTGGAATCGGCGCGCGCTGCCGCCCATCGCTAAAACCGGCGGGCCGTTGCGGCCGGGCCTAGCGTGATCTTGGCGCGCCATTTCCTTCGCGCCTGGAGACCATCATGCGCCTGCTTGCCCTGGCCCTCGTCCTCTTGCTGGCCGGCTGCGCCAGCACCCCGGTGGAATACGAAGTCGACCACGCCTATGTCGCCCGCGTCGAACAGGGCGCGAGGCTCGGTGGCGGCTCGATCTACTGGGTGAATTACCCGACCGTCCGCAAGACGGCCTCGCCGTCCTGATGCGGCAACCTTGAAAAAGGCCGGGGGAGCCCGGCCTTTTTTGTGAGGTGGATAGGCGTGAGGGGGAAGTGTTGGCCCCATCCCCCTCCCGGCCTCCCACTTGAGGGGGCGCCGACTCGGTCGGCAGTGATCGTCAGACGTGTCGCAATCGGGCTCCCTCCCCTTCAAGGGGGGGCGGCCGGCTTCGGATGGAGACGGGGTTACGCCTCCCTCCCCCACACCCATCTCACGCATGCACCGCCTGCACCCCGCGCAAGGCCGGATGGTCGGGCGTCGGCTTGTCGAGGTAGTAGCCCTGCACCATGTCGACGCCGAACTCGACCAGCATGCGCAGCGTCTCCTCGTCCTCGACGAACTCGGCCACCGTCTGCTTGCCCATGTCGCGCGCGATGCTGGCCATGCCCTTCACGAACACCTGGCTGTCGTGGTCCTTGGGCAGGTCGCGGATGAACAGGCCGTCGATCTTCAGCACGTGCGCCTTGAGGTGCTTGAGGTAGGCGAAGGAGGAGAAGCCGGCGCCGAAGTCGTCGAGGCAGACGGTGCAGCCGGTGGCGCGCAGCGCCTCGATGAAGCGCTGGGCGTCGCGCATGTCGCTGACCGCCGCGGTCTCGGTCAGCTCGACCATCAGCCGCTCGGGCTCGACCTGGCATTCGCGCAGCATGGCGTTGATGTAGTCGGGCAGGCTGGTCTCGTCGAAGCTGCGGCCCGAGATGTTGACCGCCACCGAGGGCATGGCGCGGTTGGCGGCCAGCAGGCGGATGGTCTGGCCGATCACCCAGCGGTCGATGTCGAGGATCTTGCCGCTCTTCTCGGCATGCGGGATGAAGTGGCCGGGCGGCACGATCTGGCCCGGGTTGTTCGGGTCCTTCATCCGCACCAGCGCCTCGAGGTGGGCCACCTCGCGGGTTGCGGCGTCGTAGATGCCCTGGAAGTACAGCACGAAGCCGTCGTTCTCCAGCGCCTGCTGGATCTTCTCGTTCCAGGTCAGCCGGTTGACCATCTCGCGGCTGGCGTCGCGCTCGGCCTGGTACATGCGCCAGGTCGCCTTGCCGGCCGACTTGGCCTGGTACATCGCGGTATCGGCATGCGCCACCAGGTCCTCGGCGTTCTCCGCGTGCAGCGGGAACATCGCCACGCCGAGGCTGCTCGACAGCCGCAGCGGCTGGCTGTCGACGCTGAACTGGATGCCCGACACGGTGGCCACCACCCGGTTGGACAGATGGGTCACGTCGGTCTCGGTGCAGCTCGGCACCAGGATGGCGAACTCGTCGCCGCCGAGCCGGGCGAAGAACTCGTTGCGGCGCACCTGGCCCGAGATCTCCTGCGCCACCCGCTTGAGCAGCTCGTCGCCGGCGCCGTGGCCGAAGGTGTCGTTGACGTACTTGAACTCGTCGAGGTCGAAGTACAGCACCGCCAGCGTGTCCTGCAGCCGCTCGGCCTCGGCCAGCAGCCGCTCGAGCTGCTCCTGGAAGGCGTGGCGGTTGTAGAGCCCGGTCAGCGCGTCGCGCTCGGCCAGGAACACCATGCGCTCGTTGAGGAAGTGCTCCTGGGTGACGTCCTCGTAGACCCACAGCCGGCCGGTGAAGATGCCGAGCTCGTCGCGCACCGTGTAGCAGTGCTGGGTGACGATGCGGCCGTCGTTCATGGTCAGGTCGCCCGGGTAGACGTCCATCGCCGCCAGCGCGTCGCTGGCCTCGAGGTGGGTGGCGAAGTCGTAGTCGGCCGGCTTGTTCAGCGCGGTCTGCAGCACCTGACCGATCGGCTTGCCGATCACCGGGATCGAATCGTCGATCAGCCACAGCGTCTTGAAGGCCGGGTTGTGGAAGACCACCTGGTTGTCGTTGTCGACGAACAGCACGCCGAAGCGCATCGCCGACAGCAGGGCGGTCAGCCGCGCGCGCTCGGCCTCGGCGCGGGCCAGGTAGGTCTGGTTCAGCGCCTGCGACTGCTGCAGCTCGTACACCGCGCGCTTGAGCGCCAGCCGGTCTTCCTTGAACTGGCTGTTGTCGTGGATCGAGGCGCGGATGCCGAGGTAGTTGGCGTGCGCGTCGTAGATCGGCTGCCAGCTCATGGCGGCCCAGAAGGTGCGGCCCTCGCGCTTCATGGCGCGGAATTCGAAATCCTGGCCGGCGGTACCGGTCAGCGCCTGCTTGAGCGCCTCGGCCACCCGGCCGCGCTCCTCCAGCGTGGCCAGCGGCAACGGGAACTGGCGCATCTCCATGCATTCGCGCACGGTGTAGCCGGTCAGCCGCGTCACCGAGGCGTTCACCCAGACCAGCCGGCCGTCCGGGTCGAGCCACAGCTCGACGCCGTAGGTGTAGTCGGCGATGGCGAGGAATTTCTCCTCGTTCTTCTTCAGCGCGTCGAGCCGTTCCTGGATGCCGACCGCCATCTGGTTGAAGCGCTGCGCCAGCTGGGCGATCTCGTCCTCGCCCTCGACCGCGATCTGGCCCAGCGCGCCGGCGGCGGCATGGCGGTCGGCCGCCTCGATCAGCCGGTACAGCCGGCGGGTCAGCCAGAAGCCGAGCGAGGCCAGCAGGATGGCCGACACCAGCGCGCCGACGATGACCACGGTGGCGCTCTGCCAGACGATGCGGTCGGCCGACTCGCGCAAGAGTTCGGTCGAGATGCCGAAGCGCAGCAGGCCGTAGCGCTGGCCGGCCAGTTCGATCGGCGCGCTGGCGTGCACGATCGGCGGCACCTCGCCGCCGCCGGCCAGCCGGCCCGGCGCGTCGGGCGGCGGCAGCGGCGTGCCGATGTCCCAGCCGCGCGCGGCCACCACCTTGCCCTGGCGGTCGAACAGCACCAGGTAGTCGATGCCCTCGGGCGTGCGCACGCCGTCCAGCAGCTCGGCCGCCGGCGCGTAGTCGAGCGAGGCCATCGACGGCGCCAGCGCGGCGTTGAGCAGCCGGGCCAGCTCCTGCACGCGCACCTCGGTGGCGCGCAGCACCATGTCGGACCAGACCCGGCCGACATTGGCCAGCAGCACCGCCAGCACCGCGCACTGCACCACCAGGATGGCCAGCACCAGCCGCGCGCGCAGGGTTCTGAAGAAGGGCACCTGCATCAGCATCTCGTTCCTGTCATTCCGTCCTCAACCTGCGCCGCAGCTCGGCGACCAGCGGCTCGACCACGTCGAGGTCGCCCTCGCGCACCGCGTCGGCGCCGGCGAAACCGAGCTTGCCGGCGAAGCTCTCGCCGTGCTCGGCCGAATTGACGAAGCCGGCCACCGCGTCGGCGTAGCGCTGCCGCTCCTCGGGGCCGTAGCGGCCGTTCAGCAGCACCACCATGTGCGGCAGGCTGCGCGTCTCGGCCAGCACCCGCAAGCTGTCGCGCACCTCGGGCGGCAGGTGGCCGAAGGCGGTCTTGTTGACGAAGGCGGCGGCCACGTCGCCGTGCAGCACGGCCATCGCGGCGGCGTTATGGAAATCGAAGTAGCGCAGCGCGGTGCGCAGGTTCTGCTTGCGCAGCCATTCCTCGCCCAGCATCGCGGTGGCGGTCAGCGAGTCGGGCATGGCGATGGTCTGGCCCGACAGGTCGGCGGCCTGCCGCACGCCGCCGTCGCGCTTGACCACCAGGAGGCTCAACAGGCGCGCGCGGCCGATCAGCGTGGCGCGGTAGCCGGCCTGCTGCTCGGCATAGCGCGCGGTATGCGGGCCGATGATGACCAGGTCGAACTCGCGCGCCTCGATGCGGCGCACGAACTGGCGGTAGTCGGGCGCGGTGAGCAGCACCACCGGCTGGCCCAGCGTGCGCTCGAGCGCCTCGCGCATCGGCTGGAAGCTCGAGATCAAGAGGCGCGGCGTGAAGTAGGGCTCGATGCCGATGGTCAGTTCGCGCGCGGCCGCCTGCGCGCCGAGGCAGGCGCACAGCAACAGCCATCCAAGCACCAGCCGATGAAGCATGTCCCGATCCCTCCGGGCGCCGTCGGCGCCCAGCCCGCCCTGTTCCGGAAAAGTCGTCCCGGGCCTTGTCGCCGGCCCTCGATCGTCGCGTCCCGCTGCCGCCTGCGGCAGGGGCGCTATTTTGTTCAGCTTCTGTGAGATGCGAACAGCCCTAGAAGCCTAGCAGGCCGTTGAAAAAGGCGCGAATCCCGCGTCGGCGGGGCGCCCGCGCGGCAGCGAGGACGGCAGGAGCGGGATGGAGCGGCAGGAACGCGTCGATTTTCCAGGAACCGAAGCGCCGGGCCGGGCGGGCCGAGGTCACAGCGGCTTGAGGAAGACCTTGGAGCGGCGCTGCCAGTTGTACAGCGTCTTCTTCTTCATCGGCAGCACCTCGACGTCGGCCGGGGCGAAGCCGCGCTCGACGAACCAGTGGGCGGTGCGGGTGGTCAGCACGAACAGCTGCTTGATGCGCAGCCGCCGCGCCTCGCGCTCGACGTGCTTGAGCAGCTGCTCGCCGCGGCCGCCGTCGCGGTAGTCCGGGTGCACGGCGAGGCCGGCCAGCTCGGCGATGTCGCTCTCCTCGAAGGTATGCAGCGCCACGCAGCCGATGATCTTGCGGTCGTGCTCGAGCACCGCGAAGCGCTCGATCTCGCGTTCGAGCAGCTCGCGCGAGCGCTTGACCAGCACGCCCTGCTCCTCGAGCGGCTCGATCAGCGCCAGGATGCCGCCGACGTCGTCGATGGTGGCGCGGCGCAGGGTCTCGAGCGGCTCGCGCGAGATCATGGTGCCGATGCCCTCGTGGGTGAACAGCTCGGTCAGGAGGCCGCCGTCGAGGTGGCGCGAGATCAGGTGGGCGCGCGCCACGCCGTGGCGCACCGCGCGGATGCAGCAGGGCAGGTAGAAGTCGATGTCGTCGGTGACGCGGATCTCCTCGCGCAGGTAGCGCTCGGCCTCGGCCGCGGTCAGCTCGTTGAGCAGCTGGCCGTCCTCGTCGACCACGCCGGGCTGGTCGAGCAGGAAGATCAGCTTGTCGGCCTGCAGCGCCACCGCCGCGGTGGTGGCGACGTCCTCGAGCGTGAGGTTGAACGCCTCGCCGGTGGGCGAGTAGCCGACCGGCGAGAGCAGGATGGTCTCGCCGAACTCCAGCCGGTCGCGCATCGCGGCGACGTCGAGCTTGCGCACCTCGCCGCTGTACTGCATGTCGACGCCGTCGCGCACGCCGACCGGCTGGGCGGTGACGAAGTTGCCGCCGGCGACGCGGATGTCGGCATTGGCCATCGGCGAATTGGCCAGGCCCATCGACAGGCCGGCCTCGATCTCGAAGCGCACCTGGCCGATCGCCTGCAGCACGCCGCCCATGCTGTCGCGCTCGGTCACCCGCACGCCCTGCTCGAACTTGCACGGCAGGCCGGCCTCGGTCAGGCGCTGGTTGATCTGCGGCCGGGCGCCGTGCACCAGCACCAGGTTGACGCCGAGGCTGACCAGGATGTTGAGGTCGTGCGCCAGGCGCACGAAGTCGCCGTCGCGCACCAGGTCGCCGCCGAAGGCGACCACGAAGGTGCGGCCGCCGAAGGCGTGGATGTAGGGCGCGGCCTGGCGGAACCAGAAGACGAATTCGGGGGAGCCGATGTCGGGCATGGTGGCGGTACGGGGCGAGGAGGGGAAACGGCGGAAGGGTAGCAGGCGACGTGAAATGTGAAACGTGAAATGTGAGGGGTGGGCGGGAAGGGGGAAGGGTGAAGAGGGAAGGGTAACCCCATCCCCCTCCCAGCCTCCCCTTGAAGGGGGAGGAGCAGGGCGCGCCATTCTGAATGAGCTGTGATCGTCGTACGTGTTGCAATACAGCTCCCTCCCCTTCAAGGGGAGGGTTGGGGTGGGGATGAGGTTACCCTTCCCTCTTCACCCTTCCCCTTCACCGCCTCGCCTTCCACCACCCGGGCCACTCCCGCCCGCTCGTCCCGCCACGCGTCGAACGCCGCCACCGCCATCGGCCGCGCGAACACATAGCCCTGCACCCGGTCGCAGCCCATCTCGGCCAGCAGCGCCACCGTCGGGGCGTCCTCGACGCCCTCGGCCACCACCGTCAGGCCCAGTCCGCGGCCCAGTTCGACGGTGGAGCGCACGATCAGCGCGTCGCGCGGGTTGTGCGCCAGTTCGAGCACGAAGGCGCGGTCGATCTTGAGTTCGGTCACCGGCAGCCGGCGCAGGTAAGCCAGCGAGGAATAGCCGGTGCCGTAGTCGTCGATGGCGATCCGGACGCCGAGCGCCCGCAGCTTGTCGAGCACGTCGCGGGCGCGCTGCGGCTCCTCCATCAGGCCGCTCTCGGTGATTTCCAGGCACAGCAGCTCCGGCGGCAGCCGGTGGCGGTCGAGCCGGCTGGCCACCTCGGCGGCGAGGCCGGGATCGAACAGGTCGCGCGCCGACAGGTTGACCGACACCTCGACCGGCCGCCCCGCCCCGGCCCACAGGCCGGCCTGGCGGATCGCCTGCGCCAGCACCCAGCGCGTCAGCTCGGTGATGTAGCCGGTCTGCTCGGCGAAGGGGATGAACTCGCCCGGCGGCACGAAGCCCTTGTGCGGATGGTTCCAGCGCACCAGCGCCTCGGCCGCGTTGGCGTCGCCGTCGGCCAGCCGCACCTTGGGCTGGTAGTGCAGCGTCAGTTCGTCGTGCTCGATGGCGCGCTGCAGGTCGCCCAAGAGCGACAGGTGCTCCTCGCGGAAGGTCTGCATGCCCGCGTCGTAGCGCAGGTGGCGCTGGCCGGCGCGCTTGGCGCGGTGCATCGCCAGGTCGGCGCAGCGGACCAGGTCGATGGCGTCGCGGCCGTGCTCGGGGAAGCCGGCGGCGCCCATGCCGGCGCGCAGGTCGAGCGGCCGGCCGCCGAGGTTGAGGCGGCGGTCGAACACCCGGTGCAGCCGGTCGAGCGCCTGCGGCGACTGGTCGATGTGCACGTCGTGCAGCAGCAGCGCGAATTCGTCGCCCGAGAAGCGCGCCACCACGTCCTCGGCGCGCGCCGCCGCGCGCAGGCGCAGGCCGACCTCGACCAGCACCAGGTCGCCGGTCGGGTGGCCCAGGCTGTCGTTGATGTACTGGAAGCGGTCCAGATTGAGCAGCACCACGGTCAGCGGCCTGCCCTCGCGGCCGGCCGCCTCGATCGCCGCGTCGAGCAGCTGCTTGAAGCGCAGCCGGTTGGGCAGCCCGGTCAGCCGGTCCTGGTAGGCCAGCTTGCGGATCTCGGCCTCGCGCTCGGCGATGGCGTCGCGCATATGGGCCAGGCTGCCGGCCAGCTGGGCGATCTCGCGGGTGTCGGCGGCTGCCGGCTGCCGCTGCTGGTAGTCGCCCTGCTGGATCCGCTCGGCCGCCTGCGCCAGTGCGCGCAGGGGGCCGGTGATGCGGCGGGCGATGCGGGTACTGGCCATCAGGCTGAAGCCGAGCGCGATGGCGGCCACCGCCGCCAGCGTCCCCTGCAGCGCGTAGAAGGGCGCCATCGCCTCGTGCAGCGAGCGCGCCAGCAGGGCGTAGAGCGGGCCGGCCGGGCCGTCGCCGAGCTTGACCAGGCGGGTCTGGAAGTCCTCGCCGTCGAGCCGCAGCGTGCCGGTGGCGGGCTGCCCGCGCCTTTCCGCCTCGGCCAGCCCGGCGGCGAGCGCGTCGCGCTCGGCCTGCTCGAGGGTGGAGGCGAATTGGCGCCAGCCGCCGGCCTCCCGGCCGAGGAAGGCCACCTGCAGGCCCGATACCGCCAGCAGGTCGTCCACCACCGGCTGGTCGATCTCGAAGCCCATGGTCACCCAGCCGGTCAGCACCGGCGCGCGTACCGGCACCACGACCAGCTGGTAGAGCCGGTCGCCCACGCGCTCCACGCCGTTGGCGCCGCCGTGGCGGCCGGCCTGCGCCAGCAGCCGGCCGAACGGGTAGGGCTGGCCGGCCCGGCCGGGCTCGACCGTGTCAGCCAGGATGCGGCCGTCGGTGCCGGACCACATCAGGAGGTCGGCATGGATGCGGTTGCCGTGGTTCTCCAGCACCGAGACGATGGTGTCGGTATCGCCGGTGGCGACCGCCTCGCGGAAGCCGAAATCGGCCGCCAGCACGCGCGAGGCCTGGGCCAGCTGGTTGCCGTTCTGCTCCAGCAGGCGCTTGAACACGCGCTCGCCGGTGGCGAGCTCCTGCGCTGCGGTGTCGCGCGCGATGTGCAGGTTGGCGACGCCGACCAGCACGAAGGTAGCCAGCAGCACCGCCCCGAGCAGCCCGGAGAAGGCGGCGACGATGCGGAAGTTGAGGCTGCGGATGCGCATCTCAGGGCGCCGTGGCCGCGGCGGGCGCGAGCTGCAGCCGGAAGGTGGCGCGGCCGGCGTCGCCGGCGCCGATCCTCAGCTGCTGCACCGGCGCCTCGGCCGCCTGCGCCGGATGCCAGGCGTGCAGCCGGTAATCGCCCGGCGGCAGCTCGCCGAGCCTCGCCAGGCCGGCCGCGTCGCTGCGGCCGAACCACGGCGTGTCGACCACCAGCAGGTGGCCCACCATCCAGTCGTGGATCTTGCAGCCCAGCACCACCACGCCGGGCTTGTCGAACACCACCGGCGCCGCCGGCGTGCCCGAGTAGAGCTTGAGGTCGAAGGTCTTGGCCGGCGAGAACGAATAGATGTTGTGGCGGATGTTGTCCTTGTTGGGGAAGCTGACCGCGGTGCCGGCCTGCACGACGGCGATCCGCGGCACGAATTCCTTGTTCACCTGGTCGACCGCCGCGCTGAGCCTGCCCTTGGGCGCCGCGCCGGCGGCCGGCTCGGCGTAGACCACCGCGTCGGCCAGCGGCTTGCCGGCCGCGTCCAGCACCACCGCGTCGTAGGCGCCGGCGAGGCCGGGCGCCAGCAGCAGGAGCAGCGGCAGGGCCGGGCGCCTCACGGCTTGTCCACCACGTCGCGCCGCATCGGCGCCAGCAGGGCCAGCAGCGCGTTCTTGTCGGCCTGGGCCGCGCCGCGCGCGTCGAGCACCTCGCGCAGGTGCGCCACCATGCCGTAGAACTCGGCCTCGTCGATGCCGAGGCCGGCGTGCACCTGCTTCATGCTGTCGCCGCTGTAGCGGCACGGGCCGCCGCTGAGCTGGCAGAACTGCTCGGCCAGCAGTTTCTTGAGCCGCGGGATGTCGACCTTGGCGAAGCTGCGGCGGGTGGCCGGATCGCTGGCGCTGCGGTCGATCAGGCCGCCGGCGATGGCCGCCATGCCGGCCTCGCCGCCGAGGCGGCGGTAGAGGCTGTCGGCGGCGGGCGCTTCGGCGGCCGGGACGGCGGGAATCAGGCAACAGGCGAGCAGCAGGGCGGGCAGGCGGGGCATGGCGGACTCCGGCACGGGGCCATCCAGATCGGGCGGGGGAGCTGGCCCGAGTATAGACTCGAAGCGCCATCCCCCATGCGGAGTATGCCCATGCGCGCCCCCCTCGCCCTGCTGCTCGCCACTGCCCTGCCCGCGCTGGCCGGCGGCCGCCTGCCCGCCACCGGCGGCGTCACCCAGCTCGAGGGCGCCGCCGGCGGCGGCCTGGCGCCGTGGGCCCTGATCGCCGGCTACGGCACCGCCGACGAGGTCGGCGGCAACGCCTTCTATACCCGGGTGCAGAGCCAGGGCTTCCGGCTCGAATCGGCCGGCGCGGCGATCGGCCTGTTCGACCGGGTCGAGCTGTCGTTCGCGCGCCAGCGCTTCGACCTCGGCGACACCGTGCCGGGCCAGGCGATCCGGCAGGAGGTGGTCGGCGCCAAGTGGCGCGTCTACGGCGACGCGGTGGTCGACCAGGACCGGCCCTGGCCGCAGCTGGCGATCGGCCTGATGCACAAGCGCAACCGCGATTTCGATCTGGTGCCGCGCCTCGTCGGCGCCCGCCGCGGCAGCGACGTCGAGCTCTACCTCGCCGCCACCAAGGTCTGGCTCGACGGCCTGGCCGGCCGCAGCACCCTGCTCAACGGCACGCTGCGCTACACCCGCGCCAACCAGCTCGGCATCCTCGGCTTCGGCGGCGACAAGTCGGATGCGCGCCAGCTGCGCTTCGAGGGCAGCGCGGCGCTGTTCCTGACCGACCGCCTGATCGTCGGCGCCGAGTGGCGGCAGAAGCCGGACAACCTGTCGGCCTTCAAGGAGGACGGCTTCGGCGACGCCTTCGTCGCCTGGGTGCCGAACAAGCGCCTGGCGCTGACGCTGGCGCATACCGAGCTCGGCAACATCGCCGACAAGGACGGCCAGCGCGGGCCCTACCTGTCGCTGAAGGCCGATTTCTAGCCGGGCGGCCGCCGGCCGCTACAATCGCGCCCATGAACAAGCGCATCCTGCTGGCCGAGGACGAGGCCGCCATCGCCGATACCGTGGTCTACGCGCTCGGCCGCGAAGGCTACGACGTGCGCCACCACCTGCTCGGCGGTGCGCTGCTGGCCGATTTCGCCGCCGCCGGCGCCGACCTGCTGATCCTCGACGTCGGCCTGCCCGACCAGAGCGGCTTCGAGGTCTGCAAGGCGGTGCGGCGTACGTCGACGGTGCCGGTGGTCTTCCTGACCGCGCGCGGCGAGGAGATCGACCGGGTGGTCGGCTTCGAGATCGGCGCCGACGACTACGTGGTCAAGCCGTTCAGCCCGCGCGAGCTGGCCGGCCGGGTCAAGGCCATCCTGCGCCGCGGCACCGGCCAGCCTGCCGCGGCCGGCATCGGCCTGGTGCACGACGCGCTGCGCGCGCGCATCAGCGTCGACGGCGTCGCGCTCGAGCTGACCCGCTACGAATACCGCCTGCTGGCCGCCCTGCTGGCCGAGCCCGAGCGGGTGTTCAGCCGCGCCCAGCTGATGGATCGCGCCTGGGACGAGCCCGAGGCGAGCTTCGAGCGCACCGTCGACGCCCATATCAAGAGCCTGCGGCAGAAGCTGCGCGCGGCCGCGCCCGGGCTCGACCCGATCCGCACCCACCGCGGCCTCGGCTACAGCCTGAGCTGGCACGGCGGGCCGCGGCCGTGAGGATCGTCTTCCGCATCTTCCTCGGCTATTTCCTGGTGGTCGGCCTCGCCGCCTGGTTCCTGCTCGACAACGCGCGCGACCGGCTGCAGCCGGCGCTGCGCCAGTCGATGGAGGACACCCTGGTCGACACCGCCAACCTGCTGGCCGAGCTGGCGCGCGACGAGGTCAAGGCCGGCACCGTCGGCAACGGCGTGTTCGCCCGGCGGCTGGAGGATTTCGCCGCGCGCCGGCTCGACGCCGACATCTGGGGCATCAAGAAGGACCGGCCCAACCACCGGATCTACATCACCGACGCGCAGGGCCGCGTGCTGTACGACTCGGACCACCTGGCGGTCGGCCAGGACTACTCGCGCTGGAACGACGTCTACCTGACGCTGCACGGCCGCTACGGCGCGCGCACCAGCCATCCGGCCGACCAGCAGAGCTCGGTGATGCACGTGGCGGCGCCGATCCGCGACGGTGGCCGCATCATCGGCGTGGTCACCGTGGCCAAGCCGTCGAGCGCGGTCGAGCCGTTCTTCGAGCAGGCCTTCTTCGGCCTGGCCCGTGCCGGCGCGCTGGTGCTGGCGGCCTCGCTGGTGGTCGGCGGCCTGCTGGCCTGGGGGCTGACGCGCTCGCTCGGCCGGCTGGTCGACTACGCGCGCGCGGTCGGCCGCGGCGAGCGGGTGGCGGCGCCCGATTTCGGCGGCGGCGAGGTCGGCGTGCTCGGCCGCGCGCTCGAAGGCATGCGCAGCGAGCTCGACGGCAAGCGCTACGTCGAGGACTACGTGCATGCGCTGACCCACGAGCTGAAGAGTCCGCTGGCGGCGATCCGCGGCGCGGCCGAACTGATCGACGCCGACATGGCGCCGGCCGACCAGGCGCATTTCCTCGGCCATATCCGGCACGAGTCGGCCCGGCTCGGCAGCATCATCGACCGGCTGCTGGCGCTGGCCCAGCTCGAGAGCCGCCGCGCGCTCGAGGACGTCGAGCCGATCGCGCTGGCCGCGCTGCTGGCCGAGGCGGTCGAGGCCAAGTCGGCCGCGCTGCGCGCCGGCGGGCTGGCGGTGGCGGTCGAGGCGGCCGACGGCCTGACTCTGCGCGGCGAGCGCTTCCTGCTCGGCCAGGCGCTGTCCAACCTGCTCGACAACGCCATCGCCTTCTCGCCGGCCGGCGGCCGCATCGAACTGGGCGCGACGCAGGCGGGCGGGACGGTGACGATCACGGTGCGCGATCACGGGCCGGGCGTGCCCGACTACGCGCTCGAGCGGGTGTTCGAGCGCTTCTACTCGCTGCCGCGGCCCGGCGACGGCCGCAAGTCGACCGGCCTGGGCCTGCCCTTCGTGCGCGAGGTGGCCAGCTTGCACGGCGGCCGCGTCATGCTGGCCAACGCGGCCGGCGGCGGCGCGCTGGCCACGCTGGCGCTGCCGGCATGACGGCGGCCGGCCCGGGGATGCTGTTCTGGCTCAAGAAGCTGTGTTCGGCGCTGCTGCTGCCGCCGGTCTTGCCCTTGCTGCTGGTGCTGGCGGGTCTGCTGCTATTGCGCCGCCGGCCGCGCCGGGGCTGCGGCCTGGCCGTGGCCGGCTTGCTGGCGCTGTGGCTGTGCAGCGCGCCGGTCGGCGTGCGCCTGTTGCTCGAGCCGCTCGAATCGGCGCCGCCGGCCGGCCCGGCGGCCCTGCGCCAGGCGCAGGCGATCGTGGTGCTGGCCGGCGGCCGCGACCGCGTCGCGCCGGAATACGGCGGCGAGACGATCAGCGCCATAACGCTGGCGCGGCTGCGCTACGGCGCTCGGCTGGCGCGGCAGACCGGCCTGCCGCTATTGCTCAGCGGCGGCGCACCGTCGGGCGGCCTGCCCGAGGCGGTGCTGATGGATCAGTCGCTGCGGCAGGATTTCGGCCTGGCCGCGCGCTGGCTCGAAGCCGGCTCGCTCGATACCGCCGGCAATGCCGACGCCAGCGCCCGCCTGCTGCTGCCGGCCGGCATCCGCCGCGTCGCGCTGGTCAGCGATGCCGCCCACCTGCCGCGGGCCGCGGCCGAATTCCGCCGCGCCGGCTTCGCGGTGATCGCCGCGCCGACGCGCTACCAGGGCGGCAGCCTTGGCCGTTTCGCCTGGCTGCCGAGCGGCGAGGCGGCGATGGCCGGCCACTATGCCGCGCACGAATGGCTGGGGCTGCTGGCGCAGCGGCTGCGCGGCTAGGCCGGATCAGGCGCGCGCGAGCGCCAGCTCGTCGACCGCGGCGACCAGTTGGTCGATGCTGTCGATCCGCTCGAGGCGATCGTCGGGAATCGTGATGTCGAAGGCGGTTTCCACCGTGGCGATCAGGTCGATCAGTTCGAGCGAGTCGACGCCGAGGTCGGCCAGGCTGCGGGCGGACTGGACCTGTTCGACGGGTTGGCCGAGGTGCTCGGCCACGAGGGCGACGAGCCGGGTGCGTAGGGTATCCATGGTCACCTCCAGGAAAATGGGGCGGGACCGGCCCGCAGCGAGTGCGGCGGGGCCGGGACCTAGCGGCCGGGCTTACTGCTTATTCGCTGGAGCAGCAGCACTTGAACGCACCGACCAGGCTCTTGGGAGCCTGGATGGCGGGCACGGCGACGCGGACCGTTTGGCCCTTCTTGGCAATGACGCGCAGGACTTTGGCTTGCATGACGTTCTCCTCGAGGATCAGTTGTTGGCTTCGTTGGAACAGCAGCACTTGAAGGCGCCGACCAGGCTCTTCGGTGCCTTGACGGCCGGGACGGCCACGCGGACCACGTCGCCCTTCTTGGCGACGACGCGCAGGATCTTGGTTTGCTTCATGGTGGAGCTCCTCTGTCCGGTGTCGATTTAGTTATTGGCTTCGTTGGAGCAGCAGCACTTGAACGCGCCGACCATGCTCTTGGGTGCGACGGTCGCCGGAACGGCGACGCGGACCTTGCTGCCCTTGCTCGAGAACACGCGGAGAACCTTGACTTGCTTCATTGCATAGACTCCTGAAGTAATGCGCCTGGGGATGACGGGCGGGCGGCGGCGCAAGGAACCGCCCGCCCCGGATGGGGATGCGGCTCAGCCTTCCGAGTCGACGAACAGCTCCATGTTGACCGGGTAGTGCGGGCGCGCCTCGAGCACCGGCGCCGACAGCAGCACCTGGCCGTCGGCGGCGTCGCCGAGCGCGTCGAAGGCCAGCCGGAAGCGGCCCTGCGAATTGGGCGCCAGCCGCTGTTCGGCCTTGCCCGACAGCAGCCGGACCCAGGCGCCCTGCTGCTCGGCCAGGCGCAGCTCGATGCCGTCGGCCTTGGGCATGAAGAAGCTCCAGATGCCGGCCCGGCTGCGCACGCTGCGGTCGGCCTGGCGGCCCAGCTCGGCCAGTTCGTCGGCGCGGAAGCGGGTGCGCGGCGGCAGGTTCACCAGCACGTCGACGTTGACCGCCAGCTTGCGGCCGGCCGGCAGGTTGGTATGGATGGTCGGGTTGTCGCGGTGCAGCTGGTCCGACAGCGGGAAGTCGAGCGCGCCCTGGGCGTCGATCGGGATCGGCGTGCGGCCGCCGGGGCCGACCAGCGTCAGCTGGACCTGGCTCAGCGCGATGTTCTTGTCGACCGGCTTCACCCGCAGGCGGAAGCGCAGCTTGTCGCGCTGCTCGGGCGGGATCGACTGGAAGCGCGCATAGAGATCGTAGAGCTCGTTGTAGGGCGCCCAGGCGCGGCCCTCGTCGGCGGCCGGGACGGCGCCTGCCAGGGCCAGCAGCAGGCTCAGCGCGGCGGTGCGGATGGATCGCTTCATGCCGGTCCTCATTCCGCCGCGGCGATCTGCTCGCCGTAGTACCACTTGGCCCGCAGCGAACCCCACGCGCCCACTTGCCGGGCGCCTCGACGATGTCCTGCTCCAGCGCGGCGTTGAGCCGGTCGGCCAGCCAGCTGACGCGGTCCTCGTGCGGGCAGTCGGCCGGGTCGATCGGTTCGCCGAAACGGGTCTCGAAGCCGCCGCCGACGTAGCGCGTGGTGCAGGTCAGCACCGGCGAGCCGGTCTTGTCGGCCATCATCAGCGCGCCGGCGGCGAGGCAGGACGGCCGGCCGAAGAAGGGCGCCGGCACCATCATCAGGTCGGCGTCGACGTAGTCGACCATGCAGACCACCACCCGGTTGCGGCGCAGCGCCAGCAGGAAATCGAGTGCGGCCCGCCGGTCGCCGGTCTCGATGAACTGGAACGGCCGGCCGCCGATCGCCAGCGTGCGGCGGTAGAGCGCGTCGAACAGCGGGTCGGCCGAGTCGACCGGCGGCCGCACCAGCGTGAACTGGCTCGCCTCGGCCTGCGCTGCGCCGGCCAGCGGCGCCATCATCCCGTAGTAGAAGCAGGAGAAATTGGACGCCGCCAGCACCACGCCGCGGCCATGGGCCATCGCCGCGGCCAGCCGGTCCTCGCCGACGCAGCGGTTGCGGCTGGCGTTGAGCCGCTCGAGCCGCCGCGCCGGGGCGTGCAGCAGGTAGGCGCTGTCGAAGGCGTACAGCGTGGACGTCACCACCGCGCGCCAGGCGATCGCGTGGCCGCGCCAGAAGCCGACGCCGAGCGCGTCGCGGATCAGCGGCAGGATGTCGCTGCGGCAGTCGCTGGCGTCGGCCAGGTAGTGGGCGCTGCCGACCGCCCAGCCGATGCCGCGGTAGAGGCGGATCGGCAGGGCGCTCAGGCGGCGGCCGAAGCCGGAACGGAGCACGGAGGTCAGGTTCATGGCCGCTGCTGCCCGGCGAGGGTCCAGGCGGCCAGCTCGCCGCGCTTCCAGCCGCTGCCGTACTTGATCTTGCCGCTCGGCACCACCAGCGCCGGCGTGGCCTTGAAGCCGAGCTGGCGGCCGAGCTGCAGGTAGCGCTCGAGCCCGGCGTCGCAGGCCGGCGCGGTCAGCTGGGCGCCTTCCATCATCTGGTCCAGCGCCTGGGCCGGGTTGCCCGAGCACAGCGCGGTGCTGGCCAGCTGCTTGGATTCGCTGGCGGTGAT
This sequence comes from Chitinimonas koreensis, assembly GCF_014353015.1. Taxonomy (NCBI): domain Bacteria; kingdom Pseudomonadati; phylum Pseudomonadota; class Betaproteobacteria; order Neisseriales; family Chitinibacteraceae; genus Chitinimonas; species Chitinimonas koreensis. Next base: position 318,467 of record NZ_CP060704.1, read on the forward strand.
CGGCAGCAGGAAGACGTAGACCGTGGTGTCCTTGAGCACCTTGAGCTCGCGGTGCAGGTCGTGGCAGGCCTCGCAGCCGATGTCGGTGAAGACGGCGAGCTTCTGCTCGCCGCTGCCCTGGCGATAGACGATGGCCTGTTCGAGCGGCAGGGCGTCGAACTTGGTGTTGGTCGCGCCGCAGACGCCCAGACCGCAGGCGAGCGACATCAGAGTTTCCAGCATCGGGGTGTTCCTCCTTGATCCATCTTCTCGTCTCTATCCGGCCGCGCCGTTCAGGCCGGGTCCAGCTGCGGCGCGCGCAGGCTGCCGGCGGCCGCCGGCCGGACCAGCGCCTGGCCGGCGCGCAGCTCGACCACCCGGTCGGCGCAGGCCTCGGCCTCGTCGTCGTGCGAGATCAGCAGGACGCCCAGGCCGCGGCGGCGCAGGCCGGGCAGGATGTCCTGGTAGTAGCGGCGCCGGTAGGCCGGGTCCTGGTTGGCGGCCCATTCGTCGAGCACCAGGAAGGGGCTGTCGCCGAGCAGCAGGCCGACCAGGGCGGCGCGCTGGCGCTGGCCGGTCGACAGCGCGCTGCAATCGACCCAGCCGGCGCGGAAAGGCAGGGCCGCGTCGAGGCCGAAGCTGCGCCACAGCGCCTCGGCCTCCTGCGCGGCGCCGGCGGCGGCCGGCAGGTGGATCAGCGGCTGGACGTCGTCGCTCCAGCTGGCGCCGAAGCACTCGCGGTAACGGGCCGAGCCCGCCTCCAGCGGCGCGCCGTCGAGCAGCAGGCTGCCCTCCTGCGGCCGGTAGAGGCCGGCCAGCAGCTTGGCCAGCGTGGTCTTGCCGCTGCCGTTGCCGCCCTTGAGCAGCACGATCTCGCCGCGCCGCAGCTCCAGGTCGAGCGGCCCCAGCGCGAAGCCGGGCCGGCCGGCCTCGTCGCGGTGCCGGTAGCGCGCGCCGCGCAGGCCGAGCGTCTGCACCGCGCCGACGGCGGCGGCCGGGCCGGCCGGCTCGGCGGCGGCCAGCTCGCTGCGCTGGATCTTGGCCAGCGCGGCGTCGGCCTCGAACAGCCGGGCCAGGGTGTTCAGCGCCGACGAGAACGGCGTCACCATGAACATGTAGGCCAGCACCGCGCTGCGCAGCGCCTCGCCGCCGGCCAGGCCGGCAGCCAGGCGGCGGCCAGCAGGATCGAGCCGACCGCGAGCAGGAAGGCGACCTTGGCCACCGAATCCATGCCCACGCCGAGCGAATTGCAGCGGTCGGCGTCCCGCATCACCTGCTGCACGGTGGGCCGGTACAGCTGGTCGAGGAAGGCGTCGCGCAGCGCCTGGCGCTGCTTGAGCGGCTTGGTGGCGCCGACCAGCAGCTGGAAGCACTGCATCAGCGCCTGCCGGCCCGGCTGGGCGGCGCGCAGCCGGGTCTCGTAGCGGCCGAAGAAGACCGCCATCGCCAGCAGCGTGAGCGCCTGGCCGCCGGCCACCAGCAGGAACAGCGCCGGGCTCAGCACCGCGATGTAGGCCAGGATGGCCAGGCAGATCGACAGGTCGATCACCAGTAC